>JAAUPF010000137.1 GCA_012034575.1 Richelia sp. CSU_2_1 | reverse complement strand
AAGAAGGAAGAAGGAAGAAGGAAGAAGGAAGAAGGAAGAAGGAAGAAGGAAGAGGAAGAAGAAAAACTGTCAACTCTCAACTCTCAACGATCGACTGTCAACTGTCAACTGTCAACTGTCAACTCTTAACGGAAGCAAACCATTCGGTAATGCCTTGGGCAATTGCCTCGCCTAATTTTTTCTGTTCTGCCGGATTCGCAATCCATTCAAACTCTTCGGGATTGATCGTAAATCCCAATTCCATTAAAACAGATGGAGCGACGGCAGGACGAGTCATGGCTAGGTTGTTCCAGAATACACCATAGCTCGGGCGGTTGAGTTTTGTCACTAAATAATTGTGCAAAAACACTGCCAAACTGTGCGCTTGCGGGTGAAACCAAAAGGCACCGACGCCTTTAGTATTCATCGCGTCACCGTTATCGGGCAAAGCATTGTAGTGAATAGAAACTGCGATCGCGGGTTCTTCTTTCTGAATCATTGCTACCCTCGGCGGCAGATCCAAATCGACATCTTCTTCTCGCGTCATTACCACAATTGCGCCGCGATTTACCAACTCATCCCGCACTAATTTCGACACAGTTAAAGCTATGGTTTTTTCTCGCAGCCCGGTAGGACTCACCGCACCTAAATCCTGCGGCCCGCCATGTCCCGGATCGATGAGAATTTTAATTCCTGATAGCGGTTTTGCTTGCAAATTCGCACCCCCAATTGTAGGGGCCCTGCCCCCGTGCCCGCCCTGCATGGGAGGGTGTTTTAAAGACAAAACTAAAGTTGTGCCGTCGTATCTCAATTTATATCCCCACTGCTGGGCTGATTTGAGATGAAAGGTGTATTGTACTTGCAGCGGCGCTATTTGCTGCCAGGCCAAACGCGCAATTACCGCGTCATCATCGAGGCGAATAATGTCAGTTTGAGCGGTGGTATTGTGCAGCGTTAAAGTAAAAGTTCGTTCTCCTTCCTGTACGGTAACTGGCACGGGTATTTCTAAGGGAAATAACACCTCAGTCCAGCCGGGAACTTGGCGCGATCGAGCGCTGCGAATAATCGATCGGGGCGGCACGGCATCCTTAACAATTCGCACTTCCGACGCTCTAATCCAAGCACCGTAATCGAGCCTCAACCATTCTCCCTCTCGCCCGATAACTGTTGCTCTAGTTCCCTTCGGTAGCGGTGTCATTCGCGAAAAATCCGTACTCGCACCGGTTCTCGCAACACCCGGATCGGCCGTTATTTCTGCTACTTCCAAATCTGCCGGAGATAGGATCGAAATCCCGCCCGTCCCTTGTTGGGAAATCGTGCGATCGTTCATTGTTAGTTCAAATACAGGCAATCCCAAATCAATTGTTTTTTCACTTGTAGGGGCCCTGCCCCCGTGCCCGCCCTGACTGTCAGGGGTTTGAGCGCAGCCTTGATACTGTTCGATACTGCTTTTTTGAAGCAAGGAGTTTTCACCTAAAAGTACAGATTTGTTGTCCGGGAGTTGGACTTGCGATCGAGCTTTTAAAGGAATTGTAATGCCTGCCAATTTAACTGCCACTGTCGCATTAGCAGGGGCGATCGCGCCAAAACAAATATACTCCCCCGGCAAACTCGCTACATCAACTTTTGGAGTTAGGGAATCTTTAGCAAACGCCAAACCTGCGGGTATTTCCTGCCGATTAGACTGGCGAGTTACCCTAATAGTAATTTCCCGATTTTCGTGGCGGAAGGTAAAGGTATTTACTCCAATTTGCAGCGGCAAACTCGGGGCAAAATGACCCGCAGCAGTGCGCGAAATTCGACTGCCATTTACCGAAACATCACCTGTTGGCGGTGCCGTACCGATGAAAAAGATGCGATCGGCTGTAGTTTGGTGGTTTGCAGGAGGGTAAGCGATAAACAAAGGTTGAGCCGCAATAGCTGCAGAGGCGATCGCAATTATCATTCCGAATACGAACAATCCTAAAATTTTTCTCATTTTCAACAAGCAGAAGGAAGAAGGAAGAATGCTTATACAGTAGCAAATCTTATAATAACCGATGCTACCGGACACGATATAATCTGTTATCGCGATCGACTGTATTCTTGTAGGGGCGGGTTCGCTTTTAGCCTAAAATGTAGCAAACAGGTTCATAAACCCGACCCCACGCCACCAGAAAATCTCTGATCTACATTGGTGAAAGATGTCAGTTAAAACCTACTGTAACAAGTTGCTTTTTGTTACTCCACCCAACCTACGAATCACTACAAACCCTTTTCGATCGATAATTAATTATCGCATTATTCATAAACCTCAACACCTTCAATTTTCTCATCAGTCAACTCATACAAATCGCGCAACTTCTGCAATTTATCCGCATCCGGCTGCCAGAAACCGCGCCCGTTAGCCTCCAACATTCTGCCGACAATATTGCGAAAAGCCTCAGGATTTGCTGCCTGTAATTTCCGCGCCATTTCTGCATCCAAAGCATAAGTATCCGCCGCTTGTTCGTAAACCCAATTGTCGGTAAAATCAGCGGTTCCGCCCCAACCAATTAATGCTGTCATCCGCTGCGAAATTTCATAAGCGCCGCCCGAACCTTGATTAGCCATTGCGTTTGCCCACTTTGGATTTAGCAGTTTAGTGCGGTATTCCAAACGCAGCAAATCGTCTAAATTGCGCGGAGTCGTATCGCGGGAAAAACTTTCGACAAAACTCGTATTGACCTTTTTCCCGCGCTGCATTTCCGCCGCCTTTTTCAAACCGCCAGTATTCGCATAATACTCTTGAATATCTGTTAAGCCATATTCCACAGAATCTATTTCTTGGACGATTCGATCGCACCCTTTTAACAACTGACTCAAAACCTCCGGCCTCGCCTCCCCCTTATCCTTTCTTCCGTAACTGAAAACATTGCGACTTTCCCAAGTTGTCCCCAACTCATCCCCAGAATCCCAACTGCCATCAACAACTCTGTCATTCACCAAAGAACCAAAATCCCCAGCCGGATTGGAAAACAATCTAGCAGCAGCATTCTCTACACCTTTAGCCTGCAAAATTAAGGCGTGTTTGCGAATAAAATTATCCGATTCCGGTTCGTTAGCAGCAGCAGCGCGCACAAACAAATCGTCCAACAACTCAATAATGTTTGCAAAACTATCGCGGAAAATTCCCGACAGATTGCCCAACACATCAATCCGGGGATGGCCGACATCAGCTAACGGTTTCAACTCGTAGCGAACGATCCGCCCAGTTCCTTCTTTAACAGGTTCAGCGCCCACCAATTCCAGCAGAATTCCGATCGACTCCCCGCGAGTCTTAATCGCATCCAAACCCCACAACATCACCGCCACAGTTTCGGGATAATTTCCCTGTTCCTCAAAGTGCTTCTGAATAATTTTCCGCGCGATTTCCCGCCCCCTTTCAAAAGCAGCAGGCGAAGGCATCCGATAAGGATCTAAAGCATGAATATTCCTGCCAGTAGGCAACACCCCAGCCCCATCCCGCAACAAATCTCCACCGGGCGCGGGCAGAATATATTCACCATTCAAACCCCGCAACAAATTCGCCAACTCATCCCCTGTTTGCAACAACAAATCCTTAACTACCAATCCCTCCTCAAAAACTCCATCAAACCCCTCTCTTTCCTCCTCTCTGCGCCCTCTGCGCCTCTGCGGTTCATTTTCCTCAAAAACCAATTGACGCAATTTTTTCCCCGACAATCTCTCGCCAAAATAAGCCTCAAGATAAGACCGCATTTCCTCAGAATTAGGAGGTTCGCCAAGAACGTGCAAACCCTCAGAAAATAAACGAGATTCTACAATTTGCAAATACTCGTAAAGCTTCACCAAATAACGGTTAAAAGCATCATTGCTGAACATTCGCACAGTCTCAAAACTAAAAGCCATCCCCAACTTGCGCGCATCCTCAAACGGACAATCCGCCTCCAAACCGCTATCTAAAATCTGCTTGCAAATCGCCTCTTTCAACAAGTAATTTTTTTCCGCATCCTCCCGATACTCGGAAATTAAATCGCGCAAAGCCATCAATTCCTTGTACAAACCTGCGCGCCCGTAAGGCGGGACGTTATGAGAAATCAAAACACCGTAACCGCGCCTTTTTGCTAGCATCGACTCCGACGGATTGTTCGCAGCGTAAATATAAAGATTCGGCAAATTTCCCAACAAAATATCCGACCAAGAATAGCCAGTATTTCCCAACGGCGAACCGGGCAACCATTCAACAGTTCCGTGCATTCCGAAATGCACCACAGCATCAGCTTGAAACTCATTTTGCAACCACTTATAAAAAGCAGCATATTGCGGGTGAGGAGTCAAATCTCGATCGAACATCAACCGCATCGGATCGCCCGCAATTCCCAACGGCGGCTGCAAACCAATCCAAACATTCCCCAATCTAACCCCACCAATTAGAAACTCATCGCCATCAGTTTTAATTCCCGTCCCAGTCAAAGATTTCCACTGCTTTTCAATCCGACTTACCAACAAATACCCCAACCACTTCTCCAACCTTCTAACATTAACACTACTCCCAAAACCCCCTCCCACATCTGCGTTCATCCGCGTTAATCCGCCCCCATCTGCGGTTGCATCATCCGCCTCTTTCACCCTGCGAATTAACTCTTCGCCATCTGCAGGAATTTCCCCAACCTCATAACCCGCAGCTTGCATTTCCCGCAACAAATTTAGCAGCGATTTCGGTACATTTAACAAAGCAGCAGTACCCGCCGCACCGTAACCCGGAGGAAACCCATATAAAATAATCGCAACCTTGCGTTTTGCGGGCAGAGTTTGCCGCAGTTTCACCCAATTTTTAATTCTACTTGTGAGGCGTTTCGCGCGATCGGGAACTAAATAAATATCTTCACCAACCAAACCGCCGAGGGGAATAGGATCGATCGCGCCATCCAACTCCGGCAAAGCATACAATACCACACTTTGCAAACCTCCAATTCCCTGACGGGTCCAAGAATGGATGTCTTGAATTAGCAAAGGTGCCGAAACAAAATAAGGTACATTTTTAGCAGCTAAAATTTTCTTTGCAACTTCTACTTGCCGCCCGCCTTCCATCGAACCAGCCGGCCCGCCCACCAAAGGAAAGCCAATCGTCGAAACAATCGCATCAACTCCTACAGCATCGGGAGACAGCGAAAGAGTTTCGATGTTTCCTGCTTTTCGTTGCGCGGTTTCAGCAGCAGTTGTCATCCAATCCCGCACCGCTACATGGCCTTCTACACCATTGATAAAAATTGGCACGGGGATAATTCCCGCAGCTTCAAAATAGCGGATTAATTGAGGGATGTAAGGCTGTTTGGTGATAACGTGCTTGCGGTACAGCAAAATGCCCACAACGGGTTTTGTATCATTTTGTCTGGAGATTTTCTGGTGCGTCGCTGGGAGATTGTCGAATTGATTTGTAGATTTTTCATCGCGACGCACCCTACGAGATATAATTGTTTCATTGCTTAAATACCAATCCAAATACTGCCGGGGCGATTCAAAATAACCGTTATAATCGGGATGCAACAAACCCATATTGGGAGTTTCCACGGGTGGCGGAATTTCCCCAACTTTCAGCCCCAAATACTTTTCGGCAAGTGTCCAAAACATCGAGACAACATTATCCGCACCGCCCGCATTCCAGTAACCGTAAACAATCAGCCAGTTGCGCAAATCTTGAACTTTTTGCACTGGAACGTATTTCAATAATTTCGGGCCAACCTTCAAAAAGCTGATGTAACCGGCTAGCTTATCTTCTTCTCGCCCGTTGCTGAATTTATCCAAAATAAATTTAATCGGCTTCGGCATACCTTTCGGTTTGTCACCAATTTTAAAAGCGCCGATTTGAGTGAGACTCATCAATTCCAAAGCCGACTCAAAAACCAGGCGGATCGGGATATTTTGCACTCTTTCCCGCAGCCACATTACCGCATCGTAATCGAACAGCAAACTGCCGAAAAATACATCAGCATTTGAGAGGGCTGCTGCGACAGAATCGGGTTCATCTGTCAGGGCGCGATCGCTAAAAACTTGTATTTCCAATTCCTGACAGCCGGAAACAGCCAACTCGGCAGCTTTGCGGTACAAATCGGCGTTGAAAGATTCAAACCCTGCAATTAAGACAATCCGTTTCACAACTAGACCTCGAAATCTTTATTGATTGTAGCGCGTTTTAATTAGGTGATATTATGTGCGGCAAGACTGCTGTTTGACTATTAGACCTAGATCCCCCCTAGCCCCCCTTAAGAAGGGGGGGACCGGAAGTACTCTTAAAGTCCCCCTTCTTAAGAGAGGAAGACCGGAAGTACTCTTAAAGTCCCCCTTCTTAAGGGGGATTTAGGGGGATCTAGATTTAGGTAAAAACGAGATTTATCAAGGGTTTCAAGCTTACGAGACTTATGCGCTGCGGCAGAGAAACCGGGTTTTTTGCAAAGTCTTTACGCTGCGACGAAGGATTATCGAAAAAACCCGGTTTCTGGGGATATGCGCGATCGCAATTTATGCGCTTTCCAATTCTTGAAATATTTTGTAACTACCGCAAACTACTTCGATACAAATATCCCCTTCCAGCCGAAAGTAGAAAAGCGATGAGGAACCTGTCTCGATCGAGCCTGCTCGATCTTGAAAAGGATAGGATAAAGCGGATAAGATTTGACTCTTATCTTCTGTCAATTGTCTTAATTCTGCGTTACCCACCCAGAAACAAGAATCTTCTGAGTCGGAGTTAACAGGTTGAGAGATTGCGTGATGAACCAGTTGATAGAATTCGATCGAAGTGTCATAAATTCCGGTGTCAAGGTAAAGTCTAAACGCAAGGTTAAAGGTTGGGGGATTAGAGAAATGCCTGTGAGGTCGGCACTTTTCAAGTCTTCTATGCAAAAATGTTTTAAAGGGCGATCGGTTGTAGCAGTCATAGAATTATATTTTCTCCGGTACTGTGAGTGTTTGAACCTGGGATAAATTGAATCTGATTGCCAAACTGGTCGTATCGGCGGCGGTAACTTTTACCGCGATCGTTTTTTATTTTAGGCCCGGTTCGGACAATTTCACCAGTGGGTCTAATATGAATTAAACTACCATCAGGATGCTCGAATGTTTCATATCCACCCTCTGTTTTAGTTTTGAATACAAAGTCGCTGTCTGCTATAGTTTTTAGTGCTTCTGACTTAGTTTTTGCTGTCAAATCGGGCAACTGCTGAGATGCTACGTTCATTGCTGCTGTCACTAAAATTTAGGTGCAAGATGTATTCCGCTGCATTATCTCAGGTATCGATCGAAGAATCTACAGAATCGCAATAGGGCTAAAGGTTAAAAGGAAAAGAAGAGCGATCGCGGGAGACTGCTGCAGGGAACCGAAAACCGTAGACTACGCACCCACAAGAACCACGCGAAAACCGATACCCCTGCCGCGAACGACTGCCGAATTCCTGTAACGAAAGGCACTGCGGCAAGCGACTGCAAAGTTGACCCAGGAACCGCCACGAAGCACTCGGTATTCAGATCCACCAGTTTCCCAAGAACTTCCGTTAGTCGGTGCGCCATTATAATTGTCATGCCACTTATCGCTGCACCACTCCCAAACATTGCCGTGCATATCGTACAAACCAAACGAATTCGGTGGAAAACTCCCCACATTCGTTGTTTGTTGGCGATAAGTTCCCTTCGGTGCAGAACCATAAGGATAGTTGCCATTATAATTCACTAAATCCGCAGTAATTGTCTCGCCAAAAGAGAAAGGTGTCGTGGTTCCAGCGCGACAAGCATATTCCCATTCGGCTTCCGAAGGTAATCGATAACTATGTCCTGTTTTTTGAGAAAGTTTCCGGCAGAATTCCACAGCATCATGCCAGATTACAATGTGTACGGGATATTTGTCTCTTTTAAATGCCGAGGGGTTAGTGCCTATAACCGCTTGCCATTGTTCTTGAGTAATGGGGTATTTCCCTGCATAAAAAGCCGGTACTGTTACTTCGCGTTGCGGGCCTTCTCTATCATCCAATCTACCTAATTCTGTTGCTGGCGAACCCATCATAAATGTACCGCCGGGAATGTAAACCATGTCCAGCGT
Organism: Richelia sp. CSU_2_1; assembly: GCA_012034575.1. GTDB lineage: Bacteria > Cyanobacteriota > Cyanobacteriia > Cyanobacteriales > Microcoleaceae > Microcoleus. Next base: position 11,090 of record JAAUPF010000137.1, on the reverse strand, counting down.
AATTCCATTACCTAAGTCTTCAGGGAAGTAATAAGCAAAAGACTCGATCCGACTGTTTTCTTTTCCTTCAGCATTGACTGTGATGACATCAAATTCAAATGTAGGGAGATAGTCTTGAAACTGAGGTTTAATCTTTAAGTCATCTCGATCTTTCAGTAGTGAATAGGCAGCAAATTTCACCTGCATCGATTCATCCTGCAAAGCTTGAATTATCAAATCTAAACCTGTTTTTCCATGTTTTAGTGCTTCGGAGAGTGCGGCGATTCTCACTTCGACAATGGGTGAAGCCAAGCGGCTTTTAACGCCGGAAATGCCTCCGAGTACCGCAGCATTAACAGGAATTGAATTTTCAACGCCGAGGACGGCATCGTATTCTCTGGGTTCATTTTGATTTTCTGACATTACGCCTAAACTCCTGCATTTTAATTGAGCAAAATTTTGTTCTGCGATGTCAATATCTGAGGGAGCGATCGCAGAATTTACAGAATCGCTATAGGGCGAAAACCAGTTTCCCAAGTACGGGAACTTACAAAATTAAATTAAGACTATTGTGACACAATCCCTGTTGGAGTTCGTAGTTGCGCTTGAGCGCCGCCATGTTTGCAGTTGCGCTGTCTTCGCTGGGGGCAATCTTTTTTACTTTATATGACGGCACGGATTCCCATTATTTAATAATAGGTCAAGTCCGTACAAAAGTCAAGTAAAATTAGGATTTACCTTCTGACATCTTGCATCAATGTTGCTTGGAGGTTATTCGTGGGGTGGGGCGGGTTTATTTAACCTGTTTGCTGCATTTAAAATCGTTGGCGAACCCGCCCCTACAGGATTGTTGGGAATGGTACAATATCTCAGATATAACTGACATCTTGCACCAATGCTGCTTGGAGGTTTATCGTGGGGCAGGGCGGGTTTATTTAACCTGTTTGCTGCGTTTAAAATCGTTGGCGAACCCGCCCCTACAGGATTGTTGGGAATGGTACAATATCTCAGATCGAATCTAAAATCTAAAATCTAAAATCTAAAATCGAAAATGGTTAGAGTTAATCCCGCAATTATTATTTTAGGTCAAAACAGCCTGTCGATCGCCCGCAAAATCGCCGCAATTTTCCCCGATTCCCAGATTTACGGTTTGCGCGATCGCACTTCCAACACCGACATCAATTTTACCAACTTCGGCGAAACTTTGCGGGAATTGTTCGCAGCAGAAACACCAATTGTTGCGATTTGCGCCGCCGGAATTATCATTCGCACCCTCGCCCCAATTCTCTCTGACAAACGCGCCGAACCTCCCGTTTTAGCAGTAGCAGAAGATGGCAGCGCCGTCGTACCTTTGTTGGGCGGTTTGCACGGAGTTAATGACTTGGCAAGGAAGATCGCCGCAGCCCTCGACGCGCAACCTGCAATTACTACCACCGGAGATATCCGCTTTCGCACCGCATTGCTGAGTCCTCCTCAAGGCTATTATTTAGCGAATCCAGATGATGCGAAAACGTTTATTTCAAACTTGCTCGCCGGGGAGAAAGTACGCCTTGAAGGGGCTGCTAGCTGGCTGGAAAAGAGCAATTTGCCGATTGACCCCGATGCTAAATTAACCATCCGCGTCACCGACAAAGCAGTTTTACCGACGCCCGATTGTTTGGTTTATCACCCACAAAATGCGACATTTTCCCTCACGCAATTATCGCCGATCGAGCCGGAAATAGCAGTTTCCTACGTGCAACAAATCTTAGAAAATGCTGATTTAGCAGCAGGTGCCGTCGCCGGATTTTTTGCCTTGAAAAGTGACATGGGACATCCGGTAATTGAGGCGATCGGTCAATATTTTAAAGTTCCCGTGCGTTTTTTAAATATTCCCGAACTGGTGGAATTCGACACAGTTAAATTAATCAAATATAATGCTTGTTTTGAAGTCACGGCCGCCCAAATAGCCCTGACAGCAGCAGGTGCAAACAGTCAGTTAATCGGGTACGATCGCACCAACGCATTCAGTTGCGCGATCGCACTTGCTACCGAACCAATTGATGCAAGTGCGATCGGAATCAGTCGCGGCAAACTCGCGATCGTCGGTACGGGCCCCGGAGGCGCGCATTGGATGTCCCCGGAAGTCAAGCAAATCCTGCGCGAGGCTACGGATTGGGTGGGTTACAAGTTCTATCTCGACTTGGCCGGAACTTTGCGAGAAGGCCAGCAGCGCCACGATTCCGACAACCGGGAAGAGCTCGATCGCGCTTGTTTTGCCCTAGATTTGGCAGCATCGGGAAAATCCGTCGCCGTCGTTTCTTCGGGAGATCCGGGCATTTTTGCGATGGCGGCGGCAGTATTTGAGGCGATCGACTTTCGCGGAAAACCCGAATGGCAAGGCATCGAGATTCGGGTAGCACCGGGCATTTCAGCCATGCAGGCGGCCGCTGCTGCGATCGGAGCACCCCTCGGACACGATTTTTGTGTAATTTCGCTTTCCGACATTCTCAAGCCTTGGGAGCTCATAGAAGGGCGGATTTTAGCGGTCGCGATCGCAGATTTCGCGATCGCATTTTACAATCCAGCATCAACACAGCGGCAGTGGCAATTGGCAAGGGCGATCGAAATTTTATTGCAGCATCGCGATGCCGAAACACCCGTCATTCTCGGGCGCAATCTCGGTCGCCCCGGCGAATCAGTTCGCGTTTGCAAACTCGGCGAATTTCAAGCGGCAGATGCGGATATGAGAACTGTAGTAATTGTTGGTTCGAGTCAGACTCGGATCGTGCCGCGCAAATATGGAGGAGATTGGGTTTACACGCCGCGCAGGTACGAAAAATGAGGTTTTTCAAGCATCGCTCATTGATTTGTGTAGTGCTGTTTCTGCGGATAAAGACTTTGCTAGAGTCATAAGAATATTTTAGAATACTCTGAGGCGCAGAGCAAAATTCATAAACGCTGACTTACGATGGAGCCTTTGCAGCACTTTGAAGAACTGGTAGCCTGCCTGATGGGGTATACAAATGGAGAATATCTATAATGAACGACTACGATAGGGCTCGTCTGGTGGCTCAAGCTCTGTTGAAGGGCGAACAAACACCCACCCGGCAAATCATTCAGGAAAAAGTCAAAATCGCCGTTGATTCTACCAGAACTAGCCAACAAGGCTGTGCCGTTGAGGTAGATGAGGAAAAGCTCGTCCGGGAACTTGAAACTCTTTTCAACATCTGGATGGGTCTAGGTACTGTACTAGAAAATAATAAAGATGGTCACATCCCTTGGTTGGCTGACCGCAACAGTGAAATCAATTGGGATTTCTGGAACCGTTATGAACGTTATTTGGAGGAAGAAAAGGGCTGGGCACCAGCAACAACGAGTGGTTTAGATCAGTTGACAAACTCTATTCTTGAACGCCTAGAGAACCCCTTGCGTCCAGGAGCTTGGGATCGGAGAGGAATGGTTGTTGGACAGGTTCAGTCTGGAAAAACAGCAAACTATACTGGTCTTATCTGCAAGGCGGTTGATGCAGGATACAAACTGATTATTGTGCTTGCTGGTATGCAGGACAGCTTGCGGAGCCAGACACAACTGCGTCTAGATGAAGGTTTTCTAGGATATGACTCACAAGTACACAGAGCTTCGACTCAAGAGAGTTCCTCCATTGGAGCGGGGCTAATTCCTGTTGGAAAGAGGCTGATTGCTGATTCAGCTACAAACAGTGCCAATAATGGTGATTTTCATAAAAAAGTAGCAGGTCAGTTTGGGGTATCAGCAGGGGCTGGAAATCCATTATTGTTTGTTGTCAAAAAGAATACAACTGTACTCAAAAATCTCCTACAGTGGGCTTTGCGTCATGGAGATAAAGATGAAAAATCAGCAAAACGTATCGTCAGAGGAGTTCCCTTACTCGTCATTGATGACGAGGCAGACAATGCCTCGATCAACACAAAAAATTCCCCACTATTCGATGAAAATGGCAAAGTTCAGGAAGAGTATGATGTCTCAGCAATTAATGGATTAATCAGAAAACTGCTTCACAGTTTTGAAAAGAGTGCTTATGTGGGTTACACAGCCACGCCATTCGCTAACATCTTTATCTACCCCGATTCCACTCAAAAAAATCCTGAATACGGAGACGATCTCTTTCCACGTAGTTTTATTATCAACCTACCTGCACCATCAAACTACATCGGCCCAGTGCAGGTATTTGGGCTGGACACTGACCCCGCAATTGGTCTTGAAGCATCAGAAGCTTTGCCTATCATCAGACCAGTAGAAGACCAAAAAGAATGGATGCCAGACAAACACAAAAAAGACCACGTTCCGGGTGAACTACCAGGTTCTCTCAAGGAGGCAGTTAGAGCATTTATTCTTTGTTGCGGTGCAAGAATTGTGCGAGGACAGGAGAACGAATACAACTCAATGCTAGTTCATGTGGCCCGTTTTACGGCTGTCCAATCCGAGGTAGCAAAGCAAGTCAAAGACGAGTTGACTTCCCTACAAAAACGACTGCGGTATGGCGACAGCAACGCACCAGGCAAGCTAGAGGAAGAATTTGAGAAGTTATGGAAAGATGACTTTGTGCCAACCACTTCATCTATAATCTCATCCATACCCGATCCAGAACTAAAATCAGTTTCTTGGGAAGAAGTCAAACCTTTGCTGTACCGGGCCGCCTCTAAGATTCAGGTTAAGAAAATTAACGGCACAGCCAAAGATGTACTAGACTACTGGGAACACAAAGACAAAGGGTTAAGCGTTATTGCCATCGGCGGTGATAAATTGTCTCGTGGTCTAACCTTGGAAGGTCTGAGCGTCAGCTATTATCTCCGAGCTTCAAAAATGTACGACACCTTGATGCAGATGGGGCGATGGTTTGGGTACAGACCGGGATATCTTGATCTTTGCAGATTGTATACAACTGATGACCTAATTGAATGGTACGAACATATCACTGTTGCCAGCGAGGAACTCCGGCAAGAGTTTGACTATATGGCTGATGCCGGAGCGACACCTGATGAATTTGGTCTAAAAGTTCGCACGCACCCACAGGGGTTGCTCATCACTGGGGCTAATAAGATGAAGACAGGCACCGTCATGCAATTATCCTACACCAGAAGCCTTAGTGAAACTACTATCTTCTACAAGGATGAAAATAAAAACCAGCAAAACCTTGAAGTTACTGAAGAACTGCTGAGAAAACTTAGCTCGCCTACCAGACAAGAAAAGCATAACTATATCTGGGAGCAGGTTTCTCCTGAAAAAGTCATTGATTTTCTGTCAGGTTATCAGTCTCACGATAATTGTAGACTGGCAAATACTTCACTCCTCGTCAAATATATCAACGCTCAACTCCCCCATGAACTCATCTTATGGACAGTTGTTCTTATATCAAATAATAGAGCAAAAAATACGTGGAGTTTTGCTGAACATAAAGTTGGTCTAACTTTGCGTAAGGATACCTCGCCCGAATCTTCTCAGGAATATCGCCTCAGCAATTCTCGTCTCCTGAGTCCAAACGATGAATGGCTAGATCTCTCCCTAGAAACTCGTGAGGAAATTCTCAATCTCACCAATCAGCGGCGAGCAGAAGCTGGTAAACCACCAAGTTCTAGTAATACGCCAGATGCAAAAATTGTGCGTTCCAAGCGTTCCCCAATAAACGGCTTACTATTGATTTATCCACTAGATCCAGAAGGAATAAATTCGGAAATTCCTGTCATCGGTTTTGTGATGAGTTTTCCCGATAGCAAGACAGCGCAGATGGTCGAATATAAAGTTAATAATGTGTACTGGAAAGAGGAATTCGGTCAGCCATGACAGTGCAAAATACCTGGAAAATACTGGATGAGGATACTGCAAGTATACCTTCTGGCTATATCATCCGCCGCCTATTGCCAGAGCTTGCATACGATGTTTATCTCGCTATTGAAAAACCTTCTAATGCACGTTTGATGATGATGCGGGTGAAACACAAATCAATTGGGAAAGGTGCTGTTTTTCCGAATTCCAACTGCTTTGAGGTTAGGCGTGTAGCTCTGCAAGGAGATGATGATACCCACCTTACCCTGCAACTTGTACTTATCAACTCGCGTTACAGCGATATCTTTACAACATTAGTACAGGACATTGTTGATGCAATTGCCCCGATTGCGGATGAGCAAAACGCTGTAGTAGCTTTCTTTACCCGTCTGCGGCGATGGCAAGCATTCTTAGAAAAACATAACCCCGAAGGACTTAGCCAACCGGAACAGCAAGGATTATATGGTGAACTCTGGTTTCTGCGACAGATTGTTATTCCTCAACTGGGAGCTCGCCAAGGAGTCAAATGCTGGACAGGTGCAAAAGGAACTCAACAAGATTTCCAGTTTCAAAACTGTGCTGTTGAAGTCAAAACTACGACAGCCAAACAGCATCAGAAACTAGCGATCGCCAGCGAACGGCAACTAGATGATACTGGCACTGGCGCACTGATTTTACTGCACATATCCCTTGATGCTAGACAAGAACGAGGTGAATCTCTACCGGATATTGTCGCCAGTCTTAGAGCGCTTCTCGAAAACGATCCTATAGCCAAGGAAGAATTAGAAACACTCCTTTTTGAAGTTGGCTATTTGGATATACATATTCCCAACTACGAACAAATTGGCTATACACCACGAGAAGTTAACTATTTCAAAGTCGAGGGAGATTTTCCCAGAATTATTGAAGCGGAGCTCCGAAATGGCGTTGGCGATGTTCGTTACACCATCAGCGTCGCCGAGTGCCGACGCTTTTCAATACCAGAATTAGATGTAATATCTCTAATCAGTGGCAGTGATGAGCAAAGTTAATTAAGTTTCCCTGAACCAGGTTTTATTGGAACTCGTAGAAAACTGGCTGGCAGAAAATACGCAAGAAATCAGCAATCCCAATCCATCTAAAAAGCAAAGTGCACTGCCGTCGCAAACCAAACTCAAAAACCAAGCAAAGTCAAGCAAAAACTAAGGATACTTCAGATCCATGAGTACCGAACAAATCGACAAAATAGAAGCACAAATGTCTGCTTTAATTCAAGCACAATCTGAAACCAACAGGCAGCTAAGTCAACTGGCAATAATTGTAGCTCAACAATCTCAGAGTACGGCTGCAAGTATCGATCGCACTAACGCCAATATAGAGCGAATGGGGCAGCGAATCGATCAACAAACTGAAAATATCAATCTGTTGAATCGGAGGATTGACGAGTACGTTTTCCAGACTCAAAGGTTAATTGGCAAATTTGCCGATCGCATCGAACCCGTTGAAGGAAGAATCGATCGTGTGGAAGGTGTTATCGCCTATTTACAAAGAGTTATCGAACGGTGGGATAGGATAATCGCCCGCCTGTTTCCCGAAAGTAGCAATTGACCGCGCGAGAATCACAGCTAGAGATCGGAAATTTTGGATAAATTGCGATTAGCCTCGATCGTAACGAGCAGCGATTCATGCTATTACTTCTCTGGCTTTTTTTCACTGTGCCTAAGTTCCAGTCAAGCTACTCCCAATAATTTTCCCAATCATCCCGAAAAGCTTGCTGCAAAAACTCTCTCATTCCATTAATTTAAATGCGATCGCAACCAATCGATCGCCCCTTCAACACCACTAACTTTTTCAACTTGCGGTAGCAGATTTCGCTGCACCATCACCACCGGAATTCCCAATTTTCTAGCCGCCACAATTTTCGCATAAGTAGCATCGCCACCGCTATTTTTGCTAACAACTGTATCGATTTGATATTCCTGCATCAATTCCAATTCGCTTGCTAGGGAAAACGGCCCTTTTGCTAGCAACAATTTGCCCAGAGGAATCTTAGTTTCTGGATCGGGAGGGTCGATCGCCCGCATCAAAAACCAAATATTATCCCAACCCGCAAATGCACCTAATTCTTGACGCCCGATCGTCAAAAATACCCGCCGCGATCGTTCGGATAAAACCCTTGCAGCGGCTGCGTGACTGTCAACTTCAATCCAGCGATCGCCCTCTATTTTATCCCACGGCGGACGCACTAATATTAAATGCGGAATTTGGCATTTAGCAGCAGCAATGGTAGCATTTAAAGAGATGCGATCGGCAAATGGATGAGTGGCATCAATTAATAGGTCGATCGAACTCGATCGCAAATACTCAGCCAATCCATCAATCCCCCCAAAACCGCCAATTCTCACCGCACCAGTAACAGGAGAAGGCTGCTGTGTGCGCCCCGCTAAAGAAGTAATTAACTCGATTTCAGGAATTTGTGAAACTCGCGCCGCCAATTGCGCCGCATCACCAGTTCCTCCTAAAATTAGCAAGCGTTTTTTCATGTAAAAAATAGCTGTCCCAGGTCAACTTGTAACCACAGATGCAAGGCAGATAAACGCAGATGAACGCAGATTGATTTCATCAACGATCGACTGTCAACTGTCAACTGTCAACTGTCAACTGTCAACTCTTCCTTCTTCCTTCAGTTATCGTTTAAGCTAAAAGTCGATCGACCTCGATGCTACAACCGAGGAGGATTTGTTGAGTGCTGGCAGTATCGCCCGATCGAAATGTTACTATACGTTCTTGAGTCATCACGAATATTAAACAACTTTCGGGAAAAACCAACCATACTTCCTGACAGCTAGATGCTAAATATTCCTGTGCTTTGAGAAAGACATCTTCAGCGATATCGGTAGGAGAAACTATTTCGGCAATTAAGGGGAAGCTTTGGGGTAAAGTGGCAAGGTTGCCAAATTGTGCGACTAATTCTGGTGTGAGATAAGCGACATCGGGACGGCGAATTTGTTGGCTAGTGCGGCAAGGAACCTCGACATAAGCCTCTCCCCCTTGTCCGCTGGAATCTTTGTAATCTCCCCAGTAACGAGCTAGCCTCAACTGAATTTTACCCGTCTTAAGTGTCATACCATTTTTCTCCACAAGTTTGCCGTCTACCAATTCCATGTTGTCGGGCGGCTCGGTGACGGACTCTTCTAGAGCTAAATTATCCGATATTATGGTAGCAGTGACCATCGTTAGTTCCTCGCTTTGACAAAATTTACTTGTTACTATTTACTATTATGAGCGATCGGGAAGGGCGATCGAACTTTTGCGCTAGTTTCTCCCGCAGGTTCAGCCAAGCTTTGAGTTTTTCGATTAAAACATCTTAAAATATATTTATCGCCTTTAATTACTCGATCTCCAAATCTAACGATCGAAAAATCTAACAATCAAAAAATCTAAAATCACCAAGGACTACCAATCATTGTAAAACCAGACCAATAGTAAGGATGAGATAAATTTATGTTTCCGCTTAATTCTAAATCTATCTTCAGAGGTTGACCGCTCGACAGCATTCGCGATTCATTGTCGATCGAAATTAAACCTTCACTGTCTATTTTGACTTTACCTTGCAGCATTGCCATTTGTGCCGATCGCAGTGATTCTACCTTAATTTTACCTCTAGTTAACTGGTGGTAAAACTCTGCCATCAACGGCAGCGTTCCCTCTCCCCTCACGTACCACAAACTCCCCAAAACCGATTTAACTCCCGCCTTAAATGCCAATCCAGCAAATCCCAATTCGGCATCTCGATCGCCCCTTGCAGTTTGACAAGCACTCAGTACCAACAGCGTTACTGGTGGATTATTCCAACTTAAATTCTGCACTTCAGTTAAGGGCAATTTATCGTTCCACAACTGAATGAAAGAATTTTCTGGAGGACCGGATTTAAATTGCGCGTGAGTGGCTAAATGAATGATGCCGAAAGGTTGCGATCGCCTCTGCATTTCCAGGTTATTTAAAGTAAAACTTTCATTCAAAAAAGCAGCCGGTTTCCAAGGTTCTCTGGGAATTGCTGATAATTCTAGCGGTACGAAGGGTAAGGGAGTTTGACGCTGATCCGGTGCAAATTCCGAGGCTCCCATTGCTAAAACTTTGGCGTTCCGAATATCGGTATATCGAATATCGGTTAAAGTGAGACTGGGCATCAGAGCGATCGCGTATTTTTCTACTAAAAATTTTCCGCTTTGGGGGTTATTTCCGTCTGTGCCGCTGTGGAGGGCTGCTAGAGGAATAGAACGCAATTTTTCATCTAAAATAAAAGAGATATTGTCGATTTTTTCTGCCTGCAATTCTGCTGCTAGCGGCTCGATCAACCACTGATAAAGTTTTTGAGCGGCAGGCAAGTAGCTCAAACTTTCAAATTCCACTTTTTCGATATCTTCAATGCCGTCGGTGAAGTCTTTAACTGCTGCTGCAACATTGCTGCGCGTTGCTCCGAAAGGACGCCTGGTGATAAATTGACCTCGCGCTGTAACCAGTATTATTTCTAATCGATCGTTGGATTTAGACTTCGCTTTGGTGGGGACAAATTTTGCGTAAATTACTGCTGGTTTGCTGTCAGTAAGTGCTGCTATTCTGCCGAGAGTTTCGCAGGTATCTGATAGGGTGGCTGCGGGCTTGTTGGCGGTGCTGCCTAAATATTCTTCAAATTCCTTGGTATAACCTTCTTCGATTGCGGGAAGGCTGACGTTTGTCGGGACGCAATCTAAGCTGCGACTGAGTTCGATCGAGCTTTCTACCGCAGAAATTGATGGCGGTGCGATCGAATTAATATTAGTCGATATTTCCGGTCGATCGCCCGTCACAAATCCATTATTAATTTGAGGATTAATATCGGTTTGCTGGTTGACATTTGACAAGTTATCTGCTGCATTAAAATTGGAGTTTGGACTGACTGGATTGTCAGCAGTAAATAAAGGATTTGGTGTTAAAAAAGAGTCTAGTGGCGGTGTATTTTCGGGAAGCGACGAATTGTTATTCGGAACTGTTGGCGGCTCAAATAAATTAGGTGTTGGCAAATTTGCCGGATTGTTATTGGGTAAATTATTGACTGGATTGTTGTTGGGAGTTACCGCGATCGGACCGATAGTATTGCTATCGGAACCAGCACCTGCTGCATTAATTTGTCCCGTTGCGATCGTCCCTCCTGCTTGCAACCTAATCGCACCGCCTCTTGAATTACTTGGAATTTCATTAACTATATTATTTGGTGGCGGATTTTGAGTGTTTTCATCAGGAGTTTCTGGAGTTTCTGACGGCGGATTTTGAGTGTTTTCATCAGGGATTTCTGGAGTTTCTGACGG
>JAAUPF010000362.1 GCA_012034575.1 Richelia sp. CSU_2_1 | reverse complement strand
GACCACCGTCCGAATTTCTGTCGCTGGCAATTCGAGTCGAGGCGGGCACCGGGGCACCGCCCCTACCAAGTCCCATTGGGGGCGGGCACGGGGGCACCGCCCCTACCAATCCCATTGGGGGTGGACACGGGGGCATCGCCCCTACCAATCCCATTGGGGGTGGGCACGGGGGCACCGCCCCAAAAATCTGGGGTAAGTACCTCAATTTGAGTATCGGGGTTTAACAGGCGGATTTGGGCGATCGTTTTAGCAAACCAACCCGCACCCCCATCCGGCAAATCATCCCTCGCCACCGAAGTCAGCACTGCATAGCGCAAACCCAAAAGCCGCACGGCCTCTGCCACCTTTTGGGGTTCTTCGGGATCGAGGGGCATCGGAGAATGACCTTTATCTACTTGACAAAAAGCACAGGCGCGGGTGCAGGTCTGCCCCATCAACAAAAAAGTTGCGGTTTTTTGGGCATAGCACTCGCCTCGATTGGGACATCGCCCCTCTTCGCAAATCGTGTGAATTTGCCGCTGCTTAATAATTTTTTGCACTTCGGAGAGTTCGCTAGCCTTACCGATTGGGCGGCGCAGCCAATCCGGCATCGCCTCAATTTCGTCGCGCATCTGGGCGGTAATTGCTTTGGTAGCGGGAGTTTGAGGAGTTTGGGGCGGCATAAAATAAAGTGGCGATCGAGTTAATGCCTTCGATCCTATCCGAAATCAAAGTCCCCGAACTTGTAGTAGTCTTGCCAAAAATCAAAATCGCCTATTGCAGTCAAAGTAAACTTACAAAGGATTCTGGGTAGAATTCTGTTAGGGATATACTATAGGTTCCGAACCATCACTCATTACTGAAGGAGTCAGTCGTGGCTGGTCAAAAAATCTTGGTAATCGATGACAGTAAAGTCATCCGCGTCCGAGTCCGAGAGATGTTGCCTCAGGGTAACTTTGAAGTTCTAGAAGCAAAAGACGGCGAAGAGGGACTAAAACTGATCCGTCAAGCCCGACCGAATCTAATTATGTTAGATTTCCTACTGCCCAAAGTCAGCGGTTGGGAAGTGTATCAAAAAGTTCAAGCCCATGCCGAACTTTCCAAGATACCCTTAGTGATCATGTCAGGTCGCGAAGAAGAGGTGATGGAGAAAATTCCTAAACCTTTTGAGAAGCATTTCTTTGCCTTTATCGCCAAACCCTTTGAGAAAAAGCAGCTAACCGAGGCGATCAAATCGGCAATGGTATTGGCAAAAAAGAAACCAGTACCAGAAGGCGCAGCCACCGCAGCAGCAGCCGCACCGAGTTCGGGAGGTGGTGCTGCCGAAATTCAGGCTTTGACTCAGAAAGTTGCCAAAATGCAAGCTGAAATTGATGCACTCAAAAAACAAATGACTCAGGTGATTACGATCATCAAGCAGAAGTTGAAATAATTCTGCTCGATCGAGGTCAAAGGTAGAAGGCAACTTTGACACCTGGAAACTTTCGATCGGTGTCTAAATGTGTTTGCTTCGATTCACAATCTTGTGGTAAGTCCTTGAAGCGATCGCCTTCGATCGGCAACGGGTTTTTACCTAAGTGAGAACATGAATTAAATGTTAAAAATCAAAACATGGAGGACAATATTATTAATCTTTAGCTTAGCATTTTTATTTGCCGATCGTCCCGCACTCAATTATCAACTCCTCAGTCTCCATTTTTTTGTCAATGACTAACGACTACTCCGATTTTTTGCCTCAACTGCGTGCCTCAACTGAGCAATTATTGAAAAGATTAGACTGCTTCGATCGAGCACGGGTGTTAGCGATTGGAGATTTAACCTTGGACGAGTTTGTTACCGGACAAGTGGAGCGAATTTCCCGCGAAGCACCAGTGTTAATTTTGCGCTACGAAAATACTCGGCAAGTACCGGGAGGTGGCGCAAATGCTGTCTACAATTTAGCCAAACTGGGAGGCAAAGTAAAAGTTGCTGGTTTGGTCGGAAAAGACGACCAAGGAAAGGCTTTGTGTGGTATTTTTGAGGCTGCGGGAATTGATACGGCTGGTATTTTGATTGATTCGCATCGTCCAACTGTCACGAAAACCCGAATTTCCGGGCACGCGCGACAGTCGGTGACTCAACAAATTGTCCGAGTCGATCGCAAATCGGACGAGTTGCCGGATTTAGATTTGCAGTTGCAATTGGCAGACTACATCCGGCAGCAAATACCGACAGTAGATGCGGTAGTTTGTTCCGACTACGGCGACGGAGTTTTGACTCGGATTGCGATCGAATCTGCGGTGGTTCGCGGTAAAACAATTGTTGATGCTCAAACAAATTTGCAGCGATATTCTGGAGCAATGTTATTTACTCCGAATTTGCCAGAAGCCGAGCTGGCAGTCGGATATTCTATTAATAACGCTCAAACTTTGATGCAAGCAGGACGCGATTTGTTAAACTTAACTCAAGCTCAAAAAATCCTGATTACTCGCGGCGAAGAAGGGATGAGTTTATTTGAAAGGGTAAACTGTGAAGCGAGCGAAAATTCACCCCCTCCAACCTCCACTTCCAAAGACGGGGAATTTTCAATTCATAGTTGGGATATTCCGCCTTTTAACAAGACTGATGTATTTGATGTCACCGGTGCTGGGGATACAGTAGTAGCGGCAATGACTTTAGCTTTGTGCGTCGGTGCATCTGGTTGGGAAGCGGCGGTTTTGGGAAATTTGGCGGCTAGCATTGTCGTGCGTCAATTCGGTACGGCGACGACGACAGCGGCGGAGATGAAAGAAGCTTTGAAAGCAATGGTTTATGAGTAGTGAGCATTAATCGCATTTTGTAGGGTGCGTCGCTCTGAGATTTTTGATGGAAAATGAGAGATGGGTGGGGCGACGCACCAGGTTATTGTGTGGTGCGTCGCGATCGAAATTGTCGATGTTTGTTAGAGATTGTCGATCGCGGCGGAGATGAAAGAAGCTTTGAAAGCAATGGTTTATGAGTAGTGAGCATTAATCGCATTTTGTAGGGTGCGTCGCTCTGAGATTTGTGATGGAAAATGAGAGATGGGTGGGGCGACGCACCAGGTTATTGTGTGGTGCATCGCGATCGAAATTGTCGATGTTTGTTAGAGATTGTCGATCGCGGCGGAGATGAAAGAAGCTTTGAAAGCAATGGTTTATGAGTAGTGAGCATTAATCGCATTTTGTAGGGTGCGTCGCTCTGAGAT
>JAAUPF010000361.1 GCA_012034575.1 Richelia sp. CSU_2_1 | reverse complement strand
ACGGTCTTAATCGCTGAAACCATTGCCCAGATTGCATTTTCCTTCTTCCTTCTTCCTTCTTCCTTCTTCCTTCTTTTCCAAAAGTGCGATCGCCCGCTACAATAGACAACAGCCGGCACCGCTTTTTGTAATGAATCCCGAATCAACCCTCGCCAAACTGAAAGCTACACTTCCCAACGGTCAACTGCCTTCGAGCTACGGAGTTTATTTTAAAAATACTTTAGTAGCCCTGTGTCACGCCCTCGAAGACCACATCTTGCAAAATGGCGCGGGCAACCCCGAAGTCAAACCCCTAGTTTTGGTAACATTTCAACAGGGCAAATGGTATTTGCAAGAGGCCGATCGCTACCTGGATATTGCTAATTCATCCCGCCACGTTGTCATCGGTGCAGTTGCCGACAGCGGTTTTGCCACCCACAAAACAGGCCAATTAGAAAATGTATCTTTAATCGAACTCGATCCTAGCGATGCTGTAGTTGAAGAATGGAATTTGATTATCCTCGCGCCAACTTACAAAGCAACGGTACTTTGTCGCGAACTTTCTGAGGAGGAATACTTGCCCGAAGGTAAGCCCGACGTGGATACAGAAAGAAAATTCTACGGTTTGTGGTCTTTTGACCAGTCTTTGGTATCGGCGGTGGCAGAAATTTTTATCGAACAAACCCGGCATTACAATTCCCCTTTAGCTGACAGTTTGCTGCAAACTTACCGCGAAATTTTGGAAACTGTCGGCCCGCCCCTAGCCGATACCAGCGGCGTGGTGTCGCGCATCGTCAGTTATTTGCAAAGTTCCCAGCAGCAACTCGTCACAATTAGCCGCCAAACTCGCGAATTGTGGGAATTGGAGGGTCAAGCTTTGCGCGTCAGCCGCAATTTGAACGCGAACAAACTGCAAGCTTTTTTGCGGATGGCCCAGCGCGTGGACGAACGCGACAAGGCAAACCCCGCGGCGTCTTTGCAGGTGGCTGCTTTGTCGGAAACTTTAGGTCAATTGTTGGATTTGCCGACTTTGCAGTTGCGCAGGCTGCGGCTGGCGGGATTGCTGTTTCGCGTCGGCTTGGTTTCGGCCCCGAATGAAGTGTTCGATCGCACGCCCGATCTCTTCGATGCAGCAACTTTAGAATTTTGGCGCGATCGCAGTTCGATCGGTTCCCAACTCTTGCAAGCAATGCCGGAGTTATCACCAGTTGCCGAAATTGTCAAGCACAAACTCGAATATTGGGACGGCAGCGGCAGGCCGGAGGGTTTGCGGGGCGAAGAAATACCGATAACTTCCCGGATTTTGGGCTTAGTCGCTTATTTTCAAGACTTGACTCAACCTCGGGGATCTCGACCCGCTTTGAGCTTAACTGAATCTTGGGAACAGTGTCGGGAACTGAGTGGCAATCGCTTCGATCCGGCTTTGGTGGAAACCCTCGGCAACGTCGTCAGGCTGGCCCAAATGGGTTTGATGCAGTTACCGAGTCGCCCCAGCCAACTGCCGAATGTTTGGTTGGAAGAAACGGGCGATCGAAAGATTTTAGATTTTTGATGTGAGATTTTCGATTGTCGAGTTTCGATTGTCGATCGGAAATTTCAAATCGCCACTTTTTTTACCTATTCAAAACTCAGGTTTTTTAATTGTGGATTGTATGACTGACAACCTCGAAAGCATTCACCAAGGCAAACATCAAATACCAACAGGTAAAGACTTCGCAGGAGAAAACCTCGCCGGTGCCGACTTATCAGGTGCTAACTTGACAGGGGCAAATCTCGCCGGTGCTTCTTTGCAGCGCGCCATATTGCGAGCGAACCTCCGGGGCGCTGACTTGAGCGGCGCTGACTTGCGAGGTGCCGATCTTCGGAATGCCGATTTGCGAGGGGCTTCCTTCACGAACGCTTTAGTCCGCGAGGCAAGTTTTGGTGGTGCTTTTTTGGCTGGAAGCGCGATCGGTAATTTAGACTTAAGTGGCGTCGATTTTCGCGGCGCAGATTTGCGGGGTGCGAATTTGTCCGGGGCCCTTTTGCAGCAAGCAGATTTGAGCAATGCCAATTTGTCGGGTGCCGATTTGTCAGGTGCGGATTTGGAAGAAGCAATCCTCAACGGTTCCGTGCTGCGGGGCGCGAATCTGACGCGGGCTAATTTGCTCTGCGCGTCAATGGAACAAACTGTCTGGGATGGAGCAATTCTCGATTGGGCTTGTCTCGAAGGCACTCCCTTGAGTCCCTAAAATTCCAGAATGTTACTTTGGAGGCAGACCAACACAACAAGGTATGCTTATAAAGTGAATAAGCACAAGCTATTTTAACATTTCTTCATAAGAGGTTATAATGGCGGCTGTAGGCAAGCAAAAAGATAAATGGTAGCAGCTTTGTTTAGCAGTACATCGGGGCAAGGTCAAAGTGGCGATCGCCTTGTGAGCAAAGTAGCAGGAGCTGCGATCGCGGCCTTATTCAAAAAATCGGAAAAGGCCGAAGCTAACATCCGAGCCGAACCCGTGGCAAAACTTTTGCAGGGAAGCATCGACGGCTTTGACTTTATTGGCAAAGGTATGTTGATGTACAACGGCCTCCGCATCGAAGTAATGGAACTCTACTTGCAAGCAGTTTCAATTGATTTTGGAGCAGTTTTTGCAGGTCAAGTGAAATTGCGCCAGCCCACGCAGGCGAGTATGCGAGTAGTCTTGAGTCAGTCAGATTTAACCACCTCATTCAATACGCCTTTTGTAGTAGAAAAGCTCCAGAGGCTGAAATACCAAGACGAATCTCTGCGCTTTCAAAACACAGAAATCAGCTTCGGGGCTGACAAATCAATTCGACTGAAGTCAGAGATTTTTGTAGGCAATTCCACCGAACCTGTCAACATAGATATTACCGCTCAACTGCAAGTAGAAGAGCGGCGAAAAATCCAATTTGTCAGCGTTACTTACGGAGGCGACGAGCAAGCTGCAGACTTGGGCAAAGCCATCATCGACCACGTAAATAACTTGCTGGATTTAGACAAATTTGCCCTCGAAGGAACTCAACTGCGCGTTGACAGGTGTCGGGTGCAAAACAGCGAACTCGTTTTTTACGGTTGGGCGGGCATCGAACAATTCCCCAAAGGCAGGCGGTAAATAGTTGACAGTTGACAGTTGACAGTTGACAGTTGGGAATTTGGTAATTGGTAATTGGGAATTGGGAATTCTCCCCCTCTCCCCCTCTCCCC
>JAAUPF010000136.1 GCA_012034575.1 Richelia sp. CSU_2_1 | reverse complement strand
AGATCGCGTTCGCGCACGGCAACTACGCACCGGAGTCAGCTCGGGGCAGGCAACTGCTTGCCCACGAGTTGACCCATGTGGTGCAACAGCGTACAGACGTGCAGCAGACCGCGCCACTGGTTCAACGGCAAGAAACTGCCCCAGACACTCCAGAAGCGATACCCCTTTCCACCACAGTCAGTTCTGGACGAGTCGAGGTTCCCCAAGGACGCGAAGGACAGGCGGGCAGTGTAAATACCGATACGTTCTCTGTACCCCTTTCCACTACAGTCCACGTCTCCGCCACCGCTAGCTACATTGGGTCGAGTACCAACGTCTCCGACTGGAGTATGCAGCTTTTCCGAAGTCCGTGGTGGGGTGCAGATGAGCCGATTGCTGGCACTTGGCGTAATGGTCGCGTTGGAGGCCCTCCCCTAACTTTCAGCGTTTCTCCTCCAGATACCCCAACTCGAAACTACTACCTGCGGTTCAGGAATGCTTCGCAGTACGAGCCGATCGCGGTATCCTATACTGCCACGCTTTGACGAAGGCGGTCTGCTAAGAGCATGGCTATCAATTAGGAAACAGACTCACCATGACTAACCTCACTATCGATCGCCTAACTTTAAAACTTCCTGGACTTTCCCAACAGGAAGGACAACATTTGGCACGATTAATTACCACCCGACTTGCCAGTATCGAAATGACCAGCGGTTCCATCCGCGATGCTCCTTCTTTGCAAATCAATATTCAGTCCCAACCCAACACCAATATGGATTGGTTGGCAAACCAAATCGTGTCTGAAATTCTGCGACAGTTAACCCAAACCCTTGCCTAAATCCATTCCTACTACAGGAGTTCTCTATGGTACAGACACCCCCCAAATTAGGAAAACTCTTCATCGAACTGCCAGATTCGCTCTTATTACAAGTGACTCAAGCGCAATTTGAAATGCTGGCGATCGCCAATCGCAATTTAAGACTGGAAAGAACTGCAAAAGGAGAGTTGATTGTGAATCCACCAACCGGATGGGAAACGGGAGAACGAAATTGGAGCATTTCTGGCGAGCTGTATTTGTGGTGGAGAAACTCAGACCAATCGGGTAAAGGTTTTGACTCTTCTACTGGGTTTATTTTGCCCAACGGTGCGACCCGTTCTCCTGATGCTTCTTGGGTCAGCCAGGAGCGATGGTTGGCACTCCCTGAAGCACCTCAAAAAGGCTTTGTTCGGCTCTGTCCTGATTTTGTTGTGGAATTGCGCTCCGAATCAGATAGTCTCTCCGATCTACAGGCAAAGATGCAAGAATACATGGACAACGGCACTAGATTGGGCTGGCTAATCGATCCTAAAAATCGGCGAGTCGAAATTTATCGGCAGGGAGGAGAGGTGGAAATTTTGGAGAATCCAACTAAACTATCGGGTGAAGATGTTTTGCCGGGATTTGTTCTGAATTTGCGTCGAATCTGGACTTGAAAAAAGTAACAGTCAACAGGTAGCACAAAGACCATTCGATCGATTCAGCCCATCCAACTTATTACTTCTTATTTCTTATTTCTTACTTAACAAATATGGCTGGGAAATTCATCAAAGGCGCACTTATCGAATTCATGGAGACGTTCTTGCTCCCCTTGCCGAACGTCATCATTTTCCAGTTCAATCCCGAAACCATGACCCACACCTGGACTCAGCCTCAAGCCGCAGGCGGTTCTGGGAATGGAGGAGAAGCCAATCCCCTGGCGGTGCGCGGTGTCCCCGGTGAGTCGTTTTCCTTCACCGTCATGCTGGATTCTAACGATTCCATCGCTAACAAAGATCCAGTTGCGGGCAGCCTTGCCGAAATCAGTGGCGTTTACTCCCGATTGGCGGCGCTAGAAATGTTGCAGTATCCTACAGGCGGTTCTGGTGGCGGCGGACTGTTGGGATCGGTTTCTGCGTCCGTCAGCATTGGCGGGAGCGGTCTTTCCTTCGGCGGGTCGGCGGAGGCTGCTGTGAAACGCGATATTCCCCAATCCCAGGTTCCTACAGTATTATTTGTTTGGGGGCCGGGACGCATCGTACCCGTGCGCGTCACCAACCTTACCATTACCGAAAAACTCTACGACGGTCTGCTCAATCCCATTCACGCCGAAGCTCAACTGGGTCTGCGCGTGTTAACCCCTGAAGAACTCAAATACGTTACGGGGCCACTTAAAGATATTGCCAAAGGAGCCTACACCTATTCTCAGGGATTGCGTCAGGCATTGGCGATCGCCAATTTAGGCAATGCCGCTGAATCCATCATCGGAATGCTCCCTCTCTAATTCCCCAGGAGGTAATTTATGTTTTTCCCCGGCAGTCGCTACGAAACCACAGAAACCTACTCCGTTACCCTCCCAAACGGCAAAACCGTGCGTGTCGCAAAACTTCCCTTACCCAGACAAACGCGCCTGCTGGGCTATCACCGTCGCTTAGAAGGGCAACGCCTAGACCTAATTGCCAACCACTACCTCAAAGATGCCACCGCCTTCTGGCAACTCTGCGATGCAAACAATGCCTTAGTTCCCGATGCTTTAGCTGCCAGAGATTTAGTCGGCATTCCCACCCAACCCTAAAATCTGAAATCTGAAAATCTGAAATCTGAAATCTGAAATCAAAAAATCTGAAATCAAAAAATCTGAAATCTGAAAATCTGAAATCTAAAATCGATCGATTATGGCAAGCACCTTCCAACTCTTTCTTAATGGCACCGCCGCAGATGAGAATCTGCACAACGCGCTGTCGGTTATGGAAGTGGAAGAAAATGCCGATTTACCCGGTGCAATTCAACTCAACCTCGCCGTCAGCCGTTCAGAAACAGGGGATCTCACCTTCGTCAACGATGCCGGACTGCAACCCTTCGCCAACCTCGCTGTCGTCGCCACTCCAGAAGACAAGCCCGACGAATGTATCTTCGACGGCTACGTCCTCGCCCACAAACTGCACCTCGAAACCGGGATTACCAATTCCACGTTACAAGTTTGGGGACAGGATGCCTCCTGGTTGATGAACCTGGAAGAGAAAGTCCGGGAATGGGTCGATGTCACCGATGCCAGCGTTGCCAACACCATCTTTGGCGATTATGGCTTTACTCCCGCATCCGACAACACCGAAGACGATTCGCCCTCCCACACTGAAAATGGTCACAGCCTGATGCAGCGTGCGTCTGACATCCAGTTTCTCCGCAATCTGGCGCGGCGTAACGGCAAACTCTGCCGCGTTGCCTGTACCAGCAATCCCGGACAGTACACGGGCTACTTTGCCAAACCCAAACTCGACGGCGATCCGGTTCTCACCCTCACTCTCAACGATCCCGAAGTTTGGACAGTCAGCGCCCTCGATTTAGATTGGGATGTCACTCGTCCCAGTGCCGTCAAAGCCAGCCAAGCCTTATTTAATGATTCCAGTGAGGATGGAGTCAGCGCCGACACTGACGATGCGGGACTGGCACTATTGGACGATCGATCTTTGGCCACTTTCGCAGGAAGACCCATGACGGTTCTGCTGACAGCCCCGGTAGACGATGCAGGCGAGTTACAACTGCGTGCTAAATCCCTGCTGCGAGAAGCCAGTTGGTTTGCCAAATGTGAAGGCGAAGCCGATGTTTCCCGTCTCAATGCCATTCTGCGGGTGGGGACTGTGGTACAAATCGAAGGCATTGGCAGCCTCAACTCTGGCAAATATTACGTTTGGAGCGTGCGCCACCGCATCACCGCCGATTCTCACAAAATGAAGTTTACCTTGGTTCGCAATGCTGTTGGCCCATCACCTACAGGCAGTGGTGGTGGATTGTTGGGAGGACTGCTATGAACGATGCCACAATCCTGGAAATTTTGGAGCGCGTTCGCAATCGTTTCTACGGCAAGTATAGAGGGACGGTGACGGAAGTAGATGCGGCAACAATGCGAATTAAAGCGAAAGTCCCATCTGTTTTGAAAGAACAACCAACGGGCTGGTGTATGGCTTGTGTTCCCTATGCGGGAGATGCTGTGGGTATTGCCTTTTTGCCCGAAGTTGGCTCGGGGGTTTGGATCGAATTCGAGGGAGGAGATGTTTCCTATCCCATCTGGACGGGTTGTTACTGGCGCAAGGATGAATTCCCGGAAGAAGCTACAGAAAAAATTAAGGCGATCGTCACTCAATCCGGTCATAAAATATTACTAGATGATGATGCCAGTACCATCACGATTACAGACAGCAATGATAATAAAATTACGCTGGAATCATCGGGAATTACGCTAGAACGAGGCGGCAAAAAAATCAATATCAGCACCAGTCAAGTGAACGTCAATGATGGCGCGTTGGAGGTGATGTAATGGCTGAACTGCTTACCACTGCTAGCACGATGATGTGTCCCCACGGAGGGACGGTCAGTGCGATTAGTTCTAACACCAAAACCAAAGCTGGCGGCAGTTTTGTCTTGCGATCGTCCGATACGTTTGTCATCGCGGGTTGTCCTTTAAATGTTGCTGGTGCGCCCCATCCTTGCGTCCAAGTCCGCTGGGTGCAAACTGCTCTGAAATCAAGGGCGATCGGCGATTTCACTCTCACGACTAACAGTGTAGGACTCTGCATCGCTGCCGACCAGGCTACTCAAGGAACAGTTCTAATTAATTACACCCAATCTAAAGTTAAAGGTTTATAGCTCTTTTTCAATTCCTATTCCCTGGTTTTTATAGCAATTTTCAAATCAGCAAAATCTATTTCCACCAATTCCCAATTACCTACCAATTACCAATTACCTACCAATTACCAATTACCAATTACCAATTCCCAATCCCCAATCCCCAATCCCCAATTCCCAATTCCCAATTCCCAATCCCCAATTACCAATTCCATATGATTCGCCAGGACTACACCTTTCCTTTCAGCATTGATGCTGCCTCTCACCAGGCGGCTCAGAGTCGCTATGAAGCTCATGTGGAACAAATGATTCGCCAGGTTTTGTTAACCAGTCCCGGCGAACGGGTGAATCTGCCTGAGTTTGGTTGCGGACTGCGGCAATTGCTATTTGCTCCCCATTCCGAGGCACTGGATGCCACGACTAAACTGATTGTATTGCAGGCACTCAACCGTTGGTTGGTCGGACAAATTCAGGTCAAAGATGTCAAAGTCGGCTCGATCGAAGAAACAGGCGATCCGGCTCAATTGAGAGTACAAATCGAGTATGTGTTAATTGAAACAATGGCAAACAAACGCATGGAGGTGAGAATTTTGTAGTATGGCTTCTCCTAAAGATCGGCGCGATCGCCTAATTCAATCCACCACATTCAACGGCATCGATTTTGTCGAATTGGACAGGACCGATCGGCAAAAACTGCTGATTCATTTTATTAATAGAGTGCCAGTTCGAGGCTCGATTGAAGATATAAAAATTGCGGGTGGAGAAACAATTTCTGAAGTCAAAATTCTCAACTCAGCTACGATTAACGATCCGGGTTACTGGTCAACAGAGATAATAACAGGACATCAAATATTAACCATTATTGTTGCCTCGCCCGGTGATTTTTCTCGCTATATTCTCAAGCTAAACCTCAAGCTAAACAGCACCAGCCTCGATCCTTTTTTCAGTCAGATTGCATTCTCGTTTAAAGCCCTCTGTCCGTCGGATTTAGATTGCGAAATGCCGCCTCCAATCTGCCCGCCCGACGAACCCGATCTGCCACCGATCGACTATCTCGCTAAAGACTTTCTCAGCTTCCGCAAAGCCCTTTCTGATTTCTCCGCACTGCGCTATCCCGGTTGGGTAGAACGCTCTGAAGCTGACTTCGGAGTCACGTTCATGGAAGCCCTGTGCGCCCTAGCCGATGACTTGAGCTACACTCAAGATCGCATTGCCGCCGAAGCGACTTTAGAGACGGCTACTCAAAGGCGATCGCTCGTCCGTCATGCCCGCCTAGTCGATTACGAACCCCGTCCGGCAACGGCTGCCCGCACGTTGTTGCAGTTCGATGTCAAGCCTGGAGTGATGGTGCTGCCCGTTGGTTTAGTTGTCAGCGCCCAAAGTCCCGATGGCGAAACCGTTGAGTTTGAAACGGGAACCGGACTGGTAGATCCGAACACCGGAAAAGCCAACATCGATCCGGACACTGGAGATCCAAAGCCATTTGCAGTAAACGCCCGGTTCGATCGAAACCCCGGAATGATTCCTTACTGGTGGGACGACAGCCAGCGTTGCCTAAAATCTGGGTCAACTGAAATGTGGATTGAAGGACATGGGTTTAACTTCCAAGGTGGAGAGGCTCTCTTAATTGAAACAGCAGGGGCGACCAGTGCCGATCCTAAGATTAGAGAAGTCGTTCATTTGCTGGATGACCCCACGAAGGCAGCGATCGAGGAAACTGATGAATTATTCGATTCACCCGTCACCGTTACGCGCATTGTTTGGCAATCCAAAGATGCGCTGAAGTTCGATCGCGATTTAACCCGCACCATCCTCGCAGGCAATCTAATTCCCGCTACCCAAGGCAGGCGTTACACCGAAAGCTTTACGATTCCGCTCGATGAACCCCCTTCAATCCCGCCAACTCTTCCCCAGGCGCTAGTGCGAACCGGGGCTAACAGCACCCCAGATGATGTCACGCCGCAATATCTCTACACTCTCAGAAATGGGGCGATCGTGTGGTTGGGGCAAGACGATCCAGAAATGGCTCCCTTACCAGAAATCCTGTTGCAGCAAAACACCGGACAAGCTTGGATTTGGCGCAGAAAACTGTTAGATGCCAATCCCTTTGAAATGGCGTTTGCGATCGATCCAGTCAGCTTCCGCCGCATTGCCCTGAATTCCGATCGATCGGTGATGTTCGACTATGACAGCGATGCAGGCGATACGATTCGGTTTGGAGATGGCACGTTTGGCGAACTGCCCAATCCTGGAGATACCTTTCAAGTAACTTATCGAGTAGGCGGTGGGGCGATCGGAAATGTGACTGCTGATGCCATTACCCGCGTCGATCCGACTGTTACCGATGTAGTTTCGGTCACCAATCCTTTCCCAGCTACCGGGGGAAGCGATGCCGAATCAGCCGAAAAAGTCAGACGGCTGGCTCCCCAAGCGTTTCGCGCCAAACAATTTCGGGCTGTCCGTGCCGAGGATTACCAGGCAGCCGCTCAATCGTTGCCGTGGGTGCAACGAGCTGGTACGGTGTTTCGCTGGACGGGAAGTTGGCTCACCGCTTTCACTACTCCCGATCCCTTTGGCAGCGAAGCCCTCACCGTCGAGCAGCATACCGAACTGATTAATCTGCTGAACCGCTACCGCCTTGCTGGATATGAATCTTACGTTCCTTCTCCCCGCTACGTCTCCCTAGATTTAGAAATTCGGGTGTGCGTCCGACCCGATGCTTTCCGTGGCGATGTGGAAGCCGATTTGCTGGTTGTTTTGAGTGCTGCCAAGTTCCCCGATGGCAGAGTCGGCTTTTTCCAGGTCGATCGTTGGTCGTTCGGTCAACCGTTGGAGCGCAGCGCGCTAGAAGCTGCGATTCAATGTGCGTATGGGGTGGCGGGAGTCGTTTCCATTCGCTACCGGCAACGGGGAGTTACTCTCAATTACCGATCGTTACCAGATACATTTACCGTTCCAGCAGACGCTATTTTGCGGGTTGATAATGACAACAACCGACCGGAAAGAGGCTCTCTCAAGATGATTTTGGAGGGTGGAAAATGACGGAACAATCGATTTGCCCCTGCGAAGGTTTCACTCATCCGCAGGTAATTTTTAATCCACCGGGTAGAAGCGCGATCGCCTATCGAATTGGCGATTACACCAGCTTTCGCCGTGCTTTGCTGTTGCCTCTCAAAGATAACAATAACAATGCGATCGAAACTGAACTTACCAACTGGTTTCCCGGCGCAGAGGGAGATTTAGCGGTTCAGATGGTGGAATGGTGGGCGTACCTAGCAGATATTCTCACTTTTTATAACGATCGCATTGCCAACGAATCCTACCTGCGAACGGCAGTGCTACCGGAAAGCGTGCAGCGATCGATCCGACTTTTGGGCTATCGTCCTCGCCCTGGAATCGGTGCCAGAGGTATTGTTGCAGCGTTGGTCAATACCACCAAATCCTTCACGCTGCCCCAAGGGTATCAGATTCAAAGCAAACCAAAACCCGGTCAACAACCGCAGATTTTTGAATTGGATGTTGATACGCCAGTTCAGTTTCCCGATGCGATCGCTGCCGAACCACTTTCCGCAGAACAGTTACTGACTGGAAATAGCGTACTTCTGAAGGGAAGCGTCAATACTGTTAAATTAGACGATCGACTTTTGCTATTGGAAAAGGGTTGGAATGGAACTAGCGACGGTTATGTGTTAGTCACAGTGGAGAACATTCAACCCGAAAAAGAGCCATCGGGTAAAACCAATACTCGAATCTCTTTTGCCAGCACTCCCGATATCGATCGGTTGAAAACAGCTAAAGCCGATCGATATCAGTTGCTCAAAAGTAACCAATCCGCTCACCTGTATTTATATAAGACCTCTCACGCAATTGATACAGATCATCTCCATCTGGAGTCAATTCAACGCGACATTAAAGTGGGAGATCCGTTGCTACTAGAAAATCCCGATCGAACTCCCAACCATCAATTAATTAATGTTACCCAATACACCGAGTTCCTCTGGTATGCCAACACGCCCAATGCCAACGATCCGAGCCAACCCCCCGATGCCAATAGAGAACCTCCAGTACCTATCTTGCACTCTCGCCCCTATTTCAGGCCTCTGTTTTCCAGCACCCTGGCTGCTGAATGGGATGGCGATCGAAGTCGGGTATTGGTACGCTTTAACTGGCAGGAGGTAGGGCAGCTCATTGCTAAACCCGAAAAGACTTTTGATGGTACACCCCCAGCGCTAAAGCTCGCTAAATCCTTGGAACTGCCTGCTGCCAACAGTCCGATTCCACTCTTAATTGAAGATACAAAAAGCCAAGGGGTTTCAGCCAAGGGGGCATTGGGAACAACCTCCGATTTACTCAACTTGTCGGCTTTGCCGCCCTCTCCTTTTTCCCTGAATTCTCCCTTATCTGTCTTATTTAACCTTCTCTCTGTCTCGCGAGGACAAACAGTACCTTCAGAAATTTTGGGTAGCGGCGATGCCAGTCTTGCCGGACAAGAATTCGGATTGAAAAAATCACCTCTCACCTATTTATTGAGCGGCGATTCTACCTCCGGCGGTAATTACAAAAGTACCTTAAGAATTTGGGTGAATGACATCGAGTGGCAAGAAGTCCCCAGCTTCTACGGACAGCCTCCAAACGCTAGCGTATTTGTCACCCGCGAAGATGAAAACGGGCAAACTCGCGTCCAGTTTGGTGATGGATTCAACGGTGCGCGGTTGCCTTCCGGTATAAATAACGTCGTTGCCCGCTATCGCTACGGTAGCGGCAAAGAAGCCCCCGATGCCGGAGCGCTGAGCGTCATTGTCAAACCCTATCCCAATCTGAAAGCCATTCGCAATCCAGTTCCTGTGGGTGGTGGAGCCGATCCAGAACCACCCGAACAAATCCGCCGCTATGCCCCCCGATCGATCCTTACCTTTGGACGAGCGGTTTCTGGAGATGACTATGAAACGATCGCCGCTCAAACCCCCGGTGTCGCCCGCGCTAAGGTTTACTGGACGTGGGATGCAGCCCAGCAGCGCAGTTTGGTGAAGCTCTACGTGGGGGACGATGATAGTGCTGTTAGCGCTGCAAAAATTGCCCTTGCGGGGACTGCCGACCCGAATCGCCCCGTAGCGGTGCAATTAGTGCAACCCCTACCCGTGCAACTGACTCTGACGTTGCAAATTGAAGCGACTCGAATTCCAGAAACTGTTATGGCTGCGGTGAAAGAGGCTTTGCTAAATCCAGATACCGGGCTGTTTGGCACCAATGTGATGCAAATCGGACAGGCGATTTACCAAAGTCAAATTTACGCCACTTGCATGCAGGTTCCAGGAGTATTAGCCGTGCATCGCCTGGGATTTCGATCGGGAGCGTTCAACTTACTCAAAGTAATTCCCTTGGAAACGCTCAACTTACTCAAATTAGTTCCTCCTGAAACTTTCAACATAATCAAATTAATTCCTCTGGAAACGATCGACTTACTCAAATTAGTTCCTCCTGAAACGATCGAGAAGCCCAAATTAGTTTCTCCTGAACTACTTGAGAAGGTTAAATTAGTTTCCCCTGAACTAATTGAGAAAGTTAAATTAGTTTCTCCTGAACTAATTGAGAAAGTTAAATTAGTTTCTCCTGAACTAATTGAGAAAGTTAAATTAGTTTCTCCCGAACTACTCGATCGGGTTAAATTAATTTCTCCTGAAATAATCGAAAAGTTCAAATTAATCTCCGCTGAACTACTCAAAGTAGTTCCTCATTACCGCTACGATCCGGGCGAAGGAAGATTTTATCAATTATCTGCAACCGATCTCGAATTGCACTGGGAGGTGGGTTAATTATGGCTCTGGATGGCGATCGCTATGCCGTTTACTACGCTGATAAATTGTGGAATCTCCTGCCTGCAATCTATCGGACAGAGGACAGTGAAAACTTCGATCGAGCGGGTCCTTTACGCGAAATGGTCGATCGCATTGGAATGCAAGCCGCAATTCTTCACCGCAACATCGATCGCCTCTGGGAAGACCAATCGATCGAAACCTGCGATGACTGGGTAATTGCCTACATGGCAGATTTACTCGCTACCAATCTGGTTGCCAGTCTGGATTCGCGAGGACAGCGCTTGGATGTTGCCAAAACCGTCTACTATCGCCGACGCAAGGGAACCGTCGCTATTCTCGAAGAAATCGCTGCGGACATTACGGGTTGGAATGCGCGAGTCGTCGAGTTTTTTCGACGCTTGAGTCGCACCCGTCACAATCTCGATCCGGCGATCGGTTTACCTTCAGAAACTTCCGATCCCGCAGGCAATCGCACGCTGCAACGGGCGCAAGGGTTAGTTGGGGCGTTAACCCAGACACCGATGGGCGGTTGGGCAGATTTGCGTCAGGTGTACGGCGCAACGAAAACCCACTCTGCCTTTGACGAGTTTTTCTATACCGCCGACGTGCGACGGGGGAAAGGGCAGGTAGGTTGGCACAATATTCCTCGCTTGGGCGTGTTTCTCTGGCGGTTAGTCAGTTTTTCAGCAGGAGAACCGATCGATTCTCCCCTCACTAGAACTGCACCCAACCGAGGTATTGGAGTCACGCCAGTTCGAGATCGAGATTGTCCCGATCGCTATACCTTCGATCCTACAGGGCGCGAAATTCCCTTATTTGCTGCGGCATTCCGTCCGTTTGGCGATCGCTGGATTTCCCCTGCCGAGTGGCAACTTCCCACCGCCATTAGCAAGCCGTTATTAGAACAGGAACTAGAACATCTTTACGCGATCGAACAAGGCAACCGGATCGATTTCAATTCTCTGGGAATTTTCGATACAGCGGGAAACTTAATTCCCCTGAAATACGTTCTCATCGACCCTGAAGGTAAACCGATTAAAGTCAGACAAATTACTGCCGATCCTCGCGATTGGGCGACTCGAAAAGCAGATTTTGCGTTTCTAATCGATCCAGAAAAAGGTACAGTTTTCAGAGGTAATAAAGCACCTGTTGATGAGAACAATACCTCGATCGATGCCAGCAATTTCTTTGTCACTTATCGCTATGGCTTTTCCTCAACCATTGGCGCAGGTGCCTTCGATCGGCGCATTCTCCGCCAACCTAACCTGCCAACTCCGTCACCCCAAACAGCGATCGGCGGCGGTGGCACGGCTCTAATCGCACCATTGACAACTCTGGCACCAGTTGGTACTCTCACAATTCAAGATTCGCTCACTTACACCCAAGTGAGTAACTTAAGCAACATTCAGCACGTTACCTTAAGAGCAGAAAACAATACGCGATCGCTGATTCGATTACCTGCATCTAGTCCGGCTGTGGAATGGGTTTTTAGCGGTAATAAGGGCAGCGAATTGGTGCTGGAAGGATTGTTTATTAGCGGTGGTGACTTAGTATTAACGGGAAGTTTCGATCGGGTCACTCTTCGCTGCTGCACTCTCGATCCGGGCGAGTTAAAGAGCGCTCCTAACATTTACGCTCAAACTGTAGATGGAAAAGATTTGATTCCCTGCCAATTTTGGGTAGAAGGACAGATTCGCCAACTGACGATCGAGCGCTGCATTCTCGGATCGATTCGCACCCGCGTAGATAGTGAGGGGAAAGAAGGAGCGATCGCCAATCTCACAATTGCAGATAGCATCGTGCAATCCTTGGGCACTGAGAAAGCGATCGCTCTCAATAGTGGTGCGGTGAATCTGACTCGTTGCACTGTTCTTGGATCTGCCACCGTTCATCAACTGGAAGCCAGCGAGTGCATTTTGAATGACGTAGTTGTGGTTGAAAATTATCAGCAAGGTTGCGTGCGATTTAGTGCTTGGGCGACAGGTAGCGTGTTGCCTCGCCCCTACGAAAGCGTAGAAATTGCGCCTAAAGCACCCTTATTTACCAGTAGTCGGTTCGGACAACCGGGCTACGCCCAACTACAACTGGGGGCGGATCTGGCGATCGTCGCACCAGTCGGAGCAACTCTAATTGCTGGTGCAAAAGATGGCTCAGAAATGGGAGCTTTTGCTCGCGAGAAACATTCTATTAAAGAGAGGAGTTTGCAAATCAAGTATGAAGAGTATATGCCATTGGGGTTGATTCCCGTCATTATTTATGTGACTTGATTTTGAATTTTAGATTTTGAATTTTGGATTTTAGATTGACAATTTTAAATTCTTAGGAGAAGAGGGTATGAGTAGCGATCGCGCCAGAGTTTCCTTCGATGCCAATCAACAGTATCGTACTGTTGTCGCTCAACAGGGCAGAGTCACGCTGGAAGCAGATTGGAATGAAGCACAGCAAATTGCTAGCGAAGAACAGCGAGAGGAATTGCTCGATCTGATTGGTTCCAGTGGAACACCCGATGATGGCTATCGAGTTTTGGAAACTGGCACTCCACCCGCTTCTGCTTTTGACTTTTCAGTGCGGCAAGGCACGATGTATGTGGGTGGCGTTCGCGTAACCCTACCCAAAGAGGTGAAATACAGCCAGCAGTCTGAATGGCTCGATCGAAAAGGCGATCCCGACTGGATTGACCCATCTACTCTTAGTGGCACCCCAGAATTAATTTATCTGTTGTTGCAGGAGCAAGAAGTGAGTGCGGTGGAGGATAGCGACCTTCGCGAACCAGCTTTAGGGGGACCCGACACAACTGGGCGAACTCGTCTAATCCAGCGGATCGTGCGTTTAAAAACACAGGACAAAACCTGTACAACTGCCTTGGAAATTGCCAAGCAGCGATGGTTGAAACGGGGACTCGCGTTCGATCCTCAAACGATGCGGTTGATGTCGGCTGCCACACTTAAAGTCAGTTTTTTGGAATCTGCGATCGCACCCGATCCCTGCGATCCGGTAGCGCGAGGGGGATTTTTGGGCGCTGAAAACCAATTAATTCGCATCCAGATTTCTTCAACTAATCCGACAAAATTAGTTTGGGGTTTCGATAATGCCTCGTTTCTCTACCGGGTGACTGCCAACTCAGATGGCTCGAGATTGACATTACAATCTGCACCTGTAGATGATTTTCATCGACCTCGAAACGGTCAGGCTGTAGAGATTTTGCGATCGGCTGCCCAGTTGAACAATAAAGAATACATTGCTTCAGCGACTGGCGTTATTAGAACTCTAACAGCTCCTTACAATCCAGATACAAAAGAAGTTTCTTTTGCAAGTAGTTCAAGTCTCGGATCGCTGCCATCAGAGTATCTGAATTCGGAGCTGACTCCTCGCTTATTCCTGCGGATTTGGGAAGAAGAAATCCCATTTACTCTTGGTACTCCAGTCAGTTTAGGTAAAACTGGATTGCAAGTAACGCTCGGCATTTCTAACAGTCAACCCGTTCGTGTGGGTGATTACTGGTTTTTTGCAGTCCGTCCTTCGCTCCCAAGGGCGATTTACCCCCAACGCTATTTCGATACACCCCAACCCCCAGAAGGTCCCCGCCTATGGGTCTGTTCGCTGGCGGTAATTGGTTGGGAAAATCGAATTCTCAAAATTTTACAAGATTGCCGCCAACCTTTTGATGACTTAGTAAAACTAACGAAGCGGCAAGTCGGTGGGTGCTGTACTGTTGTCGTGAAACCGGAGGATTTGAGAGGAGATGTCACTCTACAATTAATTGTCGATCGATTTGCTCATGGCGATCGCGCCAATCGAGAACACATCAACATTTGTTTGATGCCCGGTATCTACCAACTACCGCAATCCCTACAATTAGATTCGCAGCACTCTAATTTCACGATCGAAGGCTGCGGTGATGGTGCCGAACTTCAAGCACAACCGGGTAAAGAGGAGAATTTCTTGGATGGGTTGATTGTCT
Source organism: Richelia sp. CSU_2_1 (assembly GCA_012034575.1). Taxonomy (GTDB): domain Bacteria; phylum Cyanobacteriota; class Cyanobacteriia; order Cyanobacteriales; family Microcoleaceae; genus Microcoleus. The sequence goes on along the minus strand of JAAUPF010000136.1, from coordinate 4,815 downwards.
TAAATCGCGCTAATTACGTTACTTTGCGTAACTTGAGATTTCAACTCCCGATCGTGCCTTTTGTCAAAGCAGGTGGCAGATTGACACCCTTTCCAGGCTTAAGAAATGAGCTATTGTTTCGCTCCAAATTCCAAGAAACACTGCGAGTATCCGTTGGCATTCGTCCGTTGCACTGTGCGTTGCTAACTGTACAAAACTGCTTATTTCGATTTGAGATTCAGAAAAACACCAACATCTTTGCAGTTGGGATTTTTGCCGGGAGTGAATGCTGGGGACTGAATTCGATCGGCAATCGATTTTTGCGAGATGAAGAGTATCTATTTGCCCCAAATAACCCGAATGAAAATGAACAGCGTCTTCTGGTTGGTTATTTGCTGTCTCCTAGCTTAATTCTGGCTAAAGAATCCAAGGAATTTAATATCGTACCCTCACTTTTGCAAGATGCTGTGATTCGCGACAATCGCTTTACTGGGTTGACCGCAGCAATGCTGATTTTGGCAGATACGGGGATGGTGCGCGTAGAAACCAATACAGTTTCCCAGTGCATCTCTGGTTTTTGGTTTACCCCAATTGAGTTTGGGGATGTTTGGGAAGGAAATCGTGAAACGACTTTACTTGGTTTATTATTCCCATTGCCAAAGTTCTTTGATGTAAGCGAACTTGCTCAGAAGACTGATAACAAAGATATCCTCTCCAGCATCGATCGCCTGTCTCTCTCTTTACATATCTCATCTAATGAGATTGATACTCAAGTTGTAGAGAGATCGAATATTCCATCTGGTCCTGGCTTGGCGATCGCAGGTAATCGGCGTTTAAACAAAGACGAACGCGATCGCTCCACAACCAGCAGCGCGATCCTAACTGCTAATAAAATTCGCAATCGGATGCCACAAGGACAAGAGAGACTCTTCGAGACGACAGTTCTAATCTTTAATGTCGAACGCTGTACCATTACCGGAAACCTCATACTCAATGAGGATACTCACGGAATTTGTTTGAGGATCGAGCCAAATAATACGGGAGCGATCGCGATCGCGGGCAACGTACTTCAGGGGATTCGCAACTTCCCAAACCCCGTTGAGAAATGGGAATTTCTCAACACAGCAATCGGTTAATCTATCGCATAATGAAACGAGTCGATACCGTGACTACCGAGCAGATCCTTGAACGGAATGGATGTTTGCTTCACTACTGGCTGACTGGTTCAGAAGATAAACCTTTAATTATTTTTACCCACGGAGCCGGATTATATCTTGATTTTTTGCACGATTATGTGCCAGTAACGGTAACTTAAATTGCTAAGCAAGTCAAAAGTCAAATAAAGATGAAAACAAACGCTTCGACGGACATCATCATTATTGGTGCGGGAATCGCTGGACTGGCGGCAGGATGTTTTGCACAAATGAACGGGTACAAAACTCGCATCTTCGAGATGCACACCTTACCAGGAGGACTTTGTACTGCATGGAAACGACAGGGATTTACTTTTGATGGTTGCATTCATTACCTATTTGGCTCTGGACAAGGGCAGCCTTTTTCTCGTCTCTGGCAAGAACTTGGAGTGCTTCCCAAACAGCAGTTTGTCAACCACGATGAATTCATGCGAATCAGGGAACCAGGAGGTAAAACCTTAGTTGTCTATAGCGATCCCGATCGTTTGGAACAACATTTGATCGAACTTTCACCCTTAGATCGTCAGTCGATCGGGGATTTCTGTGCTGGGATTCGGGCATTCACTCGGTTTGATTTGTCGCTACTACAGCAAAAGCCTAAGACATTGATGACCTTGAGGGATTGGAAAAGATTGAGCTGGAAATTGATGCCCTTTATCTGTCCGCTGGCTCGCTGGGGAAACATTTCTGCTCGAGAATTTGCCAACCGTTTTAAAGACCCTTTTTTACGCCGTGCAATTCCGCAGATGTTTGCCTGGAGCGACATTCCAGTGATGGTGGGAATGTCTTTGCTGGCGTATATGCACACCCAAAATGCGGGATTTCCCATCGGAGGATCGCTCAAATTTGCTGAAGCGATCGCGCAACGTTATTTAGAATTAGGCGGCGAAATTCACTACGGTTTGCAAGTGGAAAGGGTTTCGATCGAAAATCGTCGGGCGATCGGAGTTCGATTATATAACAATGAGGAATACCGAGCGAATCGGGTAATTTCTGCCTGTGACGGACACAGTACGCTGTTCAGTTCGATCGATCGCCAATACGTCACCCGCCAGATGCAACGTTACTATGATGGTCGGTTGCCCATTCATTCTCAGTTTCAAGTTTCTTTAGGCATAAATCGCGATCTTTCGGGCGAACCCCATTGGGTAACTTACCTATTAGATAAACCTGTCACAATTGCTGATGAAGCGCGGTTTGAGATTGGCATTAAGCATTACTGTTTCGACCCTTCCCTCGCCCCCCCAGGCAAATCAGTGATGATTGTGATGCTAAAAACTACCTATGATTATTGGCAGCGGATTTACGGGCGATCGATTTACGATGCAGAACAAATTCAAGAATCCAACATTCTGATTGATTACCTAGAGAATTTTTATCCAGGTTTGAAGGCAGATATTGAGTTTGTAGATGTTGCTACTCCTCTCAGCTATGAGCGTTACACGGGCAATTGGCAAGGCTCGACCTGTGGTTGGCTACTGACAAAAAAAACCCTACCGCTGATGATTCAAGGATTGCCTAAAACCTTACCTAAGCTGCGAAATTTTTACACGATCGGGCAGTGGGTTGAACCTGGTGGTAGCGTTCCCGTGGTGGCAATGTCCGGGCGCAATATTATTCAGCAAATTTGTCACGAGGATCGAAGAGTGTTTGGGGTAAATGTTATTATAGATCGATAAAAATTGGCATCCAATCGAGATTTGTGCAGTTGAAGTAAACCCGCCCCAAACCAATTATACCAACTCCGGGTTTGTTACCCCATTTATTGTCATTGCGAGCGAAGCGAAGCATAAGTCCTACGGACAGGCTTCGCCAACGCATAGATTCTGACTCTCAAAAGTTTCCTTAATTTGATTTCCGAATGCGATTACGACTTGAGGAAATAAAATTGCTTCTGCCATCAAGAGCAGCAATGCCAAAATCAACCACAAAAGAATCCATAGCTGCTCGGCATCGGAGTGCTGGGACTCGCTTCATCTTCAGGCAACAGAACATTCAGCAGTACCATGCTGGCTGATAGGGAGACGATCTACGCAATAATAACTACAGTGTTTGCATAAATAGCAATGACTTGCTAGAAATCTCAGTATTTTCACTATCAAACAAATTGCTACCTATCCAAAGATCGATCTAGCCAATATGCTTAAAAAAATAAGCATATTGACTCAACCGTATTGTGTGATACATATGACAAAATTGTAATAAAAGTAGTAATTAGATGATTTGTCTGAATCAATTGCAGCTTGAGAGCGATCGATCGCTCTTCAACAGTGGTGCCTCCGATCGAAAACTAAAACCAGCAGAGTTTTGCTAATTCACGCTATTAATCGTGACTTATTGCCGCGCCTATAGTTAGATTAGGCAGGCAAATTAAGTTAATTTAATAGCTCATAAATATTGTTGTAAGCCTTTTACAGTAAAGGCTTACAGTTTCATGCAATATTTTTTACAAAGTTATCTTACCCAGCTTGCGAACAGAAAAGCAAAATCTTTTTCTATAAGAACGATCGTTTTTAGCAAACAACTGGGTAAGTTAAAAATAGGCAGGATACAAGTAAACCAGGAATAATTTTGTGAACAGTATTGAATCTCAAGACAACCAAGCCGACATCTACAACATGGGCTTACCAGTCGCGAACTCCTTAACAGTTACAACCTCACTAACAGAAACACAGCAAAGAAAGGAGTTAATGTTTATTGACAAAACAGTAGAAAATTATCAGAATCTAATTGCCGGAACCAAGCCAGGAACAGAAGTAATTGTCCTCGATGCAGCGCGCGATGGAGTAGAACAAATTACAGAAGCTTTAGCAAGCCGCAGCAATATTGATAGCGTTCACATAGTTTCGCACGGGCGATCGGGCAATTTAAATTTAGGTGCAGCGCGACTCAATTCAGAAACAGTTAATAGCTATGCGGCGCAGTTACAAAATTGGTCGCAGTCACTGAGTGCCGGTGCCGATATTCTAGTTTATGGATGCGATGTTGCAGCAGGAGAAACAGGCGCGCAATTCATCCAAAAATTGAGCGATTTAACCGGTGCCGACATTGCAGCTTCGACGGATTTAACCGGTAGTTCAGCCCTGGGCGGTGACTGGGATTTAGAGAAACTGACAGGATCGATCGAATCTCCACTAGCGTTTCAAGCAGATGCGATCGCGGATTACAAGTCAGTATTAGTAGACTGTTTGCCCAACGTTATATATGCGATCGCCAACGGTAGAGTCTTAATTACCAGCGTCAACACCGGAGGTACCATCACACCTGCGGTACCCAACACGCTGCCATTCTCTCCCCAAGCAGTAGCCAGAGATCCGCTATCATCCACCAACCTGCTGTATTACCTGGAACCTACTAACAACGGTCGTTTGGGCACTTGGAACCCCGTCACTGGTGCTGCCACAGTTCTCGGAAACAGCACAATTCCCGGTTCTTCGCCGCGGATGGCATTCCGAGACAATGGTGTTATGTATGCGATGGTGGGCAACAACCTCTACACCGTCAGTACCGGCAGTGGCAGCGGTACTACTGCCGCCGCCCAAGCGATTAACAGTACCGCAGCAGGTACGACAACATTGGTAGCAACTGTTCCCGGTGCTACGGGCAGCGGAGATATGGCTTTTGACCCGAATAGCCCCAATGA
>JAAUPF010000018.1 GCA_012034575.1 Richelia sp. CSU_2_1 | reverse complement strand
CCTAAAAGGTTCCCGCAGCAAAACCGTACCGTGAATGTGAGGCATCTTTTTGTCAACAGAAAGTGCCCAGCCTGATGTCTTGTATTCCACGGAACGAGTGTGCTTTTTGAATTGCGGATATCCTTTTTTCCCCGGCTTTTTAGCTTTGCAATTAGCGAAGAAACGTTGAATAGCAAAAATGGCACGTTCGGCCGAAGCTTGACGCGCCATCGAGTTAAGTTTACCCGCCCATTCAAACTCTTTCGCCATGATGGCGCATTGTTTGTATAAGTCCGATAATTTAACCCCTTGATTATCTATCCAGTATCTGAGAGCTTTGTTTCGGACAAACTGAGCTGTGCGAATCATTTCGTCAATGACCCGATACTGCTGCTGCTTGCCTTTTAACTTGAACTCTAGTACAATCATCGGATAATTTGATCGTGCTTACAAGCAATAGTAACTATAAATTTGCGGCTGGCAAGAAATTTTTACACTCGAATCAAAGCCGGACGATCGGGACGGGGCTTTAGCCCTCCGCTTCGCTCCACCCAATTTTTTGGTAAAAGATAGAGTAATTTAATGCCCGTAGCTGCCTGAAAACAGCTTGCCACCAACCCGCGATTTTGAATCCGGTTAATTCCACCCGATAATTATCTGGCCGTAGCGCGCTATTTAAGCTAAATTTTGGCTGTGACCGATCGAGCAGGAGCCTCTTAAGGGAAAAAATATGAAAAAATTAGAATTTTTGCTGCAACAAGAAGGCGATCGCACTTGGTTGCCCCTAGAAACCCCCGACGTGGAGATTTTAGAAGGCAAGTACCGCGTGGTTGCCCGCATCCAGCACCCCAACACCGATATTGAAATTCGCGTTACTTACACCTCCTTAGAGCAAGTCCCCCCCCTGCGCCAAGTCCAAAGTCGATCGGCCCGCACCAATCAAGAAGGATTAGTAGTCATCATTCCCTACACCCGCCTCAAGCCGGGACAGTGGGAACTCTCCTGCTTGCCCGATCCCAAATCGAAACCAGAAAAAACTTGGCAGTACGGCGTTCAGTTGGAAGTATTGCCCGCAGAACAGGAAACACCCGCACCCTTAGAACCCGCTGACTCAGAAGCAGCCCCAGCCGAACCGGAAAGCGAACCTTCAGAAACCGCAGCAGCAGCCCCCGAACCCGCACCCGAACCCCAGCCGACTAAAATCTACCCGTTTCCCAGCCCCCAAACCTCGCAGCCCAAGCCGCAATTTAACCTGCAACTCGTGCTCGATCGAGACACCTTCGTAGTCCAGCTCGGTCGCCCCTTAATCGTTTCCGGCAAAATTGACCTGCCCCAAACTCCCAAAAAACCGGGTCAAGCCTCAAACCCGATACCCCCAGCCCAAGCCGAAGAACTGAAAAAACTCATTGGTGGGGCACAACTGCAGGTCTGCCTGCGCGATCCCCAAACCTCCGAAATTCTCGCCCAAATCGACCAACCCCTGCCAGAACAAACTCCGCCCTGCGTTTTTGCCTGCGTCACCTACATTCCCGCCGAGTGCAAAAGTCGCCTGATTTTAGGAGAAGCAATTCTCAACAGCGGAGGCACCACCCTAGCCACTCAATTATTTACAATTACAGCTCGTTTAGAGCGCCTGCTAGAGGTAATAGAAGACAATTTTACCGAACAAAACAAACAGCGCGAAATCTACCCTACAGCCCCAAAACCCGTAATCAAACAACAACCCAATCTATCTTTCCTCAAACTAACAGAAAAGCCTTCACAAGTTGCTACCCCCACTAACACCCCAGAACCGGCAAGGGAGATTTTACCACCGCAACTAAATGCCCGTCCGGCAGCCGATGGATTGGAATTGCCAGCCTTCGGTCGGCAACTGCCTGAAAGCAGCCGAGCGCAATTGCTATCAACACTCACCAATGCGGCTCAAAAACCGCAGGCAAAAACTACTGCAAGTTCGATTCAATTGCCAGGAGAAACTAAACCGCAAGAGGCTCGATCGGAGGCGCAAACTCCACCTTCAGAACCTCCAAATTCTGAGGGAAATGCGACCAGCTTACCCGTAGAATTAAAATTAGAAAACAGCCCCGAACCGGCAACTCCACCACCAGAAACACAACAAGCATTTCAAAGTTTGAAAGTCGAAAATCGATTTTGGTCGCGCCTGAGTTCCCTCGCCAGCACCCGCGAATCCCCCGAATGGCTGCAAGAAACTGCCCTGCCGCCAACCCAAAAACCAGTCGGTGGTGGTGCAAGAAATTTGGTATCCGACAGCAATATTTCCGCACAGCAAACAGAAACCAGCCAACCAACGATCGCCCCAGATTTACCTGCAACCCCAGAATCTAAAGAGTTTGTCATTTTCGACGAACCGCCGCCGCCAAAAACAGTGAAGTTGAGAGGGATATCGCCAGAAGTAGAAACGGGGGATCTGACTCCTTACGTTTTGCCAGAAGATGAAGCAATACCGATGCCCGTGCTCAACTTGCCGCGCGGTGAAATTCAAGCAGGCCAGCGGGTGAAAGTTGCCGTCAGGCTGCCGGAATTGATGCCTCGAATTTACGTAAAAATTTGGGTGTTCGATCGCCAAACTTACTTAATTCTCGACGGCCCGCGCTGGATAACCGAGTTTGCCCCCAGCGGCGTGGGAAGTGTAGAAGGAAACGCCGAGTTAGAAATGCCCTACGGCTGTTTGGAGGTCGAATTTGAGGCGATCGCCGTGGAAATGCAAACTCAGCGGGAAAGTCACAAAGTAACAGTTCGCCGCCAAATTTTGCCCCCCTCAGGGCCGAGTTTGCCCCTGGAAGTGTGAGAGTAAAATTGGCAATTTTAGAAAATTTTAGATTTTAGATTTTAGATTTGATTAAGTTTAATCTCAAATCGGTAATCTAACAACTTTTGAGTTGAGATTGTAGATTCGATCTATAACTTTAATCTCAAGTTTAAAATCTTCAATTCTAAATCGGTTTAATGTCAATTTAACCCGCTGTCAATCCCGCTTGAAAAATTTGTTGTGCCGTCAAATTCAACTCTGGAAAAGCTGCCGATTCGATGCGATCGTCTCCCCGAAACTGGCTAATTTGATACTCCCCATCAACCAACTGATAAACAGAGATAGTAGGTTGTTTCGGATTGCCAATAAACCGGCGTCCGCCCAAACCGGGATAGTCTACAATCCAATATTCGGGAATCCCGATTAGTTCGTATTCGCCAACTTTTCTCAAGTAGTCATTTTGCCAATTTGTGCTAACTACTTCGACAATGAGGGGAATTGATGCCCCTAGTGTCACAGTTGAGAACTTTTCCCACAGGGGTTCTGGCGTTAAATTGGGGCGATTTAATATTAGAATATCTGGAGAATAAGCTGAGTCATTTTCGATATTTTTAATTAAGGCTTGTTTGGGAATGAGATACGGAAGGTTTAATCGATCGAATTCTACAGTCAATTTTCTGGCTGAAAAACCAATAACTTCCTCATGTCCTCCTAATGGCTGCGACATCTCAACAATCCCTCCGTTATGCAATTCATAGCGTCCGTCTTCTGGTTTCCATTCCAGAAATTCTTCAACCGTTACTAATTTAGTTGCTTTAGTTGCAGTTTGCATCATAGCGAATTCTCCTCGATCGTTAGTTAATAAAATCCATGAATGCGGGTTTGTAGTGAGGACTTTAGTCCTCTAAATTATACAGATTAAAATCCTCACTACAAACAAGATATTTTATCGAACTAATTGCCGAAACTTCTTCTTAAACTTATTCTTGTACACGTAGATCGATCGCTGTAAATCCTCAATTTGCAGCGACATTTCTGCTGAAAAACCTGTGCGCCCCCAAGCATCTTCCTGACATTTGCGGCGGCAAAAATTCATCGGTTCCGAGTACACTTTAGATGTCGATAAAGTCGGTTTCGGCCCGCACCAGTGAATTACAGTCGCTTGAGTTCGATCGACCCCAGGCCCGCTTTCTGTCACCGGAAACTGTTTTTTCAACAAACTTTGGTCAAAATCCGGCACCAGCAACTGCATATCCACATTTTGCACTCTCAGCCGCTTTTCTTGCGCCGCCCGGAAAATCATAAAATTTAAAAAACCCATTTCTCCGTACTTAAATATCCCCGGATGTTCCTCCGTAAAATCTAAAATTTCTGCATATTCTTCCAAGCTAAAAACATTGCGTTTGGCAAAGAAAGTACCCGTACAGAAATAGTTCGATCGAGATTGCCGCCAATCAAAATTTGGAAAATGCTTTTCCACCCCCGGAATGTCAAAGAAAAATTCTGTTACATCCGCATCCGAATAATCGTAACAAGGCCGATCGACAGTAAAATCAAAATCTTGAAAATTAGCCAATTTCAAAACATCGCCCCAGACGATCGTATCGGCATCTAGAACCATAAAATTCGACCAAGGACTTTCCCAGAAAGCAATCATTTTAGTTTTGCCCCAACCAAAACTTCTTTTTCTGAGAACTTCGTTATCAACAGTAGTGCGATCGATAACTTTTACCCCGTAACATTTTTCCAAAGCACTTACAGAAAATGTCCCGTCAATCAACAAACAAATCGGCACATCTGGCAGAAAATATCTGATGCTAGCACAGCAACCTTTAGCAAACAGATAATCCTGGTCGCAACAGGCAATAATAATGCCGAAATCTTCCATAAATCCTCACTCTTGCAATAACTTTTCCAGGGACAGGATCTGAGTTTTATCTTGCGGAATCAGCTCTATTTTTGAGTTTTGTTTTGCTGCCAGTTTAGCACCCAAAACGTTGGTTCTTCCGTAGACAAAAACATCGCTAAAACCGCTGGGTATATTTGGTATTGTTGACTCGCCAACCAATTGAGCTTGACTCCGCACTTTCGGATCTAACAACAGCAATTGCAGGCGCACTTTCGGTTCTAGCAAATGACCCATTGACAGGATATTTCCCAGAGTAACTTCCGAAATATCGCTGACAACCAGGGGTTTTGCTGACTGATTGACAGTGCGTGCTATTGCGGGATTTTCTGTCGCCAATTCCTTAATCCACCAAACTTCGGCTTGCGAACTTACCGCATTTGACAGCACCCCAACGGTTAACAGTACAACTGTAACAACTTTCCACACCTGTTGTTTTGGGTTTGGCAGGCGCAGCCCGCTAATTTTAGTAGCTAGCAGGTAAGCAACGGCTATTTGAATCCCAAAATAAGTAGGAAACAGGTAGCGAGCTTTGGTCGATCGTATCCCTCCCAATATAACATCGGGCAGCATGACTGCCAGTGCTGTCACCGCGATCGATGTCAGGACAAACAGCCACACTTGTTTTCCCGTTTCCGAATATAGAGAATAAACTGCATACCCTACAATTGCCAACAAAACTAAATTTGCAATTCCCAGGGGCATTAAATATATAGCAGGAGACTCGGAACTCAGACCGAAATCAAAGAAAACCCGACCGATATTAGCCGCCCAATTTTTAACTAATGAAAGATCGCTGGTTTCTAGTTGCGCCCAACCTGTTGCCGCTACCGCCGCTTTTTTATTTACCAGTAAAATCATCATCCAAGGCATAAATGCGAGCAAAGCAGCAGCAGTTGCTGTTAGGTAACTAACTACCTTTTTATTGAAGCGAAAACCTTGCGTTGCCAGCACGTAAAATCCGTGTCCTGCCGCTACTAGCAAGCTAAATAAATGCGTGTAAATTCCCAGAATTATTGCGACTGAGTAAATAATCCAACTCTGCTTGGTTTGGAGCCGCATTGCCCGCAACAAAGACGCGCCCGCAAACAAAATTAACGCCGACCACAAACTGTAGGGACGCGCTTCTTGAGCGTAAAGTATGTGGAAAGGAGAAACTGCCAGCAATCCTGTTGCCATCCAGGCTACTTCGGGAGGGGCAAACAGTTCTCGGCACAGCCAATAGAGGCAAGGAAATGCCAGCAAACTCATCAAAGCTGAGAAAGTTCTTGTAACTGCGGGAGAATAACCGAATACTTTTACCCAATACTTGACTGCTAGAAAATAGAGTGGCGGTAATTGAGGTTCTTCGATTGCCAAACTTTTAACTGTATCGCCTAAATTTTTGGTCGGATTGGGTCTTTGATATTGCATCAAATCTTTTGCCCCGATTAATTCACCTCGGCTGAGTTCTTGAATTACTTCTGTTTGCGTGTATCCAGAAATCCGCAGTGAAGTAAATACTTCGTCGTACCAGTAAAACTTTTTATCGATGTTTGCAAACCGAAAAAATAGCCCTAACAACAACAAGACTGCTATCAAAAACTGCACTTTACTTTTCATGAAATTAATAGATGCTGGAGTCGAAGTGAATTTTATCATAAAACCAGAACAGTTAAGTGTTTACACGTACATTTTTTTAGTGGAGATCGCCCCGGATGATTATTACTGAGCTCTTTCCAAAGATCGAGCAGCAATTAATACCTTTTTCCGGGGACAAACGGGGGAAAAATACAGTTTTGAACGGGGCCCAGACAGCAAGCATTTAAGGAAGTGCGATCGGGCAGACAGCGGAACAGACACTCTGGCCCGGCGTCTGTGGCAGGTGAAAGTATCGCAGCTTACACCGCACCCAGGAGAAAAACGAAAATTCGGCATTTCCCGCCGGAACCTCAACTAAAAAAAATGCTTTTTTAAAGGTTTTGCGTAATTCCACAAGTGTGTTAAAATGTTGAATTAGAAAATAGAATGAGCTTGCAGCAGCCGAAAAATTGGCGATCGCGCCGGCAAGTCCCGACTGTTGCAAGCATCAAAAAATCATAAATGAAGTTGTCAAGCCGGAAATTGGGCAAGTCAGGACCTGCATCCACTTGCCTCGATCGTAGAGTTCCCAAACCCTTGCAGGAACATCTCCAGCAGGGTGGCAGGCTTTAAGATCGGGTTAAAAAGCTTGACAGAACAGGGCCTGTGGCTGTAGAAGAGTATTGACCGAAAAAGTGAGATACAAGCCCCGTCCTTCCAGGACAGCTTGATGTTATAATTGCATTGGTTGAAATCCCCACCTAAGATTGCAGCGATATACACTCATTTTGAGTTGAAACCGGGACTGATCTAGCAATAGGGAAAGACTGAAAGGCAATGGTTAAAATCCAACCTGGAAGCAAAATCCAAAGTATTGTTAATGTTTCTCAAACAAAACGATACATATAGTCGGGATAGGGCATTGCCACGACTCTAAACGGGCGCAGAGACAGGGTAAGACAACCTCGGTTGCACCAGTCGATGAAGCGTCAAGAATCACCGCCCTAAAAGTGCGGTGATTATGTCAATCTGGCAGCTATTGCAAACAGGCAGGCAACCAGAAAAACTAGCAGTTAATACTTGCTGCTCGGGTCAAATAGAGTGTGATGGTGTGAGGAAAATGAACAAAATTATTTGGAAATTACTGCTAGCATCCCCGGCGATAATCGGTTTATCGCCAGCATTCGCTGCATCGGGCGCGATCGCCCAACAAGCGACAGCAACCGCTGAAGCCAGCCAGCCGATCGCAGCTCAGCCTTCTGAACCGCAAATCCTGGCAGCGTCAGTTGCAGAACCAGTCGCAGAACCAGTTGCAGAACAAGTTGCAGCACCAGCAGGGGGAGAAACCCTAGCTGCAAACACGCTTGTTTCTGCAGACAGCGCGATCGAGCAACCGATCTCCGCAGCGCCAGCAGCGGCATCAATCGCTACCCCTACAGACGTTAAAGAAGATGCTAAAGAACTAGCTGCGACAGCACCCGCAAGCAGCGAAGCACTGCAAGCGCCAGCACCGACAGCAACAACCAGCCAGAGCGAGCCAGTCGCAACGACTGCACCCTCGCCTCAAATATCCGACTTGGCGCTGCAAGCGAGCCAAAATCCAGCTTCCCAAACAACAGAACTGCCAGCAGCAGTCCCGACAAACCGCACAGGAGTCGATCGGGTAGAAGTTGCTCAGACAGTACCGAACGGCATGGGCGGTCCGATCGTCCCCGCAGCACCCCAAGCGCAGCCGACCCAACAGTCGGGAGCCATGTCCCAAGTGACATCAGTCTCGCAACTCTCCGACGTGCAGCCCACAGACTGGGCATTCCAAGCACTGCAATCCCTAGTCGAGCGCTACGGATGTATCGCAGGTTATCCCGACGGCACCTACCGCGGCAACCGCGCTCTCACCCGCTACGAATTTGCAGCCGGCGTCAACGCTTGTTTGGATCAAGTCACCAAACTGATCGGCTCCTCAACAGCTAACTTCGTCACCAAAGAAGACTTAGCCATCCTGCAACGCCTGCAAGAAGAATTTGCAGCCGAACTCGCCACCCTGCGCGGACGGGTAGATGCCCTCGAAGCCCGCACTGCAGAACTCGAAGCGAATCAATTCTCCACCACTACCAAACTGAGGGGAGAAGTCGTCTTCCTGGCTAGCGACACCTTCGGAGATGGCGTCGGCCTTGACGACGATAAAACTTCTACCACCTTGGGCTACCGAGTGCGGTTGAACTTCGACACCAGCTTCACCGGTAAAGACTTGCTCAGAACCCGCTTGCAAGCTGTAAACATTCCCAACTACGGCGGCTCTGGGGCCACAGGCACCAACATGGCTCGTCTCAGCATTGACGGTTCGAGCGAGAACGCATTCACGCTCGATAAGGTGTTCTATCGCTTCCCGTTAGGCAATGCTACAGTCTGGTTGGGACCCAAAGGATTGAATCTCGATGACATTGCTCCCACGACAAATCCCTTGGCAGATGCTGCTACTGGCTCTATCTCCAGGTTCGGACGTTACAATCCAGCAATCTTCCGCGGTCCAGAAGGCGCGGGTGCTGCTTTGAATTACAACTTCGGTCGTTCGGTGAGGGCTACAGTAGGCTATCTCGCCTCCGACGGCGACGCTCCCAACCCCGCAGATGGCAGGGGCGTTTTTGACGGTTCCTTCAGCGCGATCGGTCAGCTCAACTTCGGTTTGGGCAAAGCCTTCGATGTCGGTCTCAGCTACGTCCGGAAGTACAGTCGATCGGGCGATGTCAACGTCATCGGCAGTACGGGCAGTTCCTTGGCTGGCCGTCCCTTCGGTCAATTACCTACCTCGTCTGATAACTTTGGTGTCCAGGTTAACTTCAAGCCCAGCCAGCGCTTTCAAATTGGCGGTTGGTACGGCTACACCAAAGCTCACCAACTGCGTGGTCGGGACAATGACGCTACCATTCAAAACGCTGCTATTACTTTAGCCCTGCCTGATTTTATACGTCGCGGCAACCTCCTCGGCTTCGTCTTCGGAATGCCACCAAAAGTTACCGATAGCGATGTCAGAAGAGCAGATGGCAGCGAAGCAAAAGACCGCGATACTTCTTACCACGTAGAAGGTTTCTACCGCTTCCAGGTCAACGATTTTATTTCGGTGACACCTGGCGTTTACGTAATTTTTAATCCCGAGCACAACGAACGCAACGACAATATCTGGGTTGGTGTTCTGCGGACTACCTTTAGTTTCTAAGGTTAGTTTCTCACGTTCTCTAACATTGAGTTAGTAAAAGCGGCAGGCGACTGCCGCTTTTTTATGAATGTGCGTGATCAATAAAGTTTAAGCAGCCAATTCCCAATTCCCAATGACAACTGTCAACTCTAAAATTGCCCTATCCTTAGCAGGTCTTTACTCAACTGCGTGGACTCTATCTTTAACTGGATTATTGTTGGGTTTTAACAGCAAAATTTTTCCTCAAACTGCTGTTGCTCAACCTTTGATTCCCAACTCCCAACAGATTCTACCGCCCCTGCCGCTGCCCGTACCGCCCGCGCCCCTGCTACCCCCGAGCCCCAACCGGGACATCAACCCCGCATTCCGCAATCGCCCCTACCGCCTCGGCCCCGGCGACCAAATTTCCATTCAAGTTCAGCGCTTCCCCGAACTCAATTTTGCGGGCGCAATTAGCCCTGAAGGTATCATCGTCCTGTCGCTGATTGGAACAGTCAACCTGCGCGGCCTCACCGTCGAAGAAGCCCAGCAGAGAATCCGCGAACGCTTCGCCCAATTTATCAAAAATCCTCAAGTATCTGCCTCCCTCCTCGTTCAGCGCCCCGTAATCGTGACGGTGACGGGACAAGTTGCCAGGCCCGGTTATTATCCCCTGCAAACGCCTCAAATTCCCGCAGCCCTCGCAGCCGCCAGTGGCACTACTCCCACGGCCGAACTGCGGGCGGTACGGGTGCGGCGGACTCTACCGGGTGGTGCCGTCGCCGAGCAAATAGTTGACATTTTGACACCGCTGCAAACGGGAATCTCTCCTCCTGATTTGCGTTTGGAAGATGGAGATGCGATCGTCGTACCTTACAAGCAAGCGACGCCCGATCGCAAGTCCGATCGAGATTTAGCCTCACGCTACAGCTTGGCTGCCGCCACCACACCCGTCCAAATCACCATCACCGGAGAAATAGCCAAACCCGGTTTTTACACGCTGCCGGCCGGTTTGGGTAGGATTTCCGCTGCTTTGGCTGTTGGCGGCGGAGTAACGCGAGAAGCTGATTTGCGGGCGGTGCGAGTGCGGCGCACTCTGCTAGACGGGCGTTCCGTAGATGAACCCATCGACCTTTATACTCCTCTATCGGCAGCTAGCGACTTGTTAGATTTTCCTTTAACAAACGGCGATATCATCTTTGTTCCTAAATTGGATGACTCTACTAAAAACCTAGACTATGACAAGGCATTGGTGTCCCGTTCTACTCTGAGCAAGCCCCGGATCTACGTCCGAGTTTTGAGTTACGCTGGAGGTGGTTTGACTTCGTTCTATCTAGAAAATGGCAGCAGATTGTTGGATGCTCTCAACGGCTTGCCGGTTGATGCCACTAATTTGCGCAAAGTTGCCTTAATTCGGTTTGACCAAAAGCAAGGTAGAGCCATCAATCGCAAATTAGATGCTAAAGCTGGTTTGGAGGGTAATGTTTCTCAGAATCCGGTGTTGGAAGATAACGATGTAATTGTAGTCGGTCGCAATCTCGTCGAGCGCATTGGTTATGCAATCAATACTGTTACTCGACCGTTTCGGGATATTTTGGGATTTCTGTTGTTCTTCGAGCAGTTGAGAAATGGGGTGGACAATTTGTTCGTCCCTGTACCGGATAGGCGTCGATAGTTGACAGTTGACCTGTGGTAGGGGCAGTGCCCCCGTGCCTGCCCTCAATTGACAGTTGACAATTACCAATTACCAATTACCAATTACCAATTATCAATTACCAATTACCAATTACCAATTATCAATTACCAATTACCAATCTAAAATCCTTATGACTTTATCCGTAGTTAAACGTTATTTAATTGCTTTCGACCAATACAAATGGGTGGGATTGGCAACCTTTACAGCGGCTGTGGGCGTGTCTGGAGTAGTAGCTATGCAGCCAGCTCCGCCACCGATTTACACTGCTATAGGAATGCTGGCTTACCGCCGTCCGGCTGTAATTTTTTCATCTACAACTACGAAAATTCAACAGGAAGGACAAGAACTAACTAAAGAAATGCTGCTGCATGAAATTGTAACCAAACAAACGGTATTAAAAACATTAACTCAAACAGAAAAGACCAAAAAAATTAAAGATTTAGCTAAAAAAGAACCAAAAATTCTCGTACAGGAAAGAGAAAGAAAAGTCATAGAATATCTAGCAGAAAAGCTGGCAAATGATGTACAGATCAAGCTACCGAAGAATAACGATGGCAATGCTTTGATTCAAGTTATATATAAAAATTCCGATCGCAAGCAAGCCGAAACAGTAGTAAAAGAATTGATGGAAGCAATGGTCGATCGCAGCAAAACAATTAATACTTCAAGATTGCGAGATACGATCGCCCAAATTAACAAACGCTTGCCGCAAGTAACTGAGGATCTCAGAGCAGCAGAACAAAAACTCGAAGGCTACGAAAAGCGCGAACAAACATCTATTTTAGCAGTTCAAAGCGGTACTTTGCCGCAAGCGATCGCTGCCAACGAACAGCAGCAGCGACAATTGCGAGTGCAGTTGGGAGGAGTTGAAGCTCAAATTAAAAGTTTGGAGGAACGCTTGGGATTGAATGCAGACAGCGCTTACGTGGCTCAAGCACTGTCTGCCGATCCGATTATTGCCCAACTGCGAGTGCAACTATTTACGATCGAATCTCAGCTCAAAATTCTCCGCAGCGATTTGCAAGACGAACACCCGAAAGTTGTAGAATTGCTCAAACAAAAACAAGCTTTCGAGCAGCAGTTGGAACGTCGCGGATCGGAGGTTCTCGGCGGTAACGGGGTAGCCGCGCCACTCAGAAGTGCCGATCGAATTCGGGTAGATGCTTCTTTAGATTTAGCCAGACAAGAGTTAGCTAAAAATTTGATTTCCCTGCAAACGCAGAAGCAAATGCTGCAACAGCAACTCAGAGGCATTGAAAATACCGAACAGCAATTGCGCCGGGAATTCGCAGCAATTCCCAACAAGCAGTTGGAACAAGCGCGGCTGGCGCAGCAAGTAGGGCTGAAAAAAGCTCTCTACGACAAAATGCAGTCGGCTTTGGTGGACGCCCAAACGGCCGAAGCGGAGACAACGGGCAGTTTGACAATCGGTCAGCCGCCAAAAACTGAGGATGTGGAGTCGAACAAGAGAGGTTTGCCGGTGATGCTGGCGGTGGGCGGATTTGTCGGGTTGCTGTTCGGCGGCGGGCTGATATTTTTGTTGGGGATGCTTAACGGCAAGTTTTACTCTTGGGAAGAGGTGCGGGCTGCTTTAATCGAAAAAGAGGTGGCGGTACTGGGGGTTTTGCCTGAGGTGGCTGGGTTTGATTCCTTCGGCGATGAGATGCCGGTGGCTTTGGAGGCGAATTCTCCTTATTTGGAATTTTACGAGCGCTTGCGCACGAATTTGCGCCGGATTGGGGACACGCCGGCGAAGGTGGTGCTGCTGACTTCGGCGGCGTCGGGGAGGGAAAAACTTTTAGCGCTTACAATTTGGCAATTGCTGCGGCTCGATCGGGCAAGCGGACTTTGTTAATTGAAGCAGATTTGCGATCGGCTTCTAGCGTTGAATCTTTGAGAATTGCTGCAGATCCCCTGGCGGCGGTGGAACCTTTGCACTATTACGGGAATATCAGCGAGTGCGTCCGTTTGGTGCCGGAGGTGGAAAACCTTTATGTAGTGCCGAGTCCGGGCTATTTGCGACAGGCGTCTGCTGTTTTGGAATCGAGCGAAATGCGCAGGCTGTTTGACGATGCGCGCAACCGCTTTGATTTTGTGGTGGTGGATTCGCCACCTTTGATCGAGTGCAACGACGCGCTGACGCTGGAACCTTACACTGACGGGATAATTTTGGTGGCGCGCCCCGGTTACACGATGTCGGGAATGCTGGCTGAAGCTGCCGATAGGCTGCTGGAGTCTGAGGATGATGACCCGAATAAGTCGGGGTTGCGGCTGTTGGGGGCGATTATTAACGGTGCTGATATTCCGGTCAAGTTCCGCCCGGATGTTCATGAATCGGATGTGCTTGTGAGTGCGAGGCGCGATGGTGCGATTGAGGTGCGATCGAGCCGAGTACCTCCATCAAAGTTCAATAGTAACGTTCGCAGGTAGCCGCCTCCAATATCCTTGGCTGAGACTTCCCCCGCTAATGCTCAAGTTTTAGTGCAATAATTGCCTTCCTCAGTATCCTGTTAATTATCTACAGAGGTTGTGCCGTACTGTTCAGTTTTTTTGCGCGCTCCTAACTCTCAATTCTTTGGAGTGGGTAATTTTGTTTCTCTAAAAATCAAAATAAATATAAGGCAAACCCCCCTCCGGTGCCAACACCCAAACTGCATACAAACAAAGCGGAATTAACACCAACTTCATCGGCCAATTTAACTCCAACTTCAAACCCCGACTCAGTGCATAATTTGCCAGCATTGCAACAGCTAAAGCCCCCAACATGCAACTCAACTGCACTCTTTCCAAACCCAAAGCTTCGGTATAAACTTTATTAGCAAACTGCACGTCAGCAGTATGTCCCCACAAATGCGAAATCGCCCATCCCGAATCCTTCAAATCGGGAAGGCGGAAAAATATCCAGCTACCAAAAACCATAGCTTGAGTTAACAGCCAACCGATTAAAGCACCGATCGGATTTTCCCACAAAAACTCGATCCGCAATTTTTTAGAAACTGTATCCGTCAGTCGGTGAACCGCTAAAGCTAAACCGTGCAAAGCCCCCCAAACAATAAATCCCCAAGCCGCCCCGTGCCAAATTCCGGCAATTAACATGACAGTAAATAAATTCAGACAAGTGCGCCACAAACCAACCCGCGAACCACCCAAAGGAAAATACAAATAGTTCCGCAGCCAATCCCCCAAAGTCATGTGCCAGCGCCGCCAAAAATCAGCTATGCTGGTGCTAAAATAAGGGAAATCAAAATTAGGTGGCAAGTACCAACCTAACAGAATAGAAGTACCGCGAGCGATGTCAACGTAAGCGCTAAAATCGAGATAAAGTTGTAGCCCGTAAGCAAAAGTTGCCAGCCACAAATCCTCGCTACCTGCCCGCTGCAAATTGGTAAAACTTAGATCGACGTAAATTCCTAAATTGTCTGCCAACAAACCTTTTTTTACGGCACCGAAGGCGATCGCCCAAAGTCCCTCGGCAAGTCGATCGGGTGTTGGGAATTCTAAGGTTTTGAGTTGGTTGATGAAGTTGTGATAGCGAGTAATCGGGCCGGAAATTAGTTTGGGAAAAAACAGTTTGTAAGCAGCAAAGTTCAGCAGCGACGTAGCTGCGGGCGCGCCCCGATACACGTCGATCAAATAAGCAATGCACTCAAAGCAAAAGAAACTCAATCCCAAGGGCGCAACTACGTGAGTTTTTACCCAATCTGCGCCGTCTAAAGCAACGGGTAAATTTAATAAAGTGCCGATCGAACTTAAGAAAAAAGGTATGTATTTAAAACTCAAAAGCAGCAATACATTCAGCCAAATTCCGATCCAAAGTTGCAGCAACCGGCGGCGGTTCCAAGCTTCATTCGCAATCCGCCAATCCAGGGGTTCCCCAATTGCCATCGCCAAGCCGTAATTAAATACAGTCGCGATTAACAGCAAGGGAATGTACCAAACTTGCAGCGAAGAGTAAAAAATCAGGCTTGCCATCAGGACGATCGACAGCCGCCACCACCGCAGCGGAATCAACCAGTAAGCTGCGAATGTAACTAATAAAAACTGGGCATATTGAAGGGAAATGAAAGTCATGCGATTTTAGATTTTGGATTTTAGATTTTCGATTTTTTAGATTTGGAATTTGCGATTTCTTAATCTCAATGTAGGGCGCGCACTGCGCACCTTACTAATCTCAATGTAGGGTGCGCACTGCGCACCTTACTAATCTCAATGTAGGGTGCGCACTGCGCACCTTACCGCTATGAAAACTAATCTCAACTAACAACAACAACTACCCGAAAACCGACTATACTAGCCCTGCAATCCGGCTGATAGCGGAGGCGACAGGCGCTGCGGCAATTCGTAGGGCGATCGTTCCAAGAACCGCCGCGCAACAGTCTCATAGATCGATCGCCCCCCGACTCCCAAATACTCCCGTCAAGGGGCGCGCCGTTGTAATTATTGTGCCAAGAATCGGCGCACCATTCCCAAACATTTCCGTGTAAATCGTACAGTCCAAAAGCATTAGGTTTAAAGATACCGACATCTGTGGTTTGAAAGCGATAAACTCCCTCGAGTCCTCCTGCGTAGGCAGAATTTGCATTATAATTTGCCAACTCGCTAGTAATCGTTTCCCCAAAGTGAAAAGGCGTAACAGTTTTAGCCCGACAAGCGTATTCCCATTGCGCCTCGCTGGGTAAACAGTATTGCTTGCCAGTTTTCCGAGAAAGTCTAGCACAAAACTCTACCGCTTCATACCAAGAAACATTTTCTACAGGTCGATTTGCACCTTTAAAACGAGCCGGATCGGGATTGAGAAACATTTTAACTTCCGGTAAATCTGCAACTGCTGCCCACTGCGCCTGAGTGACGGGAAACTTGCCCATATAAAAAGCTGCTAAAGTTACTTCATGCTGCGGCTTTTCATCGCTGTCTCCTTCATCTTTGGGAGAACCGATGAGGCAACTACCGCTAGGAACTGCTACCATTTCCATAACTTTGCCGTGACCGACAAGCTCTTCAAAAAAACGCGCTTTGCTTTTGCTACTATTAATTTTTTTTCCACATTTGTCTAGCGTAAAAACCTCAAAATCAAACGTATTTTTGACATTTAACCTACTGGGTTTGTTGCTGGCATTAATAGGTGAGTTGTTATTGATCTGTTTGCTTTGAGGTTGGATATTAGTATTGGCTTGCAAAGTCGCAGGCGTCGGTGGTAAATTGACAGCTAGTTGCCCGCTTTTTGCCATCGAATTAACAGCAAGTTTACCTCCTTGATTCATCAAAGAACTTATAGCAAGCTGCCCTGACTTAACAGCAGGAGGTTGGGGAGGCAAAGAATAAAGATTTAAAGCTTTAATAACTTCGCCGGCAGACTGATACCTATTTTTGAGATAATCTTGAGTCAATTTATCTAAAACTTTGCCCAATTCGCTGCCGATCTGCGTACCTGCTGGCAACTTTTCTCTCCAAATCCAGCAGCCATTTACCGCATCGTAAAGTTCGTCAGAACCGTCAGCTTTTGGCAAGCATTTAGTTAGCAAGCGAATGCAAGTTACCCCCAAACTGTACAAATCGCTGCCGGGGAAAACTTGACCCCGCATTTGTTCGATCGGCGAATATCCGGCCGTACCAACAGTTGTTCCTGCTTTGCTCATTAGCGAACCCGTCACTTGTTTGGAAACTCCGAAATCGATCAGAACTAACTCTCCCCTTTTGGTTTGTCTAAAAGTTGAATTCTGCGAATTTCCGGTTTGTAGAGATGAGTTAGTGGCAGTGCGGCGGCGGATGATATTTTCAAGTTTAATATCTCGATGAATTACGTGGCGATCGTGCACGAATTTGAGCACCGGCAACACATCAGCTAGCAACTGCCGAATTTTTTCTTCGCTAAAAACTCCCTGCTGGTTTAATTCTGCCAGTAAAGTTTGCCCCTCAATTAACTCTTGTACTAAATAAAGCCGTTTATTTTGTTCAAAATAAGCAATCAAGCGCGGAATTTGAGGGTGTTCGCCGAGTTCGTAAAGCCGTTTTGCTTCTTGCTGGAACAAAGCGGCAGCTTTTTCTAATGCTGAGGTTCCTTGAAATTGCGGAACAAACTGCTTGATGACGCAAGGATCGTCCATGCGATCCGTATCTACGGCTTCGTAGGTTCTGCCAAATCCTCCCTCGCCCAAAAGTCGAATTACCCGGTAGCGGTTTCTAAATAAAGGGCTGAGGTTTTGCGAGCCGCAACTTTGACAAAATTTTGTATTGTCGGGATTGAAAGGATGGGAGCACCTGGGATTAGAACAGTAGAACATATCCTTGCGACAGAAACGATGCGGTTAACGTTATGATATACCTTTACCGATCGATTTTCGCTAACCCAGCAGCAACTGTCTTCGATGTCACAATCGGGAGCGATCGATTCTCAATTCCTAGATGGCTCAAAAACAGCCGATCGACTGATATTAATTTTGCGCTAAACAAATAGAAATAAGAACAATTAAAACTCAAAACTCCAAGCTCGATCGACCCGCATCACCTGCATTAACGATGCAGTTATATTTCTCGGAAAAAATCAACTGTCCTGATTCCAAACTATCAGCATACTGCTGCAACCAAACTCTAAAACTCGGTGCAACAATTTTGCGTTCTGGATCGTCATGCCACATTGTGACAATCTGTCCGACTGTCCCACCGACCGCAGGATTTAAATCTAAACAATCACAATTGCCAGCACCATCATAGGTCAGCGGTATCCACTTGGGACTCCACCACACATTGCAAATTCCCGGTGCAGCTTCACTTCCTATATCTTCGCCATCTTCAGTTTCAAAAGTTCCGCTATCGAGAAGCTCTTTCCAACAGTTCCACTCCTCTTTAATGCGAGCCAGAGATAGAAATTCACGCCGATGAATCAACCCATACTCATAGGTTGATTGTCCGTTATGAATGCGATAAGAAGACTTAACATCTTCAGGAAGTTGAATCGAGAGTAATTCTTCTAATTCACTGATGCGATCGTCAGAAGATCCTGGTTGCAATACTTCAAAAATTTTGGGAGCATTAGCTATCAGCCAAGTTTCTATTTTTGTCCAAATTTCTTGCATACTGTTTTCTGCTGCATTTCTCCAATAAAATTTTCGATCGGGCGAGTAAGTCCGGTGTTGAGTTCCTCAAAACCTTGCTGAATACCTGCAATTGTTTCCAATCGTTCGATTAATTCGCGCAGTTTAGTTGGATCGATTTTACTCGAATCGACAAATGTAACTAGAACTTGGGAGCGATCGCTCACATCTTGCGGTAGCGAGGCTAATTGAATCTGTCCGTTCTGATAAATGCCTTCGATAGTCTCGAACATGAGTCGTATTTGGGTTAATATTCGCTTCTATTATAGCAAGTATCGAAACTAGAATAACTAATGGGAAAGATTCAAAGGGCGATCGCACTTAATTTAAGGGCGATCGCTCGTTAAAATTAGTGGTAAGTAAGTCCAGCTAATTCAAAAAAGATCGGGACTCCTAAAAAGCTTCCTTCTTCCTTCTTCCTTCTTCCTTCTTCCTTCTTCCTTCTTCCTTCCTCCTTCTTCCTTCTTCCTTCTTCCTTCTACTTACTTTTGGGCAACAATTGATTTAATGCACCGCACAAATATCCTTTAACGGTATCCCTACTTGCAGTTACGCCACTCGGAAGGGTAAAAATCATTTCAACATTTAATAGATTGCCTTCCGTTGAAGCAAAAACATCGATCGGCAAAGCGCGCTGAAATGCTGTAGCAGGATTTTCAGCTTTCATGACACCTGCACTCACATCGGTACTGACAGTTTTGATGCCCTCGCGAGCTAAAATGAGTCGCAGTTGGGAAAATGCTTTTTCCACGGTTAACTCTTCAACCTGAACCCGCGCAGCAAAAGCTGTTCCATTAAAAAAGTCTCCCTTTTTTGAAAGCTTTCCTCGCAGGTTGCGGCAACAGCAGGGGTGGCGAAACAAACAAGAACTAGAGTTAAGAAGATCGATCGCATATAAACTGAGTTACAACAATGAAACAGTCATAACATCGCGATCGGCGATCGTGCAAATATTTGGCAAGCGATCGAAATATTCAAGGGGCGGTTCGATCGACCTTGACAAATATCGCATTCTTCGGATAACAATAATGGCAGAAACTAAAAGAGCAAGCGTAAGATCTTTTTGACTGAGCTTTCTACTGGTGATGAAACTGATGCGGCGGATGTACATATACACCCAGACTAGGAGTGTTAGAAACACTGTTGCAAAAAATGGAATGAATATTGCTTCTTGCATCATTTTTACTTCTACAACCGAGATAGTAATCTATCATACTCTGCCTGTGAGCCAACCCAAAACCAAATAACATTATCTCCATCTAATCGATATTGTAACATTAAAGTCCCCGAAAACCGATCGTCATTTCCATTGCCTCGCCAGGACTGGGGTTAACTAATTGTCGATTTATTTTGGCCTGATGTAGGTTGCCAACAAAACCCAAGATAATTCCGATCGACAATAAACTTCCCCCTAAGTATTGGGCTAAAGTAGGAGCTTCCCCTAAAATTAAATATCCCATTATTATAGCTGCAATTGGGTTGAATAAACTGGCTAAATTGAGTTCCGTGGAAGTTGCATTTTTTAAACCCGCTAACCAACATAATTGACCCGTGACGACAATAACCGCCGCATAGACTATCATCCATCGCCAAAGAAAAGGAGATAACACTTCGGCAAAATGGTTTTGCCCGTAAAGGAGATTAGCCAATAGGAAAAAAATTACCGTCCCCAGAATATTGCGATAAATCGTAAAAATTCCCAAGGGAATCGATTGTAATTGCAGTTTACCAATAACGGTCGCAATGGCACCAATGATAGCCGCGATCGCCACAAAAATTTCTCCTATTCCAATGTGAAATCCAGCCATCGCCATCGTCTGCCCGGAACTCCCTAAAAAAGCAGTTACTATCACCCCAGCCAAGGAAATCAGAGAACCTGCACTTGCCCAAAAATCGACCCGCGAACCCAACAGCCAAACACCCAATACAAGGGTTAAAATTGGTTCGATCCGCCCGATTAAAACGATATTGGTAATATTTGTCTGTCCCAGGGCTGTAAAAATTAACGCAGGAGCGATCGCCCCCGATAAAATACCTGTAATGGTTAAACTCATCCAATCTTTGCGAGTCAGAGCTTTCAGAGTATGCGGTTGCCAGTCTCGATAAAAAATTAGACTCATTAACCCCAAAGCACAGATATTACCCACAAATAAAACATTGCAAAGTGAGA
The DNA here is from genome assembly GCA_012034575.1 of Richelia sp. CSU_2_1. Lineage (GTDB taxonomy): Bacteria > Cyanobacteriota > Cyanobacteriia > Cyanobacteriales > Microcoleaceae > Microcoleus. The sequence continues at coordinate 36,526 of JAAUPF010000018.1, read as the reverse complement.
TAGGATTTCTGCCATCGATCGCATGAGATTCCCCGATTTCAACGATTTTTCGAGTAACAGAATTAGAAGCCGCGAAAATCAAAGTAGCAATGCCAAGATACATGGGGCTAGGCACTCGAATTAAAAATCGATGTACTTTATTGGCAAATTTCATTATCTTTAAATTGGTATAGCAAACCTAAATCATTTGTGTAATTCCCGTAGGGGCGGTGCCCCCGTGCGCGCCCCGATAGGTAGGGGTAGGCATGGGGGCACTACCCCTACAGATTTGCATGAATGATTTAGACTTACTATATTAAGGTGATGCCTTTTCATAGCCAATCTGGGGAGCAGAATAAATGGAGATAAACACAGCATCTTCACTAGAGTCATTCACGGCTCCATGAATCTGATTTTTTTCTGCGATCGCAACTTCACCAGCATTCAAGCTTTGGCTTTGACCGTTGCCTAAATAATACGTCAAAGTGCCCCGGAGCATCACCCAGGTATCTTGTCCATCGGGGTGACAATGAGCTTCAACAATTTGACCGGGCTTGACTCCCCAAATAGCGATGCTAGAATTTTCAGTCTGAATAATTTCTGTCACCGTAGCCGCTTCATCGGAGAAACGCACATCAGCTTCTAGGGGAAATATTCTTGTTTTCATAATTTTAAAATTCCCTTGAAAATTACGTTTTATTTGGGTTGAGGACAGGTTTTATTGGTAAAATCACATTGATAAATATATTGTTCTTGCCAGTGGAGGGGAATCTCTAGTAAATCCCTTGCACCAGTAATTCCCTGACCGATAAAGAGCAGTAGAGCAAAACAATTGAGAATGATATGAACGGTCCGCCAGCGATTTTGTTTGTCCTGATAAATATCTTGGACGATCGCCACTGAAAAAATCATCAATAAAGCGGCTGTAATACCGTAGTAATAATGGGAAACAAGCCATTCATTATCCCGACGAAAGATTTCTGGTTGAAACCCTAAAATCATCAATCCCATGCCCGTAAAAGTGGCAAAAATGCCTCGCCACAGTTTAACTCTTGCTTTAAATAGTAGTGTGAAAGAAGCAACGGTCAACAGGAAAATAGCGATCGCAAAAAAGACTCGAAACGGTTCTTTAGTCAGAGTGTCGTTAGCGAGCATTTTTGAGAAGATGGGATAGGCCATTCCCAGTAGGGCAACCCCTACCACCGATCGACTCAACCAATTACCGATCGCTACGTGTTCGGAACCTACTACAGGCGGAATTTTACTTTTTTCCCCACCCACGACTTGCAGGCGGCGTTGACGAGTGAGTAGGGCGCGATTCACCACAATTCCGATTAAGGGAAAGACTACAATAATGGCGATCGCCGGATGTAATAAAGCAAATATGTCTTGAAGTTCCATGTTAAAGATCCGTTAATTCACTATTCAGGGACAATCCAAATCAATTTGCACGCTTCATCCACAAACAGAGACAGTAAAATGGCGATCGCATAGGAGCAAATTGGGTGCTGCATCGTCAATTATCAAGGCTCTACGGTTGTGAAAGCCCTTGGCTAATGCTTGGGTTGCTCCTTGCATAATCGCCCCTTTTTCAGGGGAGAACTTTGTCAAAAATTCCCGTTTAAATTTATAGAGTTCAAGTTGTAAATTTACAAAAATCTCCTATATTTTTATAGGAAATTTACCCTAACATTCCCTCAGCAAGGAGAAAGATAAATCACTTGACTTCATTGGCGGAAAACATCGGCACTTTGCCTTTTTTAACTGCTACGACGACATCAAAAGTTGCACAGTAGGAAAAGGTAACATCGTTGGCTTTGTTGTAGAGATTGACCACCATGCCTGCTCCACCGGGCTGTACTCCTAATGGTAATAAATCGCCAAAGAAAAATCTCCGCAATTGGTCGCCACTACCAATTTGTCCTTTGTTTTTACTGATGCTCTCGATCTTTTGCTGAGCCGTCATTTCCGGGGCCGCGATCGCCGTATTTTGGAATTGAGGCAAAAAGCTACGTACAGCGACATCTCCCGCACCGATAGCGCTTGCAATGGCTAGGGTAGCGAACAGAGGACTGAGGGATTTGAGTTTTAACATCTGCCTTGTTGGGGTGAGAACCGTTGATGAGACTATCATCATCTATTTCAATTTCTGTGAGAAGCAGGCAAAATAGAATATGCTATATGCCATTTTGGAATAAGTACGCTATGGATCGAATTGCGTGTATGCAGAGTTTTGTTCGGGCGATCGAATTGAATAGTTTTTCGGCTGCAGCGCGGGAACAAAAGACCACACAACCTACCATTAGCAAGCAAATCGCCGCTCTAGAAAAATATCTGGGGGTACAATTACTCACTCGTTCTACTACCCATTTGAGTTTGACTGAGGAGGGCAAAAAATATTATCAATACTGTCAGCAAATTTTGGAAACAGTCGCCGAAGCGGAGGCGAATTTAACAGGGAAAGAACGGGCTACAGGAATTTTACGATTGGGCTGTCCCGTACTGTTCGGACAAATGCAGGTTGTTCCCCGTTTAAAAGCTTTTATGACACGCTATCCCGATGTCAAGATCGATCTGATGATGGCCGATCGTTTTGTGGACATTGTAGAGGATGGTTTAGATCTTTCGATCCGCATTGGTAATCGTCTGGATAGTTCCCTAATTAGCCATCGCATCGGCACGACGCGCCGCGTCACGGTGGCAACAACAAGCTATTTCGATCGAGCGGGAAAACCCGAAAAACCGGATGATTTAGTGCATCATGATTGTATTGTCTATACCCATCTGACAACGGGCAATGAGTGGCATTTTCTAGGAACAGATGGGACAATTAAGGTACTGGTTAGCGGCTGTTTTCAAACTAATAGTTCTGTGGCGATTCGAGCAGCAGTGTTATCGGGTTTGGGCATTGCGGTAGCGCCGGTCTGGATGTTTGGTGATGAGATTTACCGGGGCGATCTCAAGATTGTGTTGGAGGAGTATCAGCCACTTCCCTTGCCAATTTATGCGGTCTATCGTCGCAGTCGTTTTTATCCGGCCAAAATAACTTGTTTTATTGAATTTTTAGCAGCAGAATTTAAGCTCGATCGCTGGGTTTCAGATTGTGTGGTTTGAGTAGCAAAGATACGATCATTTTAAAATATTGAGTATTGCGATCGAAGCATGATGAGTGGCTACAAATTATCTATGCTTCACGGCCGAGATATCCCGTCCGTCCTCAGAGAGTGCTTTGTGAGGTTGCTGGTAAGCAGATGACTTTTTGAGTCCCTGTAAGCTATCACGATTTTGCACTAATACGAAGGCAGCAACTGCTAACAGGAAGTAACCGAAACCTTTTTGAAGTTGTTGCGCAGGAATAAACTGTCCAAGATAAGCTCCAATCACCGTCCCACATCCAGCTAAAAAGGTGAATGAAACCGTGAGATTCCAGTCTAAGGAAATATGCCCTAAATAACCTAATAGACCCGCGACAGAATTACACGCAATAATTAGTAGAGAAGTTCCGATCGCCTGTCGCATGGGTACGTTTCCCAATAAAACCAAGGCAGGGACGATCGCAAACCCGCCCCCAACCCCAACTAATCCGGTCAAAACTCCCACTGCAATTCCTTCAGTCATCAGCCATAGCCAGCAGTATTTACAAACGGGTTTGATATACTCGATCGCATCTAGTTCATCCTGACTAGATACAGGCTTTGACTTTGTGGTTCGATAAATCATCAAGCCTGCGGCAATTAGCATCGACAATCCAAATAGGGTCATCTGGAATGCACTGGTAATCAAGGGTAGCGTAGCAATTCTTGCACCGAGATAAGTCCCCAACATGGTCGCAGTTCCAAAAATAACTGCGGTTTTGAGATTCAGATTGCCACGCCGCGCATGGGGAATGCTGCCCAATAAGCTAACAGTCCCGACAATAATCAAAGTCATGGCGATCGCCGGTTTTGGTGCAACACCCATAACATAAACCAGCACAGGCAGTGCTAGCACAGAACCACCACCGCCCAATAAGCCTAAACTCACACCAATACCAACTGCCAGGAAGTGTCCGACGATCCAGATCATGGTTTATTTCCTACTTGTTGGTTGTAAGGTAACTTTGCTAATAGCATTCCCATTGCACAGGTATTAGTGATTCCAGCAAACACTAGCCCAGCACCCACAAATCCACTCAGCAGTAAAAACTCAGGTGAGACAAACACCCCTAAAACTGTTCCCAGCAAAACCAATGAGCCAGCCACAATCTGCACCTGTCGAAATAGACTAATCGGTGCATTTTGGCTTTTTTCAATGGGATAGCCTGCATTTTTCCAAGTAGGAAGTCCGCCACGCAGATGAATCACAGAATTAAATCCAGCCTCTAAACATTCTCTAGCGGCTTTGGCAGAGCGATTTCCTGATTGACAATAAAGAACCAGTTTTTGTCCCGCCGAAGAGCGTATTTGATGTGGATCGAATTGTGAAAGTGGATGCAATTTTGCGCCGGGAATCCGTTCAGTTGCATATTCAGCAGTTTCTCGAACATCCACTAAAGTTACGGCGTTTTCCTCAAGCCATTGTTTCAAGATTTGAGCATCAATTTCTTGAAGTTGAGAATCGTTAGTCAGTGTCATAGTTTGAGTCCAAATAGAATAGATCGAAGGTCTACTAGGCAGAAATTGAGGCGAGGTTGCCACACCGTTCATTAGCTGGCACTGCTTCCATCATTTTTTGAGGATTGGGTAGATTTAGTGCATTCATAAATTCAATAAACTCATCCCGGTTTCGCCCCACAAACCGAGGATTCCAGCGTTTTTCTTCCTCAATGGAAGAAACGGTTTGCCCGCGATAGTCATGTCCTGGATAGATTGAGGTAGAGTCAGGCAAGGTAAATAATCGTTGAGTGACTGAATCAAACAAGGTTCCGGCATCCCCGCTTTGAAAATCAGTGCGTCCACAGCCGCGGATAAATAAGGCATCGCCGGTCAGCAAGTGAGTATCATTGACAAGGTATGCCATGTGGCTATCTGTGTGTCCTGGCGTGGCGATCGCCTGCACTTCCACCATTCCCACCTGTAGCGTTTCGCCTGGGTGGATAAAACGATCTGCACAGTTAACCTCTGCTTGGGCTGGAACCACGCTCACACAGCCTGTTGCTTCCCGCAGTTGAGATGCACTGGTAATGTGATCGGCATGAACATGAGTTTCCAAGCAATAACGCAACGTCAAACCTAGTTCTTTGAGCAATTTGAGATCTCGCTCAACCTGTTCTAATACTGGATCGACCAATACGGCTTCTGCGGAAGCGCGATCGGCAATCAGATAAGTATAGGTGCTGCTTTCCCGATCGAACAGTTGACGAAACAGCATAGCCATCATTCTCCATTTGTTTATGATATTACTATATAGTAGTATAACAAGAAAATCTCGCTGCAACCAAACTCAACAAACTCCTGCTTATGTCTCAAATCCCAGTTTCAGCTCTGGCTCAAGTTGCCGATTACTTCAAAGTTCTATCAGAGCTGAGTCGGCTGCAATTGCTGTGTGCGCTCAAAAGCGGTGCAAAAAATGTCACTGAAATCATTGAGGAAACAGGGCTGGGACAAGCCAATGTTTCCAAGCACCTCAAGATTTTGACGCAGGCAGGCATCGCTCAACGGCAACCGCAGGGAGTGAGCGTTTACTATCAAATCACCGATCCGATGATTTTTGATTTATGTGAACTTGTTTGTCAGAAGCTTGAAACTCGATTGCAAGAACAGTCACAACAGTTAAAAAACCTAGACAGATTGCGTCAACTCTAATCGTCCCTGATTGCAGCGTCTAGAGGGGCTTAATTGTTTCTATCCCAGGAGCGATCGACCTACTGGTAATTTTGAAGTATTAGGTATTGTGGAAGCATAACGACTAAACAGTCTTAAGCATAGTAGATCCGCGATCGATTGATTTTTACAGGAATGGTTCTATGTTTTGACATCCTACAATCTTCTGTTCATCGCGACAGACAGCTACAAGAAGAACCCCTTGTTGAGGAAAGTTCAAAAGAAACTATGGCATTCTATATTATTATCGCTTCTTCTTGGTAATTTGAGTGAAGTGAAATTTATGAGAGTTCGATCGCCCTTGACAAATATCGCATTCTTCGGATAACAATAACGTTGGAAAATCAGAGGGCGATCGAGCGTGAATTTAAGGGCGATCGACCGCAGTAATTTTGAAGTATTGAGTAGGGCGATCGCTCCTCGCGTACCTATATGCCAAAGTGGATAAGGGCTGCACGGATCGCAATAAACCACACCGCCAGCGTAGAAAATAGGTAAAGATAAAACCGCAGGATGATAAGATTGAACGTGCAATGGACAGCGCTATGCAATGCGCGAAAAACAACGTAAACCCACGCAGCATTCACGTACACTGCATCCACTTGCTTCGTAACAAACAGATATAGGATAAGTGCATAAAAAATTATCGGAATCTCGAACAGGTTTTTGAGGTTATCCGATGGGTTGGATACGTTTGGTGGCGAAATCTGTGCCAGCGCGCCCGGTACAGCAAGGTCTTTTTGACTGAGCTTTCTACTGGTGATGAAACTGATGCGGCGGATGTACATATACAACCAGACTAGGAGTGTTAGAAACACTGTTGCAAAAAATGGACTGAATATTGCTTCTTGCATCATTTTTACTTCTACAACCGAGATAGTAATCTATCATACTCTGCCTGTGAGTCAACCCAAAACCAAATAACAGTATCTCCATCTAATCGATCGACTGCTCGATAACTTTTGCTGATTCGAGCCGAGTAGATTGGTAAGTCTGGATGCACTTTTTTGAAACGCAGACTTGGATGAAAAGAACAATTGATGAACCATAAAAAGATGTGTGTATCTAGCAGAATTTTCATTTACCTTCAAATGCGCTGAGTATATCTTCCGGCAAGGGAGCATCAAAATCATCTGGAACGGTAAACTCATCTGCACACAAACCAAACGGTCGCAATTGCTTGATGCTAGAAATAGGTCTGAGTTCGGCGATCGGCTTATCTGCTTGCAGGATAATCAACGTTTCGCCTGACTGCACCTGACGCAGAAACTTTGAAATATCTTGCTGAATTTCATCAACTGTCACACTTAACATAAAAATGCCTCAGTATCAAGATAGAGGGAGATTATTCTGCTATATTCTAGCAATAAGAGAAACTAAAACAATTAAGGGTAAAAACTCTAAAGGCGATCGTACCTAATTGAAGGGCGATCGATCCACTGGTAATTTTGAAGTATTAGGTATTGAGTATTGCGATCGCCCTTGCTAAATATCGCACGCTTCGCAGTACAATAGCGCTAGAAATATTGTTGTGCTGCTACCACATCACCGATCGTACTTGTACTTCACAGCATCAATAATTGCTTGATAAACGTTGGGAGGGTATTCAGCCAAACGATTGCACAGATATAAATGCCACTCATGACCGTAAGGCAAGTAAACCCGAGTGCGATACCCGTAATTCCTCATTGCAAGCAATCGCTCTGGAGTCACCCCCTTCAACATTTCAAATTCAATTTTGTCTTGTTCTATTCCTTGCTCTTGAATAGATTTGTGTGCGTATTCGAGGGGAAATAGATCTAGTAAAGCGGGATCGTGTGTTGCGATCGAGCAGGGATGTCTGCTTGTTAAAAGCCTTTCCATTAAGTGGCGGTAAGATTCGTCAAGTTCTGCACCACGAGATTTGGCAACCTCAGCAGGAGCAGCGTATGCCCCTTTTACTAATCGAATTTTGCCCGGACGCTGTAACGCATTTTCAAGATCGTTCGGTGTTCGGTGCAGATACGCTTGGAGTGTGATTCCAACATTATCAAAGGTTTCGCATAACCGTTGATGAGTTTCCAGAATCAAGCTTGTGCGGTCAGTTCCCTCCATACTAATCATTATTTCAAGACCTGCTTTCTGGGCGGCCTCAGCAAGAACACAAGCGTTTTTGTACCCTAACTCGGCATTGATAACCATGCCAATGTGAGACAAGTCTAATGATACGGATGAGTCAAGGTTTTGTTCTGCGATCGCTTGAATCACATTGAGAAATTCTTGTGTCGCTTGTTCTGCCATTTCAGTGTCGCGGGTACTTTCGCCCATGTAGTCAATAGTGACAGCAAACCCCTGCTGATTCAAAGATTTTGCGGTTTCTGCACACTGTACCAAAGTTTCACCACCAATAAAGCGAAGGGCTGCATGCAGCAAGGGTTGATAAAGCGGTGGATGTTGAAGAACGTATGCTTTGATATCCTCATCCAATGCAATCTGCTTCAGTGCCTCTGCGACTTCAAACTCAATAATCATACTGTTGGCCAACTCTATTGAAAAGTTTAGATCGAAGAATCGCCCCCACAAAAATAGAAAACCCCCAAACCTTATTTTAAAATTAGTTTGAGGGTTTTCTTCCTAGCATCCAGTGCAAATTATAACTTACTAGGCTCGATCGCGGGTGCTTTCAAAGAAACAGTTTCCGCATTTCCAACCTTCGCCAGAGAAGGCACAGAATCGCGCAATCTAGCAGTCAACTGGATCGTCGTTGCATCGTAAACCTGAGTCAGAATTTTCGGATACAAACCGATACCGATAATCGGCACTAACAAAGAAGCAATGATAAACACTTCTCGCGGTTCCGCATCCACCAATTCTTCGTGTTCTACCAATTCCTTATTCTCCGGTCCGTAGAAGATTTCCCGCAGCATTGACAGCAGATAAATCGGAGTCAAAATCACCCCGACAGCAGCGAGAAATACCACGCAAACCTTAAATACCGGATTGTAAGCATCGCTGGTGGCAAAACCGACAAACACCATCAATTCTGCTACAAAACCGCTCATTCCCGGCAAAGCTAAAGAGGCCATAGAACAAGCAGTCCACATGGCAAAAACCTTGCGCATTTTCTTGCCGACACCGCCCATTTCATCCAGCATCAGCGTGTGAGTGCGATCGTAAGTGCAGCCCACCATAAAGAACAAACTCGCCCCGATCAAACCGTGGGAAACCATTTGCAGCATTGCGCCGCTAATTCCCAAATCGGTAAACGAAGCTATCCCGATTAACACAAAGCCCATGTGCGAAATCGAAGAATAAGCTATTTTCCGCTTCAAATTTCGCTGTGCAAAAGAAGTTAAAGCCGCGTAAACAATATTTACTACACCCAAAATTACTAAAATTGGTGCGAATACAGCGTGAGCATCCGGAAGCATTCCCGCATTCATCCGCAGCAAAGCATAGCCGCCCATTTTCAGCAGAATTCCTGCTAGCAACATATGGGCGGGTGCGGTGGCTTCTCCGTGGGCGTCGGGAAGCCAAGTGTGCAGCGGAAAAATCGGCAACTTCACGCCGTAAGCGATTAGGAAACCAGCGTACAGCAGGAATTCTACATTTGGGGCGTAATCTTTAAGCGCGATCGCGCGCATATCAAACGTCACCGTATCGCCGTAAAATGCCATCGTCAAGGCTGCAACCAAAATAAACAGCGAACCTCCCGCCGTGTACAGGATAAACTTAGTTGCTGCATAGAGGCGCTTCTTGCCGCCCCAGATGGACAAAATCAGGTAAATCGGGACTAATTCCAGTTCCCAAACCAGGAAAAATAGCAACATATCCTGCACGGCAAAAACTGCTATTTGCCCGCCGTACATTGTCAGCATCAAAAAGTAAAATAGCTTCGGTTTGAACGTGACCGGCCAAGCTGCTAAAGTAGCTAACGTAGTAATAAAACCCGTCAGCAAAATCAGTGGCATCGACAAACCGTCAGCACCCACCGACCAATTCAAATCCAGTTGCGACACCCAAGAGTAACTCTCTACAAGTTGCAGTCCGGGATTGTTAAAGTCGTACTGAGTGTAAAAAGCGTAAACCAGCAGGGCAAAATCAATCAAACCGACAATCAAAGCATACCACCGCACCGTCTTGCCGTCCTTGTCGGGAATGAAAGGAATCAGCAAAGACGCAGCAATAGGAAACAGGATTGTTGTTGTTAACCAGGGAAAGTTAGCTGTATCCATTGCATTTTTAAATTAGCTATCCTCTTATTAGGTTTAAACACATTTTTCCCATTTTGGGCTAAATTTTATACTTTCTTTACGAAAACAGGCGCGGAAGAAGGAATAGTTGAGAGTTGAGAGTTGATAGTTGATAGTGCGAGTGTCCTCGGTGAATTTTTATTAGCAAAATTCCGCGATCGCAATATTATTAACCGTTTTTAATACAACTCAGGACACGGCATTGCCGTGTCCCTACAAAAACATAAATAAGCGAATTGCGCACCCACAGATCGAGCGCGCAATTCCTGTCATAAACACATTAACCAATCCCGGAAACGATCGCAAAACCCAGAACCGCAACAAACACGATCAGGGCATAAAATTGAGCGCGACCGCTTTCAAAGTATTTCAAACCTTCACCGGTAATTAGCGTTACCAAACCAGTTAAATTGACAATACCATCGACAACTCGCAAATCCACTTCCATGACTTGCCGCGCCAAACGGCGGCTGCCTTTAACGAAGAGAAAATCGTTGATATCGTCAAGATACCACTTGTTAAGCGAGAACTCGTAAAGCGGCTTGATTTTTTTCGCGATCGCACTCGGATCGATTTTCCGGCTCAGATACATCAGGGAAGCTAAAGTAATGCCCAGCAAAGCAATACCTACAGAGCTGCCGCCCATAATCAAAAATTCCGTCAAATCGAACTCCGCAGCGTGTTCTAAAACTTCTGCCAGAGACTCACCAGGAGCGCGGACAAACTGCTCGAAATAATTAGCAAACGGCGTGCCGACAAAACCGATGAACACCGAAGGTACAGCCAGCAAGACTAACGGCAAAGCCATTGTCAGGGGAGATTCGTGAGGGAAATGGGCGTGTTCTTCGTGGCCTTCGCCAGTTGGGGCCAATTCCTTAACATTCATTGCTCCCGGGCCGAAAACCAAACCGGGTTGCAGCAATTGCTGCTTAATCGTATCGTCATTGCCCCGGAATTCGCCCTCAAAAGTGGAGAAATACATTCGGAACATATAAAACGCCGTCATCCCCGCCGTCAGCCAGCTAACCAGCCACAAAGCGGGATTTGCTGCGAAAGCTTGGGCGAGGATTTCATCTTTCGACCAAAAACCGGCAAACGGGGGAATCCCGCAGATTGCCAAATTCCCGATTAAAAAGCAAGTTGCCGTAATCGGCATATACTTGCGCAAGCCGCCCATCACGCGCATATCTTGAGCGAGGGCCGGATTGTGGCCGACGACTGCTTCCATCCCGTGAATCACTGAACCCGAGCACAGGAACAGCATCGCTTTGAAGTAAGCGTGAGTCATCAAGTGGAAGAGTCCGGCACTGTAGGCACCGACGCCCATCGCCATCACCATGTAGCCGAGTTGGGAAATGGTGGAGTAGGCGAGGCCTTTTTTGATGTCATTTTGGGTAATCGCGATCGAAGCGCCCAGAAATGCTGTAAAGCAACCGGTGCAAGCGATCAGGTTCATCACTGCCGGCAAACTTTCAAACACCGGGTACATCCGAGCGATCAAAAAGACGCCGGCGGCCACCATCGTCGCCGCGTGGATCAGGGCCGAAATCGGTGTCGGGCCTTCCATCGCGTCTGGAAGCCATACGTGGAGGGGGAATTGAGCCGATTTGGCTGCCGGACCCAAAAATACCAAGACGCCGAAGATAGTTGCCAGAGTTGCCGGAAGAGCGCCGGATTCAACTAAAGAATGGAGGCGTTCGCCCATCACGCCGAATTCAAAGCTGCCCGTGGCCCAGTAAATACCGAGGATGCCCAGCAGCAGGCCGAAGTCGCCGACGCGGTTAGTGACGAAAGCTTTTTGGCAAGCATCGGCTGCAGGTTTGCGATCGTACCAAAAGCCGACGAGCAGGTACGAGCACATACCTACCAGTTCCCAAAAAATATAAATCTGAATTATGTTCGGGCTGACCACCAAACCCAACATCGACGAGCTGAAGATGCTCAGGTAAGCGTAAAAACGCACGTACCCGTCATCGTGGGCCATGTAGCCGTCGGTGTAAATCATTACCAAAAAGGCGACCGTAGTAACGATCGCCAGCATCACCGACGTTAAGGGGTCGATGGTGTAGCCCATACTCAGCGTGAAGTCGCCGGCAGAGGCCCATTCAATCATGCGGGTGTAGGGTGCGTGGCCGTGAAGTTGACTCCAGAGCAATGCAAAAGAGAGTACCATTGACCCTCCCAGCAGGGAGACGATCGCGATCGCATTCCCTTGCCGGATTTTGTTGGTGGCTCGGTTAAAGGTAATTAACCCGAGACCTACTAGCATTGCGCCTGCCAGCGGCAGGACTGGAATCAGCCAGGCGTATTGATAAAGCAGTTCCATGACTGATGTAGTTTAGATCTTTTAACTAGATTGACAAAACTGTAAATAATTGTAAACTACCCCACGCTCCCTAACAATACAGTTTGGGCTTTTGTTAGCTCTCAATCTATCGGACAAGCCAATAAATTCCAGCCTAAAGGCTGACTTGCACTCAGCCAAAATTGAAATGATTTGCTTCGATCTTAGCGACAAAGTTCGCCTTAAATTTGTATCAAAAGGTCGATTTCTTGAAAGTTAAGCTTTTCTCAACAACTGTTGAAACTTCGATCGAAACACAGAGCAAAAACCGGGTCAATCTCGGAAAACACGGCATCCAAACCGTGAATCTTGTAAAGAACCCGGTTAACTTCCAAGCTGTTATGGCAGTTCGGCGGTGGGCGGTGCGGCGGTGCGGCAGAAACAGAGTGTTTGCCATCTCCCCATCTCCCCCTCTCCCCCTCCTGCCAGGTTCCCTTCTGGCACTCTCCCAATCAACTTTTTACTGCTTCTTGAGGTTGTAGCAATTGATTTGAGCCCGAATGCACAGTTTCCAGCATCCAAGCATCCAGAGTCCGCAACAGTTCCTCCCGTCCTTGATAGTGTTCAAATCGAAATCGAACTTTATCGCCCTCGAATAAAATCAGCGTTGGCAGACTGGTTAACCGATAAGTGCTGGCCAATTTCAAGCTTCGATCGGCATTAACTCCTACCACCTTCACTCGACCTGTCCACTGGGCATCAAACTTTCTTAGGGTTGGGTCTATAGCGCGGCACAGACCGCACCAAGGAGCCCAAAAATGAACTAAAACCGGGGTAGAAGCTTGAAAAACTTCTTGTGCAAAAGTGCGTTCGCTAACGGACAACACCATGATCCCTCAAAAATAAATAATTTTTTTCTATCCTAGGGATCATGCTACCAGTCAATGCTCCCCGTCGCACGAATTAGCAGGGGATGAATTTTCCACAGCAATCCGGTAAAAATGGCTACTCCCAAATATGAAGGGCGGATAAACTCAAGCAAATTAAGGGTTTGACGTTTTTGGAGTACCGCCAAAAACGGAATGATGGAGGTGCGAGATTTGATGGTTTCAAAGGATTCTCCAAAACGGGCAGCCAGTCGCTTGTCGCCGTGCCACACTCCAAATAGGTGGTGCAGGATCAAACCTATCGAAGTGACGAGGGTAAAGCTAGTTCCGATCCACAGGGTGTGGGCGATGCACCAAATTACCTGTCCCACCATTTGTGGGTGGCGGGTGATGCGGATGATGCCGGTTTCGTAGAGGTGAACTTGGGGCTTTTGGACGGCGGCAATTTCTAGGAGGTTGAAAGTTGCCGGGTATAGAAACAGGAAAGAAATTGCCGAAAGCGTCCAAACTATTGGCTTGACGGCAGGGACGCCCTGTAGCTGCCACATCTGTACGCCGTCGTAGCGGTGGTTGAAAAAGTAGACAATCAAAACCACAGCCAGGGGCAGACTGACAAGGGCAAACAACACCCGGTAAAGTCTTGCGCCCATTAGCTTTTCACCTTTGGCCCTCAGGGCTGCCAAACCGCTGTGGGCGAGCGCAAAAATCAGTAACAAACCCAACATAATTAAGTGGCTGTCTAGCGCCAAATCGATCGTCATTGCAAATATTAAGAAAAGTTATTGATTCGAGGCCGATTTGTGTCACAAAGTATCTAAAGGAGCATTCAGCGGTTATCAGTCATCAGCTATTGGTCATCAGTCAGCAGTCATTAGTCATTAAGTTATTGATTTTGGTAACAACTGACTAATGGCAACTGCCAACTGCCATCCTCAAGGAGTGCGAGAGGGGTTGCCAACTGCCAACTGCCCGCTAACTGCCCGCGGCCAACGGATAACGGACAACCGTCAACCGTCAACTACCAAATGACAACTGACAATTAGATATATGTCTGACCTTCCTTTCACTTTAGACCAGTTACGCATTCTTAAGGCGATCGCTTCTGAAGGCAGCTTCAAGCGCGCCGCTGACAGCTTGTATGTATCGCAGCCAGCAGTTAGTTTGCAGGTGCAAAATTTAGAAAGACAGTTGGATGTGCCGCTGTTCGACAGGGGGGGGCGGCGGGCTCAACTTACCGAAGCCGGACACCTGCTGTTGAGTTACGGCGAAAAAATTTTATCGCTTTGCCAAGAAACTTGTCGAGCTCTGGAAGATTTGCAAAATCTCCAAGGCGGTACTCTGATCGTGGGGGCTTCGCAAACAACGGGTACGTACCTGCTACCGCGAATGATCGGGACGTTTCGCCAAAAGTACCCCGACGTGGCGGTGCAGCTTCACGTTCACTCTACCCGCCGTACTGCGTGGAGTGTCGCTAACGGACAAATCGATTTAGCGATTGTTGGCGGAGAAATACCTACCGAACTCGTAGAAGCTTTAGAAATTACTCCTTACGCTGAGGACGAACTAGCTTTGATTCTCCCGCCGTCTCACCCGATGGTAGAACAAGAAACGATCGAAAAAGAAGACCTTTACCAATTGCAGTTTATTTCTCTGGATTCGCAGTCTACAATTCGGAAAGTAATCGATCAGGTACTGTCTCGCAATGGCATTGACACGCGCCGCCTGAAAATCGAGATGGAACTAAATTCGATCGAGGCGATTAAAAATGCCGTTCAGTCGGGATTGGGTGCTGCTTTTGTCTCCGTTTCTGCGATCGAAAAAGAGTTGCAAATGGGTGTTTTGTACAAAGCAAAAATGGAGGAAGTTGTGGTAACTCGGATTTTATCGCTGATTTGCAATCCCAACCGCTACCGTTCAAAAGCGGCAGAAGCTTTTAGCACGGAAATTTTGCCTCTGTTTGCCACTTATTCTGGCAAGAATAAACAAAATCCACTATCTCTTGACTTGGAAGTCTTAGAAACAGTTGACAGTTGACAGTTGACAGTTGACAGTTGGGAATTGGTAATTGGTAATTGGTAATTCTCCTACTCTCTCCCTCTCAACTCAAAACTCAAAACTCAAAACTCAAAACTCAAAACTCAAAACTCAAAACTCAAAACTCTCCCCCTCTTCCTTCTTCTTAGCGAACTACAATGGAAGTTTACTGCACCCGCCCCGGCTGCCCCCGCCCTCAAAACTATTTTGCTGACCTAGATGACAGTTATTCGCTGAAAACTGTGCAGCAAAAGTTTTGCACGACTTGCGGGATGCCGTTGATTTTGAGCGGTCGTTATTTGCCGGCAAGGCTGTTGGGTCAAGGCGGTTTTGGGGCGGCATTTTTAGCTCGCGATCGCTATACTCCGGCGATGCGACAGTGCGTTGCTAAACTGTTGCAGCCGCCAGTGAATCTCAACCCGCAGCAATTGCTAATTGCTCAAAATCTGTTTGAACGGGAGGCGGCGGTTTTGGAAGAACTCGGGAACGAACACCCGCAAATTCCGAGTTTGCTGGCATTTTTTGAGTTGAGCGTTCCTAGTTTGCAGCAGGGAAAAAACGATCGGTTTTTCTATCTGGTTCAAGAGTTTATTGATGGGGAAAATTTGGAAGATGAACTGGCTGTCAAAGGCAAATTTTCGGAAGCAGAAACGGTGGAAGTGCTGCGGGAAATTTTGAAGGTTTTAGATTTTGTCCACGCTCGCGGTTCGATTCACCGAGATATTAAACCTGCTAATATTATGCGGGGCAAAAACGGTCGGCTTTATCTATTAGATTTTGGGGCGGTAAAACAGGTAACGCAAAGTGCAGGAAGTGGCAAAGCTTCGACTGGTATTTATTCTTTGGGTTACGCTCCGCCGGAACAGATGAGCGGGCAAGAAGTTTATCCGGCAACGGATTTGTATGCTTTGGCCGTAACTTGCATTACTTTGCTGTCCGGTTTGCAGCCGACGGAATTGTTCGACAGTTACAGAAATGAGTGGAATTGGCATTCACGGGTGCAGGTGAGTCCGGGTTTGGTGGATGCGATCGATCGAATGTTATTGCCCGCTCCCAGCCAACGCTTTCAATCTGCAACTGAGGTATTGGAGGCTCTAAAAACATCCTCTAAGCCTCCTGCTGTCGTTGTTATGCCTCCTGTGCCGCCGGCTGCGACTCCCCCACCAACTCAGCAGCCTCCACCGACCCAGCAGCCTCCTGCGCCCGGTGTCGCGACGCCTCCGGGAAGGCTGCAACCCCGGCAGAAAGGGGCTTTTTCGCTTTGGGAGATTTTGGTAGGGGCGGCGTTTACGGGTTTTGAAGGGGGGTTGCTGGCGATCGCCCTGACGAGTTTGCTGCCAAATCCAGGCTTGAGTGTGGGATTGTTGGGAACGATCGTGGGAGGCTTGATTTACGCGCAATACAGGCGGACGATCGAACAAACACAGATGCTATTTATTGGCGGGGGAACGCTGGCTTTGATGGTGTTTTTCCCGGCTTTGCGCGCGACTGCTGCTGCGATTTATCCAGGATCTCCTTTGACGGGCGTGTTGTTTGCGGGATGGTTGGCGGCTTTATGCGCGATCGCGGGTACGGCTGTATTTCGGTTGATTTATAAATTACTTTCTAATATTTTGTAATAGCATGACTCAGAATTCTCGCGATCGCAAACTTTTGAGATTTCACCGTCGATCGTTCATTTTATTTTCTATTATTTTAGTAATTGAAGTCATTATCGCGCTCTTTTTTCGCGATCGGTGGATTCGGCCGCTGCTGGGAGACGTATTAGTTGTGATGGCGATCGCTTATTTGATCCATGCTTTTTTTGCGATTCGGCTCCAGAAAATTGCGATCGGCACTTTAATTTTTGCCTATTCGATCGAGCTGTTGCAGTTATTTAAAATTATCGATATTTTTGGATGGAGAGATTCTCAACTCGCGCATCTGACGATTGGCACTACGTTTGACTGGCGAGATTTAATTGCCTACGCGATCGGGGTTGGTATTGTAATTCTTACGAGTCGCGAGTTCGAGCGAACAATTACATAGATTTAAACTTGTTAATTTTGCTGGGCGATCGTCGGATCGAGTATCTTCGCAGACAAACCCTTCTTTTAGCTAGCGTTTGAAAACCGCAATTCATACTACTCAAATGGGACTCCAGACAGCAGTGATTGGAACCCGATCGAATTCGAGCGACTTTTAGCTAATTTTGCCTAATTTATTTAGAGTTTGATATACTTAGATCGAATCTGAGTTTACCATCCCCGTTATTGTAATTTTTCATGGTGCCAGACAGATGACTTCTCTAAGATTACCATTAGTTTTGAATCTCGATCGCGTTTATCTCAGCGACGAGCAATTCTATCAACTTTGTATTAACAACCCCGAAATTCCTCTAGAGCGCGATCGGCAAGGAGCTTTAATTGTTATGTCACCAGTAGGAGGAGATAGTGGCAGCTACGAATTAGAGTTAGGTACAGATTTAACTATTTGGAACCGTCAAACTCTATCGGGAAAAGTGTTTAGCTCATCGACACTGTTTAAGCTACCAGGAGGCGGCGATCGCTCTCCTGATGCGGCTTGGATCGAATTATCTCGCTGGCAAAATCTTACCCCAGAACAACGACAAAAATTTCCTCCGATCGCTCCAGATTTTGTGATGGAATTGCGATCGAGGAGCGATCGACTCGAAACTTTACGCAATAAAATGCAAGAGTATATCGATAGTGGAGTGAGATTGGGATGGATGTTTAATCCTCACGACCAACAGGTAGAAATTTACCGCCCCGGACAACCTCCAGAAATTCGTCAGTTACCGACAATACTGGATGGAGAATCAGTATTGCCCGGTTTTGTTTTACAAGTCGATCGTTTTAGTGAAGAAGATACCGACGATCCGATCGAGTTTGAGCAAACAGAAAATCCTTAATTTTCAAACTCGATCTACTTAATAGCGATCGTCCGTCTTGTCACTGAATTTCCTTTACCTCCAGAAATAGAAGCAGCGCCAGTGCTTGAACCTTAATTTTGAACCTTAATGGCGATCGATCGTGTTATAAACCAAATGAAATCTCATATTTTGTTGGCTGAAACCTACAATTAAAAATCTCAAAATTAGGATGAATTATTATGACAATTACGATCGTTGAAACCCTTTCAGATTCCCCTCTAACTCCAGAGGAACTGACTGATGTTGATTACCGAGTCTGGGAGTGTCTGACAGAACGCAATGCAACCTGGCGGTATTCGCTGCTGTCGGTCGATCGCCATCGCATGATTTGCACTTTTGATGCCCCTGACGCGGAATCGGTGCGAGAATCTTATCGGAAAGCGGGCGGTTTTTTTAATCGAATTTGGGCTGGGGAAATCGTTAAGCCAGAAGGCATTCAACCGCAGCACAATGAAGCCATCCTCAAGGTATTTGAGGGCACTTATCCCCCGATCTCACAAGCAGAGTTGGATGAAGTCAGCCACAAAACCCTAAATTGTTACGTGGAACGCGGCATTGAGTGGATTCAATCTTACCTGTCCTTCGATCGCACCCGGTTAATTTGCGAACTGAATGCACCCGATTTAGAGTCCGTTCGAGAAGTTCAGCGCAAACTCAATATTCCGTTCGATCGGGTTTGGTCGGCAATGGTAATTAGACATTAAATCTTGTCCCAATTTCATAAATATTTGTTCTTGATGCAGTTTGATTTCCCCCTTAATAAGAAGGGTTGATGGGGTAGATATGTAGTGCTACTTTAGGAAATTGGTATGAGATCGATGTTGGATCGATTTTAGATCGCTTTCGGAACGCTTTCGGAACGCTGCTGTCGTTACCTTCGATTTAGATGAAAAGAAATGCTGTTGCAGCTTAATCGTAACCAGCAGATCTAATTTACATTTAACTCAAGGAGAATCCTATCATGACACAGTTGATTGACGAACCAGTAACCGTAAAGATTACGCGAATGAAGCAGGTTGATAACCTCGACGGTCCCGATACTTTTCTATTCACAAACGAAGCTGATTTTGAGTCCCGCGTGACGGTCGATGGCAAAGCCTTCTCGGGTAAAAAGTTTGAAGGCAAAGATGACCTAAATCCGGGTACGGAGTGGACGTTTACGAACACTTCAAGCCAACGCTTTGTACCGATCGCAATTAAGATTCTGGAAAATGACGATCCAGCATCAGCGACTACAGTAGATATCAACCCAGATTCGGGCAAAAAAGACTTGAATCTCAATCTCGATCGGCTCACAGGTCAAATCTTTAATAGCGATACAGGTCTATTTCTGGGAAATGTTAACCAAACGATCGTGCGACGCGGTGCTGGAGATGGCGATCGAGGTGAAATCAGCTTCGTTATTAATGGAGTGGCAGGTCCAGAACCAGAAAATTCAGTTTTTGCTCTCAACCCTTCGACCAACAATAATCGACTTGGCGATAAACTTTTTTCCGGCAACAATCCAACTGTTACTGGAGATTTCAATAAAGACGGCAAAACTGATTTAGTTGTTAGCAGTGGCATTGATGGAGTTGCGCGCGCGGTTTTTGGTTCGAGTAATGGCTTGAACACAAATGCTCCTACCAAGCTCAATTTGAGTAATTTGAGAGGAGGACTTGCCACAGGTGACATCAATGGTGATGGCATGGATGATTTAGTGCTGGGAGGAGAACAAACGGTAATTCGGTTTGGTACAACTGCGAATCCTCTGACAGGACAAAGCACTATCCTCAAAACTCCAAGTTTCCCCAACAGCACAAATTCTCGCTTTGGATCTGCGGTGACAGCAGGAGATTTCAATGGAGACGGGGAAGATGATGTTGTTGTCGGAGATGGATTCGCGGCGGCTTCGGGACAGTCTGGATCTGGTGCAATTCAAGTCAATTATGGTTCTAGCTCCGGCTTCACCACCAATCCCCAGGTATTTCACCGCGATACTCCCGGTATTTTAGGACTGACTAATCCCAATGCTAATTTTGGCGATGCTCTTGCCGCAGGAGATATCAATGGTGATGGCTTTGAGGATTTAGTAGTAGGTGCGCCCGGTGCCCCCGATGTAGCAGCAGGTGCAGGTGTATTTCATGTCATCTACGGCTCAGCCAGTGGATTGACGGCAACTAACAGTCAGCTTATCGGTCAATCCTTTTCGGGACAAAGCGACAAAACTGGCGATCTCTTCGGTGCAGCGGTAGCAGTAGCAGATGTGAATGGCGATCGCGTGGCTGATGTGCTGGTTGGTGCTCCGGGAAAAAACAATGATGCAGGCCAGATCTATGTTTATCACGGTCGTCGCAATCAACCTTTGTCGAATGTTGCATCTCGAATCGTAAGTCAACCCGACATATTTAGCGGTTCAGCAGAAGCAGGCGATAAGTTTGGAGCGACGATCGATGCCAAAGATATCAACAACGATGGTTTTGCCGATGTTCTCATCGGTGCCCCTGGTGAAGATAACTCAGCGGGTATGGTAACTGCGGTATTCGGCACTTCCACGGGGTTAAGTAATAGCAATTTCGATGTGCGCATCCTACAACAAGAATTCAATGGCATTGCAGGGACGCGCGAAGCGGGCGATCGCTTCGGTACTGGCATCGCGATCGGTAATTTCAACGGTTCCGGCCAGTTGGAAGCTGCCATCTCAGCTCCCGCTGAAGGCTTTGGCAACATTACCAATGCGGGCATAGTCAACATCATTTCTAACATCCGCTAATCGTTTTTCATCTCCCGATCTCCCTCAATCCACCTTAAAAATAGGGGGATGCAAGAAGTTCTTTCTCCCCAATTCTGTAAAAATCCCAAAGCCGATCTGGAATCCCCTTAAACAGGGAAATGCAAGCAGCTCTTTCTCCTTTTTAAGGGGGGTTGGGGGGGATCTAAGACGCAAGAAAACGCGCCATAGACTGTCGGTATCATCTACTTCCGCTTAGTGACAACGGAGATGTTTCAAGGGGCGCAATACGCCCCTCTCTCCCAACTCAAAACAATCTGACACAGCTTCAACTCACGGAGAAAACTCTCATGGCATCATACTTAACTATTTCCCATTCACACCAGCAGCATAATTCAGCAAGCACCTTGTTAAAACCGATTCGATCGGCAACAATCGCCCATCAAAAATACGTCACAGCCAGCCTCATTCTCGCATTTATCAACGATCCGATTATGCGTTGGATGTATCCCGATCCTTATCAATATCTCGCTCATTTCCCGCGTTTTGTGGACGTATTTGGCGGCAAAGCATTTACCCAGAAAACAGCCTACTGTATTGACGGTTATTCAGGTGCAGCACTGTGGTTTCCACCAGGAGTAGAGCCGGATGTTGAGCCGCTAATCAAACTGTTAGAGCAAAGCATTTTCGAGTCCGATCTAGCGGATATGTTTGCAGTTTTAGAACAGATGGAACATTACCATATCAAGGAATCTCATTGGTACTTGTCGCTAATTGGTGTAGATCCAACTCAACAGGGCAAAGGTTATGGTTCCGCGTTGATTCAGCAGGTAACGACGCAGTGCGATCGCCATCGGATACCAGCCTATGTCGAAGCCTCAAAACTAGCCAATGTTCTCTTCTACGAACGGCATGGATTTCAGGCGATCGGCACCATTCAAGCAGGCAAATCACCACCGATTTTCCCAATGGTACGTCAACCGCAGTAACGCAAGTTGATACTTGATAGTTGATAGTTGTAGTGCGAGCGTCCCCGCTCGCGATCGATTGAGAGTTGAGAGTTGAGAGTTGATAGTCGATAGTCGATTGGCGTCAACTGCCGGGTCCCCCCAAGTGTAGGAAGTGGCGTGAGGGCTGGGGAGGGGTAAAAATTTGACTAATCATCTCGAATGACTTTCGTCTAAAAAAATTCAACAAGTGCGCTCGCGCCTCCCAGAATATTCTCAGAAATGGGGAAAATTGGAAATTGGAAAAACTTTAGAAGTTGAATTTGTAACACATCATTAATTTCAAGGAGCAACATTATGGCACGGTACAGAAACAATTTGCCTCAGTTAACAAAGGATTTATTTATCACCGATGGTGGATTGGAAACCACGCTAATTTTTCACGAAGGATGGGATTTACCTGAGTTCGCAGCTTTCGATTTATTGAAACACGATGCAGGTTATCGATCGCTCGATCGATACTTTCGCACCTATGTGAATTTAGCGAAGACTTATCAGGTTGGACTGATTCTAGAAAGTGCAACCTGGCGGGCAAATCCTGACTGGGCTAACAAACTCGGATGCGATGCAGAAACACTCGCTGCAATGAACCGCAAAGCGATCGAACTCCTCCACAATATTCGCCAAGAATCCGAAACTCAAGAATGTCCGATGGTGATTAGCGGCTGCATCGGACCGCGCGGCGATGGTTACATTCCGGCTGATGCCATGACTGTCGGTGAAGCAGCGGAATATCACCGCACCCAAATTGAAATTTTCCGTGATACTGATGCGGATTTAGTAACAGCAATTACGATGAATTATGTCGAAGAAGCAATCGGGATTGCTCTTGCGGCTCGCTCGTTAGAAATGCCTGTGGTGATTTCTTTTACGGTCGAAACTGATGGCAAATTGCCGACAGGAAAAACCTTAAAAGATGCAATCGAGCAAGTTGATGTTGCTACTGAAAATGCACCTCTCTATTACGGGATTAATTGCGCGCATCCGACTCACTTTGCTGACATCTTAGTGGCTGGCGAACCTTGGCTGAAAAGAATTCGAGGTATTCGCGCTAATGCCTCTACCAAAAGCCATGCAGAATTAAACGAATCGGAAACGCTGGACGACGGCAATCCAGAAGAATTTGGCAGTCAATATCGCGAATTGAGAGCGCAATTTCCCCAGATTTCTATTTTAGGTGGCTGTTGTGGCACGGACGATCGGCACGTTGAAGCAAT
This sequence comes from Richelia sp. CSU_2_1, assembly GCA_012034575.1. Classification (GTDB taxonomy): domain Bacteria; phylum Cyanobacteriota; class Cyanobacteriia; order Cyanobacteriales; family Microcoleaceae; genus Microcoleus. The sequence continues at coordinate 13,443 of JAAUPF010000018.1, read as the reverse complement.
TTGCCAAGCTTGTTTGCCGGTGTTGTGGACGCATCTTTCCGATCGCATCCGGTCAATTCCCCGCGTTCAAAACGGTTTGTAGTGAGGACTATTGCAGAACTATGAACGATCGACCGATCGCTAGAATCTTGGAGAAAGAACACTGGAGAATTAGCGCATAGAGCATCAATTAATCTGGTAGAGCGCTTAGGTTTCACAAAAGAGGGATTTTCTCGAAGATATCTAAAAATCAATGGAGAATGGCGGGACCACGAGCGTTGGGCTTTAACTGTTGAAAATTGGGTGTAGTTTCCCTTTTCTGCGGGTTGTTGGCTATTTTGGGATTTCTTAAGGTATTTTTGGAGGAAGTTGCCGATCGCATTCGATCGCCCCGATCCCAGCTACTCCCATGACCGATGTCAAATCCCAAATCTCAAATCGCATAAGAGATGGAAATTTACTGCACCCGTCCGGGCTGTCAGAGTCCCGTTAACTCTATTCCCGACATTGATGAAAACATAAGTCTTGAAGAAACAGAGCAAAAATATTGCGCTGCGTGCGGGATGCCGTTAATTTTGGACAGGCGCTTTTTGCCGGTGCGCCCCCTGTCGCGAGGGGCATTTGGAGCGACTTTTCAGGGCGCAATCCTGCGTTCCCCTGTGAAGCGGCAGTGCGTTGTCAAGCGCTTGCAACCCCCGACTCACCTCAATTCTTCGCAGCTTGAAGGGGTGATGAGGGCTTTTCGGCGGGAGGCTGATGTTTTGGACAGGCTGGGAGACAGGCACCCGCAAATTCCAGCTTTGTATGCTTACTGCGAGATGCACGTTGTCGTTGCCGGACAAAATGCGGCCAGCGAGGATGTTTCCTGTGAATTAACTCCGCAGCAGCCAGTGCAGGAGTTTTTTTATTTGGTGCAGGAATTCGTAGACGGTGAAGATTTGCGCCAGGAAATCGCGCAGCGGGGCAGGTTTTCGGAGGCTGAGGTAGTGGATGTGTTGCGGCAAATTTTGCCCGTGTTGCAGTTCATTCACGATAACGGGACGATTCACCGGGATATCAAACCCGATAATATCGTGCGCGATCGCGCTGGGGACAAACTATTTTTGATCGATTTTGGGGCGGTGAAACAGGTGGTGGCGGGGGTTTCTGCTCAAAGTTCGATCGTCTTTGGCACTCAGGGCTACGCGCCGCCGGAACAGGTGTCTGGGGAACCGGTGTACCCGTCAACGGATTTGTATGCTTTGGGCGTGACTTGCTTGTATCTGCTGACGGGTAAAAAGCCTCAAGAATTGATGGAGTCTGCTACTCGACGCTGGAATTGGCGGGATTGGGCGACGGCGAGCGATCGCTTGGCTGCTATTTTAGATCGCATGGTGATGCCGGCTGCCTTCGATCGATTTGCCTCTGCAACGGAGGTTTTGGCTGCTTTGTCGGGGGATATGCCCACAGGAGCGATCGCACCTGCTGTTAGGGGCGCGATCGCGCTTGAGGCAGATCCGGTTAAAATTGACGATCGCAGCGATGCGGTTAATTTGCCTGCTGGTTTGGCTGCTAATTTGGCGGAGGAAACTGAGGATGAGTCGGGTTTTCAAGAACTCAATATTAGAGAATTGTGGTCTCGGGCGGCGATCGCTGGTTCGGGTAGTTGGTTGCTGGCGATCGGTTTTGCTAGCTTTTTGGGTACTGTTTGGCTCGGCCTTTTAATGTGGCTGCTAGTTTTGGGCGGTGTCATTTTTGCTCAATACCGCCCGCTGAAACAAAAGTTTTATTTTTTTATTACTTTAGTCGTTACTAACGCAATAATTTTCACGTTGTTTCCAGCTTGGTCAATTTTAAATCCGTTTCAATTGGGGATTCAAGGATTTGTGATAGTGGGGCTGCTCACTGTTTTAGCCATTTTGCTGTCGTACATTTTAATGGGAGTAGCGCGACTTGCTTACAGGTTTATTTTACCACTTTTAAGAAAATTGATTAACGAACTGATTTGATTGAGAAACAACTTATGCGCGATAAAAATGAAACTCTTTGGCTGTTAATTTCTATAGCGCTAGCAGGTTTTTTAAGTGCAGTGGTTTTGTGGTTGTTGGAAAAAGCTGGTTTTCCGCCCCATACGGATTTTAACGTTTATAGGAACTCGGGTGAAAATACGTTACAATCCCCGACAAAATTTAGCCTTGATGTCAACAAGCGGATCGGTGCGGGGGAAATCAAACTCATCGAAAAAGAAGATGTAAATTTAGAAAGACCGGAATTTAGAGAAGCAAAGCATCGGGGAATTGAGGCGATGGCTGCGGGCAACTACAAGCAAGCAGTAAATCATTTTCAACTCGCCCTAAGATTTTGCTACAACGCACCCGAAACTAGGATTTATTTGAATAATGCTCGCATCGGCAACGGCAAGGCACATACGATCGCCGTGGTAGCACCGACTGGGAGCCAGCCGAATGCTGCTTTGGATATCTTGCGGGGCGTCGCTCAGGCTCAATCTGAGGTGAATCAAGCCGGAGGAATTAATGGCGTGCCTCTGAGGGTAAAGATTGCTAACGATGACGATCGTCCGGCTGTGGCGAAACAAATTGCTTCGGCTTTGGTGAAAAATCGCGAGGTTTTGGCTGTGGTGGGACACCACACGAGCACGGCAACTTTAGCAGCTTTGCCGATTTACGATTTGGGAAAATTGCCGCTAATTTCGGGAACTAGCACTGCTGTTAAACCTGCTAATTTGAGTCCGTATTTTTTTCGGACTGTTCCTACTGCTTATGTGGGAGGTAGGGCTTTGGCAGATTATATGCTAACTAGGTTGAACAGGCGAAATGTGGCAGTTTTTTTCACTCCTAAAAGTGCTTACAGCGAGTCGCTGAAGTCGGAGTTTGTAGCTGCTGTTTCCCTGGGCGGCGGGCAAGTTGTTGCGGAATTTGACTTGTCAAATCCAGCTTTCAGTCCGGCTCAAAGTATCGAACAAGCTATTAATCAAGGAGCTCAAGCTATTATGTTGAGTCCCGATTACGAAGTTTTGGATAAGGCTTTGCAGGTGTTGACGGTAAATAACAGGCGGCTGTTCGTATTGGGAGATATGGGGACGATGTACAGCAAGACGACTTTGGAAGTGGGAGCGGCTTCGGCTGTGGGGATGGTGATGGCGGTGGCGTGGCACATTGAGGGCGATCGCACTTCGGAGTTTACGAAGCGATCGAGGGGGCTGTGGAAGGCTGATGTGGGCTGGGTGACAGCGATGGCTTACGATGCGACAAGGGCTGCGATCGTCGCGATCTCCCGGAGTCCCTCTCGCCAAGGGATTCAAGAGGTGCTTTCGGCTTCGGATTTTGTAGCGCGGGGGGCGGCTGGGGAGATTCGGTTTTTGTCTTCGGGAGTGAGGAATATGCCGGTGCAACTCGTGAAGGTGAATCGAGTTAATCCATCTCGATCGGGTACGGGTTACGATTTTGTACCGTTGAAATAATTTATTCGATGGGAAATTTGCGCTTGGCGATTTGCAATTTGAGAATGGCAGCGTGGCTTCCTGTCAAACTTGTTCTGAAGGATTTATACGGCATGGAATCCAAGGTACTGAGCGGGCTTGAGTTGGAGCTATAGGCTGATTTATTGTTATTTATTGTCGTAAATCTCGCGATCGGAGCAGCTAAATAAACCCGTGTTCTGCTAAAAACTCTGGTGTAATTCCTCCCAAACTGTTAGCGGGAATTTCTTCCCAAGTTTCAGGCATCTGCTGGGAGCCGCTCCGGAGAAATTTCGCTACGTATTTACCTAAAATATCTGCTTCTAAATTAACTAAACTTCCCGGCTGCAAATAGCAAAGATTAGTTTCCGAAAAACTGTGGGGAATTACAGCAACTTCAAACCAATTGCCGCCAGCATCGCAATCTGCCACAGTCAAACTAATGCCGTTGACAGCAATACTGCCTTTGGGAACAATGTAAGGTGCAACTTGGCGCTGCCATCGGGCATTTGCGGTCGCTGGCGCTGCAAACCTCATTACCCAAGCGTTGGCGGTGGGCGTTGACGCAGCCAAACAGCCGATCGCATCTACGTGTCCCGTAACGAAATGTCCCCCCAACTTGCTACCCGCACGCAGGGAAGTTTCTAAATTGACTGCTGCGTCGGGGACTTTGCCGAGAGTAGTGCGGTTGAGGGTTTCCGGGGAAGCTACGGCGACAAATCCCTGCGGCAAAACGGATACTACTGTCAGACAGACGCCATCTACCGCTACGCTGTCGCCGATCGCCAAATCACTTAAAATTTGGTGTGAGTTGGTGGAATTGCAGGAAATTTGAAACTGGTCGTTTCCTAACGGTTTGAGCTTTCCGAGAGCTTGTATCAGTCCTGTAAACATGAGAAATTTCCTCGATCCGATCGGCCTACTGATATCAAAGCACAGGCACAAACAAACGGCTTTTTTCTTTTTCTGGCCCGATCTAATGCTGCGCTCGTTATTCTACGCGGTTGGTGGTGGGAGAATGTCAATTCTTGGGGAAGATAATTTTTAACCCGATCCGCTGTGGATTCACGTGAAGATCGAGACATATAATGGATCTGTCAACCTACCCTCTAGGAAACATTAAATTTTATCTGAGTCTGTATTTTACTGGGAATTGAAAGTTGTTTTATAGTCCCCGATCCAGGTCATCTTTATATAGGGTAGGGCATACCCAAATTTACGCTTGGGGAGCAGTCCATAAGTGGGGCAGATCGTGAGATATGTTTCGGACGCTTCCATGAAACCGTAAGACCCAAACTGGCATTGCTGGTAGAGGCAGGATTCAGCCCAAGAATCACCGCCCGCTTCCGTGCGGTGAGTGTCAAGTTCAGCTCCTTCACCGCCTTACAGTATTCTATGAGGCTTATCTGATGATTGAAATGAAAGTCGCTGGAATTGCCTTAGATGCAGCCACGCGCAGCCCGATTGTTCTTTTAAGAGATGCTACAGAGCGACGCGCTTTGCCTATTTATATCGGTCAGGAACAGGCAAAAGCTATTATCAGCGCTCTGGAAAACCACAAGCCTCCCAGACCTTTAACTCACGATCTGATGGTCAATTTCTTCGAGGCTTGGAATGTCTCTTTGGAGCGAATAATTATTCATTCGCTGCAAGATAATACCTTCTATGCTGTACTGATCGTCCGACAGGGAGAAGTTAAAAAAGAGATCGACGCGCGACCGAGCGATGCGATCGCCCTAGCCCTACGTACAAACAGCCCGATTTGGGTGATGGAAGAAGTCATCGCCGATGCTTCGATACCGGTCGATCGAGATGCTGACGAAGCAGAACGCAGAGCTTTTCGGGAATTTATCTCCAACTTGCGCCCAGAGGATTTGATCAAAAGAAGCGGCTTCAGTCCGGAAGAAACATCGTGAAAGCTTGCGGGAGTGGGAGAGGGGGAGAGGGGAAGTTTTAAGTTCTAAGTTTTGAGTTTTGAATTAAGAACTGTCTTTAACTCAAAACTCAAAAACTCAAAATTCAAAACTCCTTACCAATTCCCAATTCCCAACTGTCAACTGTCAACTGTCAACTGTCAACTGCTTGCTGAATTTATGCGCTATCGAAGGTTTGGGAAAACCAACCTGCAACTGTCCGTGTTTTCTTTGGGAACGATGCGCTATTTGGCTTCTGAAGAAAACGCTTGCCAGATTGTACGGCGCGCTGTATCTGAGGGAATCAATCATTTAGAAACAGCCTCGGGTTACGGTTGCAGCGAGGAATATCTCGGGGCGGCGCTGGCGTCCGGATTGCCCGTTGCTCGATCGCGCTTGCACATCACGACCAAAATTCCCCCAATGCCCTCCCAGGCTGCAATGGAGCGCTGTATAGACGAGTCTCTCACCAGCCTGAATTTGGATTATATCGACTGTCTGGCAATTCACGGCTTGAATGTTTGGGAGCATTTAGAGTGGGTGCGATCGCCCGCAGGCTGCATGGCCGGCGTGCAAAAAGCTGTTGCCGATGGCAGGATTCGCCATGTTGGTTTCTCCACTCACGGGCCCTTAGATTTAATTTTGGCAGCGATCGATACAGATTTATTTGAATTTGTCAACCTGCATTACTACTATTTTTTTCAGCGCAATGCCCCGGCGATCGAACTCGCCAGCCACAAAGACATGGGCGTTTTCATCATTTCCCCGGCAGACAAAGGGGGGCAATTGTACAATCCGCCCGCAACCCTCGAACAATTGTGCCTGCCTTTTACGCCTCTAGAGCTGAACTACCGGTTTTTACTGAGTGATACTAGAATCACGACCTTAAGCGTGGGACCTGCCAACCCGACAGAATTAGAGCAGCCGCTGAAAAGCTGCGATCGCGATTTTCCCTTAACTGCTGCCGAAATTGCAGCGTTCGATCGTCTAGAATCTCGGATTGCAGGTACTCTAGGAACAGACAAGTGCAGCCAGTGCTGGGCTTGTTTGCCCTGCCCGGAAAACATCAACATTCCCGAAGTATTGCGGCTGCGCAATCTCGCTGCGGGCTGTGACATGACTGACTTTGGCAAATACCGCTATGCCATGTTTGAAAATGCCGGACACTGGTTTCCCGGCAGCAAAGGCAACCGCTGCACTGAATGCGGCGACTGTCTGCCCCGGTGTCCCGAACACCTAGACATCCCCGCCCTACTGAAAGATACTCACCAGCGACTGGGTGGTAAAGCGGGCAGGCGGCTGTGGGATTGACACGGCAAACACTAAAAATAGCGATCGGCGATCTTTCGGTCTTCGCACAATTGCGCTAAACTCTGTTTCGAGTGAATTTACGGAAAAATCAAATAAAAAAGCACCCGTGCCTTTAAGTATGTCAGCGACTAACAGACATTAATTAACAGCGGGCAGCAGATGAAAATAACTAAATATAGCCTGTCTTATCTGATGAGGTACACCTTGGTAATTGGTAATTGGTAATTGGTAATTTTAAATAGTTTTGAGTTGTGAATGCGTGAGTTGTGAGTATTGACATCTCTTAATTCAAAACTCCAAACTCAGGGCGAGCGCGGGGGCATCCCCTCCGCTTCGCTTCGCCCCTACTCCCGATCGACTCTCAACTGTCAACTGTCAACTGTCAACTGTCAACTGTCAACTCTTTTTTTTCCTTCTTTTCTAGAGCAAATTTCATGCCGTGCACCTACAAATTGTCAGTCACTCGCAAACAGCTAATCGTGCTGGTAGCCTTGCAAATTATTTTGCCGATTGGCATGGCAACAGCAGTATTTTGGTCGATCGTGACCGCAGGAGTTAGCCAATCGCACAAATACGCTAAAGCCGAACTAGCAGTTAGCGAAATTAACTACAATTTGCAACTCGATCGCGCTGCTTTTAGCTTGCAAAATTCCTCCGAAATTCAGCAACTAGCTCGCTCGATCGCAGATAATAAAAAAAATAAACAACTATCTAAATTACGTAAATTAGCTAAGAAAACTCTTGAAAATACAGTCAAATATCGAACTGCAGATTTCGCTACATTAGTCGGAAAAGATGGAGAAATAATTGTTGGCTATCCCAACCATAGTAGCAAATTTAAAATCAATAATTTCTCGCAAATTCAACAGATATTAGCAACGGGAGAATCCCGACAAACTAGCGAAATTATTGCTAAAACAAAACTTCAGAAACAATGGCAATCTTTGCTACCGGGAGTGACAGATGAAAATATCCTCGTCCGCAGCGCAGCAGTTCCGATTCAAGATGCGAAAGATCGGGCGACAATTGGTGTCGTAATTTTAGAAGAAATTGTTAGCAATACCTCTTTCCTTACCAGCAAAAACATCAATCCAATGGCTGGCGGATACGCGGCTATTTATACAGCAGCATCCGACGGCAATTTTAAGCTAGCAGCATCCCAAACAGCCAACAGCCCAAAGGTCGATCGAACCGCATCCCGCACCGCAAACGCAGATATTCCCGATCGCTCGCCCAGCAATTTAGCACTCCTGAAAACAGCACTCACTACCCCTGAAAAACCTGTTGTCGGGCGGGTAAAAACCACCACCCAAACTTACACCGCAGCCGCTAAATCTTTGCACGATTCAGCGGGAAAACCCGCAGCAATTTTAGTGCGCGGAATGCCGGAAACAGCAGGCGCAACCTTGCTAGCTAATAACTGGTTGCTGCTGTTGGTAATCTATGCAACAGGTGCGGCCGGACCGATCGTTGTGGCAGCAGCAATCGCCCGATCGAGTGCCAAATCCACCAACTCTGAAACGAGTTTAACTGACTCCCGATCGCAGCAAATATCCTTGAATGTCGATGGAAGTTCCGATAGAGAAAATGCGATCGAACCGCAGGTATTATCCCCAGACAAACCGATTTTATCCAGTCCAGAAGAGAGCGATTTACAGCAAGAAACACTCGGCGATCTTTGGGTAAATAATTCTCATAATCCCTTGATTTTATCTGCCTTAGAAAGGCAAGAGAACTTAATCTCAAACCAGCGATCGAGCAACATCGAAAAAAATTCGATCGCTCTAAATCAAGTTCAGGAAGCTTGGCAAGACTTAAATCGGCTAGCCTCAGAATTGCAGCGAGAAATCAGCGATCGCCAACAGGCTCAAACAGCCCTCCAACAGAGCGAAGCACTGCTGCAAGCAATTTTAGACTACTCAACAGCCGTAATTTCTATTAAAGATATCGACGGCAAATACTTGCTAATCAACCGCCATTTTGAAAATCTGTTTCACATTCCCAAAGCCCAAATAGCAGGCAAAACAGACAGCGATATTTTTCCTCAAGATAAAGCAGCAACCTTGCGCGAAAATGACCTCGCAGTCCTGCAAACTTGCTCGCCATTAAGCATCGAAGAAGTCATCCCTCAAGATGACGGGCAACACACGTATATTTCCCTGAAATTTCCCCTCTGCAACTCCCAAGGAATAGCTTATGCAGTCGGTACGATTTCTACGGATGTGAGCGATCTAAAAGTTGCCGAACTTACCCTAAAAAAAGCCAAAGCGCAGTTAGAAATAGAAGTCGAAGAACGCACTCAATTCCTGAGACAAGCCAACGAACTGCTGCAATTCGAGCTTGCCGCCCGAGTCCGGGGTGCCATCACCGTCAGGCAAATGACCGCCCAAGTAGCAAGGCACGCCAGAACCGTTGATGGCATTCTCGGCGCTTCTTTAGACTTAATTTTTCTCGTCGATCGATCGGGAAGGTACACTTATGTCAGTCGCACCGCCGCCCAAGCAGCCGGCATGAATCCTAGAGAAATGGTTGGCAAAACCTGGCGGCAATTGGGCTGGCCCGCGCGAATTATGGAACGGGTTCACAAACAGTGTGACAGCATATTTGTCAGCGGCGAACCTGCCAAGGGTGAAGTCATCGTTCCCACCGCCACTTGGGGAACGCGGGACTACGAGTACATTCTCAGCCCGGTTTGCGCCACAGACGGTAGAGTTGAAGCGGTAGTAGCTACCCTGCGGGATATCACCGAACGCAAAAATGCCGAGGAAGCGTGGCTGGCGGCCAAAGAAGCCGCCGAACTTGCCAACCGTGCCAAAAGTGCTTTTTTGGCAAACATGAGTCACGAGTTGCGCACTCCTTTAAATGCGATTATCGGCTACAGCGAGATGCTGGTGGAAGAAGCCCAAGAGTTGGGTTCTTCGGAGATGGTTTCAGATTTAGAGAACATTCACACTGCGGGAATACATTTGTTGCGCTTAATTAGCGACATTCTCGATATTTCCAAAATTGAAGCTGACAAGATGGAAATTTACCTTGAAAGTTTTGAGGTAGCGAGTTCGATCGAAGAAGTTACAGTTACAGTGAGACCGCTAATCGAGAAAAACCACAATACATTACAAGTAATTATGTCCGATCGGGCTGGCACGATGCGGGGCGATCGGGTGAAAGTGCAGCAGGTACTTTACAATTTACTCAGCAATGCTGCTAAATTTTGTTCCGCAGGGACGATCGTACTTTCTGTGGAAAAAGTTAACAGTGAAGAATTAAAAAATAAGTATCAACCGACTGCTCCGCAAATTATAATTTTGGATGCAGAATTTCTCATATTCCGAGTTGCCGATACTGGCATCGGCATGACCGAAGAACAGCAGCAAAATTTGTTTCAACCTTTTACTCAAGCCGACAATTCAACTACTCGCAGGTACGGCGGCACCGGTTTGGGATTGAGTATCAGCCAGCGTTTATGTCAGATGATGGGTGGCGATATTGAGATTGAAAGCGAGGTCGATCGAGGTTCTACTTTTACTGCTATTTTACCTGCATCGCTGTTCGATCGGCGTGAAGAAATTTGAAGGAAAAATAGAAGCGGGACTTACACAAAAAGTAGTTTGAAACACTATTAGAGGACTTATGCAAAAAGTAGTTTTACACAATATTCGCGGCAATTTTGTGGCGATTCAATCCCACAAAAGTGCGATCGCCAACCGCACCGCTTCCCCCATTACCGAACAGCGAACTCGATCGGACGCCGTTTTTTCCCACCTCAATAACTGTTCTCGAAAACCCAGATCTTGCTTCGCCCTCTGGGCGATCGTTTGCCCGATAATCTTCCTTTGGATCTCCTCCGTCGAGATACCTTGCTGATGCAAATAATCGAGCAGCCGCTGCACGCTGTCAGTGAATTTATCCGGCGTTTGAGACATCAAAATCAACGAAATTTGCTTCACCAGTTGCTGGTAGATTACCTGCCTTCTCTGCAATACTTCCTGGTGACTCGGCACCGCAGGCTGCTGCGACTCTGCTGGTTCTGCACCGTTACTAGCAACAACCAAATCTAGCAAACCCAAAATTTTGGAACGCTTGCTTAAAACCTTTGCTAACATATTTGGATAAAGCTCCAAAATCCGAGCGCTCAAAATCCGGCAGTTCACCAAACGGTTGGCACTCAAACGCAATAAATGCTGTTCTCCAGTTGATTCAAAAAACTGAATTTTTAACTTTAATTCGCAGCTTTCCAACTCCACACCTGTCACCGTAAAAACCAAAGCTTCCCAATTGGGAACAGCAGCAAAACATACTTCGATAATTGAACTCTCATCTTGATGCTGCCTCCCCAATTCGCCCGACTCAAAATCTCGATCGACCGGGCGGCGGTTTGCCGGAATTTTTGCAGTATAATCAAAATTTACAAATACGTAGCGGCAATCAACTTTAGACAAATCGGCATCTTGAATTTGCCAATTTTGAATGCAGCAACCCGTAAGCTGCGCCCCCTCTAAATTCGCCCGAATTAAATGGCACTCGATCAGACAAGCATCTCTTAAATCCGCCTCGCCCAACATCGCATCCATCAAATAAGCACCGCTCAAATCGGCCTTGCGCAAATCGGCACCGCGCAAATTAGCTTCGCTCAAATCTGCCCGCAGTAAATACGCTCCTTGCAAGTTCGATCGCAGCAAATGCGCCTTTTTAAAACTGGCTTTCAACAGGTAAGAACCAGAAAGATTCGATCGGCTCAAATCGGCGCTATCCAGCACGGCCTCAGTTAAATCTACCCCCGCCAATACCGCCCGGTGCAAATCCGCTTCAGCTAAATTTGCCGATCGCATTTGAGCGCCATTTAAATCGGCTTCAATCAAGTTGGCACCGATTAAAATTGCTTCGCGCAAATTCGCTTCCACCAAATGCGCTTCCCGCAAAATAGCACCCGTTAAATTCGCACCGACAAGACTGGCGCGGTTGAGATTTGCCTCCATTAATTCGGCAGCCATTAACTTCGCCCCATCAAGTTTAGCTCTTTCCAAATTAATCTGGTCTGATTTAACTCTTTGCAAATCCGCACCCCCCAAATCCGCCTCTGGAAGTGCCGCCCAATTCAAATCTGCTGCTTGCAAACAAGCAAGGCGCAAATCCGCTTTCGCCAGATTTGCGCCGCTCAAATTTGACTGTTCCAGATTCGCCCCAGCTAGCGCCGCATTGCGCAAATCCGCGCGCCGCAAACAAGCCCCCATTAACTTAGCATTGCCCAAAAAAGACCAGCTTAAATTTGCACCTGTCAAATTAGCGCCAGTTAAATCTATCTCTCGCAGGTTGACACCGCTTAAACTAGCACCGCTGAGGTCAATGTGAGCAAAATTGCGCTCTCCCTGTTGATAGCGCCGTAAAAATTCCTGTATTTGCATTCGGAGGGGGAAGGGTTTGGGGAAGGAAAAGAAATAATCGGGACTTAGGCATGGAATGTCAGAAGCCTGGTTTTGAACCTTTATACTTGCTTAAAACAGTCAATCTCGAAAAAACCCGGCTGATTGGAGGAGATGCGTAAGCTCGATATCAATGGCGCTGATTCGTTGATTTTAGAGGAAACGCTGCAATTCCTGTTGCAAGTGCTTTCCCCATTGAGCAGCCAGAGCAACTTCTGTAAACGGAACTTGCACCGCAGCAGCATCTTTTAACAAAAATTCTAGGGCGATCGCACTTCCTGAATTCGGCGGATTTTCTAAATCTACCACAGCGCCGTTAACTAACAGCCGCAACGACTGTACGTTTTTTAACGAAAATGTTTGCAAATTCACCGGACCCGATCGAGTAGGTTTTCCCCAAGTTAAATTATCTCCTTGTTGAGCGAGTACAGCATAAATATCGTATTTTGCGCGATCGAATTTCTCCGCCCAAGCGCGATAAGCTTCCAGTTTTTGATACTCGTTCCATCCCGCCCAAGCCAGAGAAATAAAAATTGCCAGTAGTGGCAGCCACATTAAACCTCTTTCCATACCAATATCCTTATGCTAAATCTTATTGGCGATCGACTTTATTAATTCTACCCCAACCAATTAGATTTTTGATTTTTAATTTTTGATTTTAATTTTTTGATTTGACATCATTTTTTTTCAAAAATTCGAGACTTTTTTACATTTTGAGCGATTATCATTTCCTAATATCGTGCCCGATCGGATAACTATCATAAAAATGCTTCGTATTGAAGACCTTAATCTTAATTTTATGAAAGACTTTAGTCATCACTACGAACATTCAAGATCGCGGGCGATCGAATAATTTACCAACTAAAAAACCGCCACCACCTAACAGATCGATCGCCATCTATCGAAGGGGCGGGGCGGGTTTACAGGAGTTCGCATTGGCATCGAAGATCGAAGTTAAAGGACTCCTATCAAAAATTAACGGAAGTTTGAGAACCCCTACCTTTTAAGGAGGGGATGAAAAACGACCCGACGGGTTTTAACCCGTCGTTTATCTTTTTTGGAATATCTCTATCATAGTTGCTATGATAAGGTAGGAGATAGCAAACAGTGTTAACTTTAACCTACGAGTACAAAGCCAATCCAACCAAAGAACAAGTCCAGCTTATCGAACACACGTTAACCCTGTGCCGGAAAGTATGGAACTTTGCCTTGCGGGAACGCAAGGATTGGCTAAATTCTCGCAAGTGTTCTGTTAACGCTTGTTCCATCGTTTCCGAATACATTACACCCGTTGATGCGCCTTACCCTAATTATTACGAACAAGCAGGCGCATTAACCCGAGCCAAAGAACAGTTTCCCGAAT
>JAAUPF010000135.1 GCA_012034575.1 Richelia sp. CSU_2_1 | reverse complement strand
GGGAATTGGGAATTGGGAATTGGGAATTGGGAATTGGTAATTGGTAATTGGGAATTGGGAATTGGTAATTGGGAATTGGGAATTGGTAATTGGTAATTGGGAAATTATTGCACAGCCCCAGGGTGAAGCATTCGGGTATAAAACCTAAAACTTATTGCAAATCTTATCGCCCGAATGCTTCACCCCTACAGATATATACAACCATTTTACGGATACAATCTAATTGTCAACTGTCAACTATCAACTGTCAACTGTCAACTGTCAACTGTCAACTGTCAACTATCAACTGTCAACTGTCAACTTTTTAATTGCAAGTTTGGCAACCAAAGTAACTAATTCGATCGGATCGAAGGGCTTGGATAAGTGCATTTGAAAACCGGCCGATCGAGCTTGCTGTCTGTCAAATTCCCCCGCATAAGCTGTTAGAGCGATCGCGGGAATTTGCCCTCCGGATGCGGTCGGCCAGCTTCTAATTTCTCGCAGCAACATATAGCCGTCCATCTGAGGCATTCCAATATCGCTTACTAGCAAGTCAGGTGGCGATTCTGCTGCGATTTGCAAGGCTTCCATACCCGATCGCGCTGACTTCACCCGAGCTCGGTGCTGTTCGAGGACAAACACTGCAAAATCTAGCGAATCTGGTTCGTCATCCACAACTAAAACCTCAATGCCATTCAGATCCAAAACCCGATCGCCTGCAGCCATTTCCGGCACAGTTTCCAATTCTACCTGAGTCAGCGGCAGTCTGACAGTAAAAGTCGCTCCCAGCCCTTCTCCGGGACTTTCCACCTCGATCGTACCCCCGTGCAGTTCCACCAACTGCCGCGCGATCGCCAGTCCCAAACCCAGCCCGCCAAATTTTCTAGTAGTCGTGCTGTCAGCTTGACGAAAATACTCAAATACGTAGGGCAAAAAATCAGATTTAATGCCCTTCCCCGTATCGCTGACAGCAATTTGAACCCAAGGTAATTTTGGATTAGTAAAATTTGGATTTGCCGAAACAGTTTCTAATTGTCCGCTGCTATTTTCTAACTCGCAACCGCTGCTGACGCGCACTTCAACTCGACCTCCGGGAGGCGTAAACTTCACAGCATTAGAAAGTAAATTCCAGATTACCTGCTGCAAGCGGTTCGGATCTCCCAAAACTTGTCCGGGAATCGGGGCGATCGCAGTATCAATTTTAATTTCCTTTGCTTCAGCCGCCAAACGCACTGTTTCCAGAGCATCCTTCACTGTAGCAGCAAGATTTACCGGGCCAACATTCAGCGTCAATTTGCCCTGCATTACCTTAGAAATATCGAGCAAATCATCAATTAGATCGACTTGCAACTTGGCGTTGCGCTCGATCGCAGCCAAAGCTTCAGCAGTTTTTTGTTCGCTAAACTTGCGAGTTTGCAACAGCCTCGACCAACCCAAAATCGGATTTAATGGCGTCCGCAATTCGTGAGAAAGCACTGCCAAAAACTGATCTTTGAGCCGGTTCGCAGCTTCTGCTTGGGCTCTTGCGCCTTGTTCGAGTTTGAGGATGCGATCGCGTTCGGCCAGAAGTCGCACTCGATCGCTCACATCCAAAACTAGCGACAGTATCGAAATTAATTTTCCCGACTCGTCGAGCAAAGTTGAGTTGTACCACTCGCAGTCAATTACGCGACCATCTTTCGTGCAGTTGCGATTAGCAGAAATCTGGCGGCGTTCGCTCCCATCAACCAACCGAGATGAACTCTGGGCAACCTGCGCGGCATCTTCTGGAAGTACAAACTGCCAGTCGCTAAACTTTTTTCCCGCTACTTCTTGCGCCGTCCACCCAAAAATTCGCTCTGCTTCAGAAGACCAGCGAGACACCTGAAATTCGGCATCCCACTCTATAACTCCCAAGGGCGAATTTTCAACGTGAAAACTTAATCTTTGCAAAGCATTTTGGAGTGCTTCCCGATCGGCTTTGCTCTCGGTAATATCTTCTGCAATTCCCACCACCCGATCGATTTTGCCGGATTCATCTCTAACTGGAAAACCCCGATCGCGAATCCAGCGCGCGGAACCATCGGGACGCAAGATCCGATACTCGGCTTCATAATTATTTCCCCTTTCCACCTGCTCGAAAAAAGTCACCGACAGCCGCGCCCGATCGTCAGGATGGACGGTTTCTATCCATTTTGACGCATCAGCATACAAACTCTCGCACGATCGCCCCCAGACTCGTTCGTAAGCGGGACTGACATAAATCAGTCGCTTTTGCCACGGGTTGGAGATCCAAAAGACTGTTTCGATGTTTTCTGCTAGCAAGCGAAACTTTTCTTCACTGGCGAGCACAGCGGCTTCTGCTTGTTTTCGCGCTGTAATATCAGTAGAACTGCCCACTACTCTAATCGGTCGCCCTGCAGTATTCCGCACCACAAACCCCCGATCTTCCACCCACAAATACCGCCCGTCTTTGTGTCGCACTCGGTACTCGTGTTTGTAGCGTTCCGCATCGCCGATGAACTCCAGGAAATCTTCGCGAGTCCCCCCTTGCAGGTAGTCGGGATGAATGCGCTCGCGCCACCATTCTCGCGTGGGTGCGGCTTCTTCGGGCTTGTAACCTACTACCTCGAAGATCCCGCGAGTTCTCTCCACAGTATCGCGCTCTATATCCCAGTCGTAAATCAGGGAATTAACGGCAGCCGCAGCCAGTTCAAACCGTTCGTAACTTTCTCTGAGGGCAGTTTCAGCCCGGTTGCGCCGGGATTCGACCCGGTTGAGGGAAGCAGCACTGTGCCAAATTGCGATCGCGAAAATCATCACGATCGCGACTACCAGCAAGGATATCGCAAAGGCCGGATCGTACAATCCCAACCGCCAGCCCCAGACGATCGACCATCCCAAAATCAAGGGTAAAGCCACCGCCACCGGCAGCAGGCGACGGGCGGAAACACCGCCGCTCAAGTCAGCAGTAATTGTACGCATCAACCCGCGATCGGGCCTAGCGCAAAGCAAGCCAGCACTCAAGCCCGCTAGTGCTAGCGCCGTATGCAGGGCCATTGAGGAGGTGTAGGCGCTGAGTTGGTAAAACAGCCTGACGCCGTAGCCGTAGCCGATGAGCGATTGCAGGGCGATTAAACCCACAAACACCGCCACGATTTGTCCCGCCCACACACTGCTGTTGCCGGACCCCGATAGCAATAGTAGGGAAATGCCCGCCAGCAAGAAGCTGAGGGCCGTGTTGGCTCCCATACGTCCGGTATGGGAAGTTGCGGCTGATGCGGGATAGCTGTCGGGGAACAGCATTCGATCGATGCCTAAATTCCAGTTGAAGGTATATTGGCTCAGGGTCAGAAGGGCAATTAGGGCTGCAGAGCTCGCTGCGATCGAGCCTGCTAGTTGAAGTCGGCGATTTAGTTTTTTTTGTCTGCAGCAGGCGACCTCCAGTGCAGCAGCCCTAAAGACGCGCCTGAGAGGATGAAACATAGAGCGGTGTTTGCCTTCATCGTAGCGGTGCTGGTCAAACCTGTTTTGAAGACAGCAATGTCGAACTTCCAGCCGGCGAGCACTAGAAAACCGGCGGCGATCGCACCTGCGGCGGCGCTGAGGGAAATCAATTTGAGAATTGGCAAAAGATGAGAGCGTGACGGCTCCGATCGCGCCCAATTTTCTTGGTTTTCCTCTGGGTTGGTCAAACTCACCGATTTTATCCTTTCTGGCACTTGAAATGAACTTTGGTGTCGGCGATGGCTCGCGTTCGATCGTACTTTTATTGTGACGTTTGTAGTGAATTTTAAAGTGCGATCGGCTAATTACGTTTTTATGAGATTATTTATGCTTGAAATTTTGGCAAATCAAATTATTATATATTCTTCTATCTGGTAGCATCATTCTCTAAATCAAAACATCTATCTCAGGATAGATGCCTATATGTAGGGTGCGCACTGCGCACCTTACCGCTTCAGTAGTGTGTCAAACTACTTAGTAGCGGTAAGTCCTGAGGGGGATAGCAGTCTATTAATAATATGTAGGGTGCGCCCATAAGCACCTTACCGCTACTAAAGTCCCACTACAAACTAATATTATTGCGATCGATCGAATACGCGATCGCAATTAGAAAGCAGGCAAACTTTCGCTAAAAAATGGTAAATCTGGCACAAAAGGCTCGGGAATCGGCGGTATGGGAAAGGGAATTTCCGGCAAAGATGGGATGAATGGAATGTCTCGCGATGGCGGTGTAAATCCTGTCGAAACGAGTTCGCAATCTGAGAGATTTACATCAGTAACATTTTGAACGTCAGCGATTAAATCTGACCCGACAAGTATCCGAGTTCCCCGTCTCGTACCGTCATCATAGGATTCAAAGCGATAAGAGAAGAAGCGAGAAATGTCACCGTCTCGGACGAAGCTAACTACTTGAATTTTGTCCCCTGCACTGCGGTTAAAATACTGAATAATAGCATGAGAACCTTCACCGCTATAGAAAAGGTAAGGGCGGGATAACGAACCGAGAACAAATAAGTCTGCTCCATTTTGCCCGATTAAAAGATCGATTTGTGCTGCGGTTGATGAAAAGCCGTAACCCAATAATGTGTCATTACCCGGACCGCCAATTATGGTATCATTACCTTGATTTCCTTGAAGCAAATCGTTGCCTGAATTACCATTGAGGTAGTCATTATCTAAGTCACCCTCCAACGTATCGTTACCGTCTTGTCCAAACAGGATATCGTTACCTTTGCCACCAATTAAAAAATCGTTATCGTTGCCACCAGATAAGCGATCGTCCCCATCTTCTCCGAGCAGTATATCATTACCTTGACCGCCCTCAAGACAGTCGTTGCCAAACCCTCCTAAGATACTGTCATTATTGTCTTCTCCTCTGAGTAAATCGCCATCAGATCCGCCGTTAAGAGTGTCGCTACCGGCACCTCCTTCAACTTTGTCATTGCCTTCGCCACCCCTGAGATTGTCGTTACCAAAACTACCAAAAAGGCGATCGTTACCGACTCCACCTGCGATATTATCGTTTCCCGTTCCGCCATCTAAAGTATCATTGCCGGCGAAACCAGATAAAATATCATTTCCTCCCAGCCCGCATAGGGAATCATCGTCAATGCCACCTACTAAGAAATTATCGAAATTATCACCGCAGATAACTACCATACAATTGTCCTCCTGAAAGCTATTTCACGATGTTTATTTTCAAGCAATCCCGGACGCACCGGCTCTATATGTAGGGTGCGCAGTGCGCACCTTACGATTACTAATCATCTGTGGGGTGCGCCCATAAGCACCTTACTGGCGGATACAAACCTAACTAGCTGATTTAACTGAAATCGACGATCGTAATTTGGTTGGCTGATATTCCATTGAGAGTAGCTAAAATTTGGTTGGTTGCTGTCAGTCGAATTAAGGTTGAATTGTTGCTAGGGATAACAGACAGTTGCGAAAAACTTAAATTTTCAGCAAGTGCGATCGAGTCTATGCCATCGGCAAAATCGAAAATAATATCGCTGCCTGAATTGGTTGAAATTAAGAAGCGATCGCTCCCATTTCCCCCAATCAAACTATCATCGCCGTTTTCACCGTTGAGAAAATCATCGCCATTACTGCCTAGCAAAATATCACTAGCTTTACCGCCGTAAATACTATCATTTCCTTCACCTCCAATTAAACTATCTTGACCGCGATTTCCAAACAAGATATCTTCCCCATTGTTGCCGAACAAACTATCGATTCCTTTCCCTCCGTAAAGAGTGTCATCGCCGTCACCTCCGTCGAGAGAATCATTCCCTTGATTTCCGTGAATCCAATCGTTGCCCCCCGCACCGGTGAGAGTATCGCTGCCGCGTTTGCCACTAATTGTATCGCTGCCGCTGTCGCCAGTAAGAGAATCATTGCCGTCAGTTCCTGTTAGATTGGAGTTAGCTGCGATCGCATCTATTTCTCCTTCAATAACCGGAATAGCAGGCACTTCTGGCACTGTAGCTTGTTGGATTTTGGTATCTAATGCAGTACCAGTATTTTCAGCAACAACTTGCGCGATCGATTTCGTACCGATTCCTACGGCTTTTAAATCTTGGGAAGTTTCACCGAGGGCTACTTTTTGCACGCGGGCAATTTCTCGATTGATTGAAATTGTTGCTGTATTGGCTGCAACTTTGTCAATTCGCTGGTTTGCTTCGGCAATTACTTTCGCTGCATCCGGGGCAATTTGTAACAGTTGTTGGTTGTTAAAACTCGCGTCAAACTGTTGCGCGATCGTTATCGATTGCCGGACGATCGACTGTATTCGATCGGCATCGCTGAGATTGATAATTGTACCCGATTGAATTTGAGCAGAAATCGCGCTGACAACTGATTTTACTGTATCGGTATTGTCTAAAAGCGATGCGCCGTCAATTAAAGCCGCAGTTTGGGTAATGACATTTTGTACCTTAACCATTGCGGTCAAAGTTTCTAACCCGCCCGGTATAGCATTTTCGGTAGCCGCGATCGGATCTAAGTCAGTAATGTCAACATTAGCGGGAATTGAAAGAGCAGATTTAACGAGAGATTCGGCGCGATCGCTCTCAATTCCTTTGTCAATTAAATCGGCTACCAAACTCGTTAACAGCGTGACCACAGTAGCGTAGGGCGGCGCAGTAACTGGCGTTTCTAAAGGCAAATTCGTAGCAGTATCAATGCCGCCGAAAGCAACAATATTGCCTTCTTCCGGATCGAGTTCGCCATTTCGATTTTTGTCGAAAACATTGGAATCGAGATCGAGGTCGTATTCGCCGTTATCGCCAGTAGTAGCCGAAGGTTCGCTAGCATCGAGGATGCCGTTTTTGTTAGCGTCAAAAACACAGTAGCGCCAGCAATATAACCGTCAATGACAAAGCCACCGAGGGCATAACTCTTGAACCGAATAACTTCGCTGACACTCGCGCCAGATTCATCAGTTCCCGTTACTTTCATCCAATAATCGAACGATGTCGGGCGACCAGAACCTAAATTAATCGTGCGAGTTGCAGAATTGAAAGTCAGCCAGGAAGGTAACGGAATTTCCGGGAAACTCGAACCAATTGGGCGGCGGTAGGAACCGCCATTTAGATCGGTTTCCCAGGCAAATGCAGAGAAACTTAAATCGCTAAAATTTGCCAGGGCGATCGAATAATTAACGCTGTCACCCGCATCGGGATCGGTGTCAGTATTGGCAGCTAAAGTAAAGGTATTTCCAGCTTGAGAAAAACCCAGCGCCGCACTTTGCGAAAACACTGAACGATTGACAACTGGCGGACGATTGACGACAGGACTTTGCCACCAGTTAAGAAACTCATCCCATTGAGTGTCAGCAGCAAAATCTATAATCGTGCTGTTGTAATCTGGGTTTAAAGCTTCACCGCGAGATTGCAAATAAATTGACAGCCCAGTTCCACCATAGGACGGACCTGAATGATTTTGGATAATTGCCCGATCGTAAGCATTAAGAGCTGTTTGAGCTGCGGTACGAATGCTGTCGGATATTGTAAAATCGCCAGCAACATTGGCAAGAAACGTTCCCAAATCGCGGTAATTCGAGTAATAAAAGTCTGCAGAATTATTGCGGTGTACCTGCAATCGATCGACATCTGTTGCTGTGGAACCACTGACGATCGCAGTTCCCAGATCGCTCATTGCTACTGACAAATCGTCTATCTGGGATAAGTCGGTAGCTGATTGCGTCTGGGAACCGCCATAAGACGCGCCGTAGTTAGTGACGATCGCGCTGCCTAATTGAGCGGGCGACCAAGTAGGATTAGCTTTGAGTTGCAATAAAATCGGATCGTAAGGCCAACCATCTCCCGGTTCTAGGTATTGTGAACCGACAAAAACCGATCCCTCATCTTTCACCTGGTGGGCAACTTCTAGCATCGCCATCAAACAAGCATCGAAGCCGATCAGATCCATGTTTTCTGGCACCCCAGCTAAAGCAGCCCCCACCTCGCGGTTTTCCAAAACATCGCCTGACTCCCAATCGTTAGCAACTGTTCTGGCTGTTGCTGTATTGCGCCAACCGTCGCCGTGATCCCAAACCACGATCGCGTAGTTGTCAGCGGGATAATTGGCTGTACCCCAATTCACGAAGTTTGTGAGGTTATTAGGATCTCCCATGTTGACTTCGCCGGCGCTGGTTCCCCAGGTCAAATTTGGCAAATCTCCCGCCTGAATTAACCCCCGACGAGTGTCTGTCCAGTTGTCGTAAGTAGCATCGAAACCGGGAGTGCGATCGAATTGCACGACAATATTGACATCACTGTTAGAACCAACAGATGACATTTCCAAAAAGTCTTCGATGCCGAAGGGTTCCAAGTCGTTAGCAGCGGCCATGTAAACCATGAAAGTCCACTTGGCAGGCGCGCGCGTTGGCGTCGGTGTAATTGAAGGTGTTGGTGTCGGTGTAATTGAAGGCGTTGGCGTCGGCGTAATTGAAGGTGTTGGCGTTGGTGTTGGTGTTGGCGGTGTTGGTGTTGGTGTCGGTGGAGTTGGTGTTGGTGGAGTTGGTGGAGTTGGTGTTGGTGGAGTTGGTGGAGTTGGAGTTGGAGTTGGTGGAATTGGTGTTGTATCGTTGTCGGTAATGGCGACAGTAATAGGGGCGATCGCACTGCCGTTATATGTCGCATCCGCACTCGTCACCGAATGATTAATTGTGCCGTTGTGAGTACCTTCGACAAGCGCATCGTCAGCCGCAATTACAGTCACTGTTTGGGCAATATTCCAATTAGCAGCATCGAAGATTATAGGGCCGATCGCACTTATTTGATTTCCCGCAGTAAAACTAATAGTAACTGGTGCAGTTGGCTGCGAATTTAGCTTCAATGTATAACTGCCATTAGCACCGCCTTCTGTCGCCGCCGTACTGGCAGAATTCACAGTAATTCCTGCTGTATTGCTGTCGGTATTGGTAACGCTGACATCCGCCGGATTGAGGTTGTTGTAATTGCTATCCGTACTGACAGCAGCCCCGGTAATAATGCTGTAATTTTGACTGCCATCTGCAATATTATCGCTGACGCCCGTTACCGTTACTGTTTGCGCCTGATTCCAGTTGTTGGGAGTGAAAGTAAGATTTTGTTGAGAAACCGTTCCTTCCGCCGGATTGGAACTGCTCAAACTAATAGTAACTGGTGCTGTCGGTTGGGTGTTCAGAAGCACTGAAAAATTAGCAATTCCCCCAGCTTCTGTAGTAGTTAATCCCGCCGTTGGATTGACAGTAATTCCCGGAGTTTCGTTGTCGGTGTTGGTGGCGCTGACATCATCGGGATTGAGATTGTTGTAATTGCTATCGGTGCTAGTAGCAGCCGCAGTAACTATGTTGTAAGCAATATTGCCGTCCGCAACATTATCGTCAACTCCAGTAATTGTTACTGTTTGCGGCTGATTCCAATTAGCGGAAGTGAAAGTTAGAGTAGGTGTCGAAACAGTTCCTTCGGCTGGATTGGAACTGGTTAAAGCAACAGTTACGTTAGCAGTTGGTTGGCTGTTTAGCCTGACGGTAAAAGTAGCATTTCCGCCTGCTTCAGTTGTCACCAATCCGGTAATCGGATCGACGGTAATTCCGGGGCGATCGTCATTAACGATCGTAGTTGTTGCAGTAGCAGTACCGATCGTCGAACTGCCGCCGGGAAGACCGCCATCAGGCAATGTGACGGGATTTGATAGAGTGAGAATAATAGTTTCATCAGGTTCAACGCTGCCATCACCCAACACATTTAGGGTAATAGTTTTTGATGTTTCACCAGAGGCAAAATTAATCAAACCAGTCGTACTTGTCGCGCCAGAAGTGCCACCGATATTGTTGTAATCGCTGCCGTTTGTTGCAGTTCCACCAATTGCATAATTGACAGTACCTGCTGAATCAGTACCGCCAGTACGACCGACAGTAAATATTAGCGGATTTACGCCAGAGTCGCCTTCAGGAATAGTACCTGCGCTAGCACCAACTGTGTAAATAATCGGATCGTTAGCTGGAATTGTGAGGGTAGTTTGAGGGATTGTACCTGCGAATTCTCCGAATCCTCCCGGATTCGTACTAAAACTCAAGACAACTGCTTCATCCGACTCTGAAAGATTATCTGGTTTGACCGTGAGAGCAATATTTTGAGTCGAACTGCCACTACCTGCTGGGAAAGTGATATTATTGCTAGAAAGAGTATAGTCACGACCTTGAAAAGCTTTTACAGTACCAGCAGGAACATCTAATACAGTTGCGATCGGTACAATCAAATCCGCAAATCGCAAACCATCTTCTATGGTAACAGGAATATTAACAGTCGCATCTGCATCTCCTTCAGGGTTGCTGTATGCAGAATTGGTAAAACTTGTTTTTAACAACAAATTCAGCAGAATTGTAACTCTGTTGCTGCCAGTATTTGCAGCAGCAATATCCGAGCGACCATCTGAGTTAAAATCGCCGATCGCGATCGCACTTGGCAGGTTTCCCCCAGTATCATAATTAAACGGCCCGTTAAATGTTCCTTGACCCGTTCCAGTTAAAATTGAAACATTATTAGAACCGACGTTCGCTACAGCTAAATCCGATCGACCGTCAGCATTAAAATCACCAACAGCAATATCGTCAGGACTTAATCCAACATTAAAATTAGCAGGATTGCTAAAAGTTCCTTGATTTGTTGCTAATAAAATTGATACGTTCTGACTGCCTGAATTAGCTACAGCTAAATCCGATCGCCCGTCAGCGTTAAAATCTCCAACTGCGATCGCACTGGGAGTTGTGCCGACAGTCAAGTTAACAGAAGTGCCAAAACTGCCTTGTCCCGTCCCTGAGAAAATAGAAATACTGTTAGCAGGATTCCTGGTTGTAGCAGCAATATCGGGATTGTTATCGCCGTTAAAATCACCAACTGCGATCGCTAAGGGATTGGTAGCAGTCCCCACAATGTTAAAATTACCAAAACTTCCTTGACCGGTGCCTAAAGCAATCGAAACTCGATCGTCTTCTGCTACAATTATATCGTCGAAGTCGTCTTGATTAAAATTTCCCGCCGCGATCGCCTGTTTCGAGATGCCCGGACCGAAGTTGCTAGGATTGCTAAAGTTGCCTTGACCTGTTCCTAACAAAACATAAACTCCCCCTCCGATATCGCCCCCAATTGCTGTCGATACAGCTAAATCCGGCAGCGTGTCTCCATTAAAATTGCCCGCCACAATACCGCTAGGAGATCCCGCACTTCCCAAGGTAAAGTTAGTAGCTGTGCCAAAATTACCTTGACCTGTTGCTAAAAAGATCGAAACACTGTCGGAACTTCTATTAGCTACGGCTAAATCAGGAATGCCATCTCCGTTAAAATCCTGGCTGACAATAGCTGTAGGATTATTTCCTGTTGTCAAGCTATTAGGCGCTTGTTTAAATGTATTGAGAACGTGGCTGTAAGCTGCGATAACTTCTGGCCGAAATGCAATGCCAACTTTTATTTCCCCCGCTATTGCTGTCAATTTCCAGTCGCCGCCCAAGGCTTGACAACCTGTTAAATTCTCAGAAGCAGCAACATTCGCGCCTGTTAGTTGACTCAGTTTTTTTATCAATGCTTTACCGATATTTCCTTTGCCAACATTGCAGCCGTAAATGAGTATTTCTGCCTGGGGTGTTAGCGATCGCCCCCATTCCTTAACTGCCAGGGTAAAATTGTCGGCGCGATCGCCCAACCTATCCCAACTCAATTGTATGTTTCCCAGTTGCAAATAACCGGGTTGCCCGTGGGAAATAATGTGAATTACGGAAAATCTTCCTCCCTGCAAAGCTGCGGCAATTTGTTCGATCGCATTGCGGTTACTTTCTAATTTAATTACCTGAATTTCAGGAAGAATACCATCGATTAAGGTTTGACAGTCGGGGACGGCAGCATCGATAAAGGCGATCGCTTTTTGGGAAATTTGATTAAGATAATTTAACATGATTCACCTGATAAAATATAAGGTGAATCTAGGATACGCTATTATTATGTAAGGTTTTTATCGACGAACCTAAAAATAAGCTCCGTCCCGATTATTGGACTTAAAAATTTACAAAACTTTGTAGAAATTCAAAAATTAGAATGTAATTAATACTTAGTGGAAGGGTCGATCGAACTATATCGAAATGCTTATCGACCTGTCAATCTTGCTATTGCCAAAACAATTCGGAACAAAACACAATTGATATAGTTGAGTTCGATCGGCAAGTTCCACACCGGATTTCTGATACCCCTCGCACCTGACACGTATCAGGTCAAATTTGCAACAGCATTCCCAACGCGCAACCATAAAATACAGTAAATGACTATACTTTTACCAGCTATTTTGCAAAACAATCATGCACAGACGAGTTTTCCAGATTGCAATTTTACTTGTCCTCCCCTTCGCGTTGGTTTTTGGCTCTTGGACGCAGCCCGCAGCGGCGCTAACCCCAGAACAGCAGTTATTGAGCGAAGCTTGGCGCATTGTCAACCGTTCCTATGTAGACGACAGCTTCAACCAGAAAAATTGGTGGTCGATTCGCGAAAAAGCCGTCAAGCAACCTCTCGACGATCGCGAGCAAACTTATACGGCGATTCAAGGGATGCTGGCCAATCTGGACGACCCTTTCACTCGACTGCTGAAACCCGAACAGTACCGCAGCTTGCAAGTCAATACCTCCGGCGAACTGACGGGCGTGGGGCTGCAAATCGCGATCGACTCCCAAACCAACACGCTGACAGTAGTTGCTCCTTTGGCGGGTTCGCCGGCGGATAAAGCCGGCATTCAACCCCTCGATCGCATCGTGAAAATTGACGGTACTCCTACCTCAGAATTGACTCTAGACGAGGCGGCAACTCGAATGCGGGGCCGCGCGGGCACTTCCGTTACTCTCACCTTGGAGCGCGAAGGAAGGGACGCTCCTGAGGAAATTCTGTTAGTGCGCGATCGGATCGAGCTGAATCCGGTGTATGCCGAATTGCAGTCGGGGCCGGACAATTTACCTCTGGGCTACATCCGCCTGAGCCAATTTAGCGCTAACGCTACTGCTGAAGTTGCGCACGCGATCGACCGTTTGGAAAAGCAAGGTGCAGCAGCCTACATCCTCGATTTGCGCAACAATCCGGGCGGACTGTTGCAAGCGGGGATTGAAGTCGCCCGCCTGTGGCTCGATTCTGGGACGATCGTTTATACAGTAAACAGACAAGGAATTCTCGGAAGTTTTGAAGCTTCCGGACAGGCTTTGACAGACGATCCGCTGATTGTTTTGGTAAATAAAGGAACGGCCAGTGCTAGCGAAATTTTGGCGGGCGCGCTGCAAGATAACGGCAGAGCTCAACTTGTGGGTGAAAAGACTTTTGGTAAAGGGCTGATTCAGTCGCTGTTTGACTTGTCTGACGGTGCCGGGTTGGCTGTAACTGTGGCTAAATACGAAACGCCGAACCACACGGATATTAACAAATTGGGAATTGCGCCCGATCGAGTGGTGCCTTTAGAGTCGATCGCGCGCGATCGGATCGCTACCGAAGCCGACTCGCAATATCAAGCCGCCATCCAACTTCTGAAAGAAAAAACTGTGATGGCAAAGTCCGCATAAAATTTAAGTTTCCACGCCCAATCTATAAGCAATCTTAGACAAGTACGATCGGCTTGACAGCTATTCGTACTTGTCTAGCAGGGCGCAATCTTTTTCGGACTTCAGTCTTCACTACAAACTGCAATGGAACTCGGTCATTTCTTCGTCCCCAAATTATCCGCCGCCGCCACCAAATAATGCGCCACCTGCATCAAACCATCGGAACTTTCTTGCAAACCGCTGCACACTTTTGCCATCGAACTATCCGCTTCCTCAAAAAACTTGTGCTGCGATGATGTCGTTCTTTCCAAATAACTAATCAATCTCTCATTACCCAATTCTAAAGCTCGATCGAACTGATTTGTCATGTTCTGATACGCACTCTCAACCCGCCGCACTTGTTCTTGTTCCGCTTGCAAAGCAGTGTTTAATTGATTCACCAAATTTGTATAGGTAGTTTGCAACCTTTCCCCTTCAGCATTGAACTGATTCGCCAGCTTTTCGTAAACGCTTTCTACCCGCAATACTTCCTGTCCCGTTAACTTCGCCAGTTCCTGCAATTGCGCCAAACGCTGGCTGGAATTCAATCCGACAGAGTTAGCAAACTGACTGACTTCTGCCGCTGTTGTCAAAATTTTCTCCATGCTTTCGTCAACTTGTTGGGACATCAATTGGCGCTTCTGGGATTCTTCTTGAAAAACTTTTTGCAATCCGAGGACAACCTGTGCTAAACCTTTTTGCTGTTTGCCTAAAGTTCCTTCCAATAAATTATTTTGTTCCGTGAAAAATTGCTGGAGTGACGATTGATATGTGACGCGGAATTTATCTAATTCTTGCTGTACTGTGACGCGAGTGTTTTGCAGCATTTCGTCAACATTTTGCAAGCTGCCCGTCAAATTTTCTCGGGCTTTATCCATCAGTCCCGAAGCTTCATCACCTACTGATTTAATCGTGTCGGACTGTGTTTGAAAAGCGGCGTGCGTCGCATTTAGAATATTGGTCATTCTGACTTCAACGCCTTGCAGCATTTCTTTTTCTTGTTCGGCTTGGATGTGGAGGGCTGCTTGCAAGTTATCTTGAATTCCTCTAAAAGTATTGGCAGCTTCTTGGGCGCTTTCTTGGAAAGCTGTTCTTTGGGCTTTCATACCTTCTATACTTTCTCCAACGCCCGATCGAATTTCAGTTGCCATTTCTTGCAATACGTCATGAGTGTCGGTTTGAAACTGTTTTAAAATTTGCTGCAAGTTGTTAGCAAATTCCTGCAACTGCACTAATGTATCTTGTTGAAAAGTTTGAATTGTCAGGATAGATTGCGCCAAACTTGCAGAAATTCCGCCCAATTCGTTCTTTAATTCTCTGACTGCTTCCGATGCTTCGTGAGTTAGTTGGGCGCTGCTATCTAACCGCGCGGCTACAGGTTCGATTACTTGGGTGCGGAGTCCTAAAAGCAGGTTGTTTAATATCTCTTCGCCTTGGTCTGCTTTAATCTGTTTTAGCGCGGACAATTCTTGGCGGATGTCTTGAAAAACAGGCGTCATTGCCAAACCGATTTGCTGTCCGATCGCCTGCGAGTTAACATTGTTTTGAGCATCGACAATTTGCGCGAAACCTGCTTGCATTGCCTCGGTAGCAAGGGCGATCTCCCCGACTACATCTGCGCTGGAATTAGCACCAGAAAATAGTTGTTCCGCTGTTTGTAATTTGGCAATTCGATCTAATTTGGCGCGCAAAAAATTGGATTGGTAAGCCGCGCGCGCGCGATCGCCCCAAGCCAACACCATTATAAATACACTAGACGAACCCAAACCCATTAAAGAAGTTGAAAAAGCTGTTTTCATTCCCTCCAGCAACGTGCTAATAGATGGCAGCAATTCTTTAGTATCTTGCAGCCCGCCCAAACTAACATTTTGCAACCCGGTTTGAATGCCGTAAAACGTACCTAAAACCCCGAGGGATATTAAAATGCTGGGTACGAACCGCCACTGACTCCGAGGTGCCGATCGAGTTAAAATTGTCGGATATTGAAACAATACAAATCGCCCGGATTTTATCTGGGTTTTGTAAGCCTCGCCTCCGGCGATAATTTCGCCCGCTAAATGTTCGCTAAACCAGTCTAAAAGCAGCGTCCAAGTATTTGCTGGTGTTTCCCACTGTCGCAGTTCGATCGACCCTATGGTACCGCTTTCTAACTTGGAATTCAAATAATCGATCGCCTCAGCAGTCGATCGGCTTTTTGCCTTAACATACTCTTGGTACTTCTTCACCGCAGTATACTCGCCCCAAACAGCAACGCACAGCAAAATTAGCGCCATCCAGTGAAAAATATTGTTCTGCCAAATTACCTCAAAAACCGCCGTCAAATAATTAACTAATGGCATATTGACAACCTATTCAATTTATGTATATTACTGGTATTCCCATCCTGGGAAAAAGTCACCTTAACGTTTAAATATAACAGATACCGCTGAAAAAAAACTGTCTCACATCGAGCTAATTTATCTCAGCGTTCGCTTTTTTTGATTAATTATGTCATCATAAATAAAAAATCCAGAGGTACGCAATGCCAGCAGAATCGCCAACTCCAAAAATAGTCGTCGTCGGTGCCGGATGGGCGGGTTTAGGTGCTACCTATCACCTAGCCCAGCAAGGCTATGACGTAACTTTATTAGAAGCAGGCCCCTATCCGGGAGGCTTAGTTGCGGGGTGGAAAACCGCCGGCGGGCGTTCCGTAGAAGCAGGCATTCACGGTTTCTGGTATCCTTATCAAAATATCTTTTCATTAGTTAAGGAATTAAACCTCGATCCGTTCACGCCTTGGACTCGTTCCAGTCAGTATTCCCCGGCAGGATTGGAAGTAGAATCGCCGATTTTTCAAGAAGAACCGCGACTTCCTACACCTTTGGGAACCTTTCTTTATACTAAGTTTAAAAGACTGCCTTTAATCGATCGACTGTCAGCTTTACCTTTACTTTATGCCGTTCTAGATTTCGACAATTCTGATGATGCTTGGCGCAGGTACGATCGAGTCACCGCCCGTGAATTGTTCAAACAATTTGGCGTGTCTGCGAGGCTGTACCGCGATGCTTTCGAGCCGATGTTGTTAGTAGGTTTATTTGCACCAGGAGAACAGTGCTCCGCCGCCGCTGCCTTGGGAATGCTGTATTATTTCATATTAGCACACCAACCAGATTTTGATGTAGTTTGGTGTCGCGGCACGGTGGGGGAAAAAATCTTCCGTCCCTGGGTCGATCGCATTGAAAAAGTTGGCGGCAAAGTATTGACTAATCGCCGAGTAACTGATATAAAAACCGACGGTAACAATCGAGCAACAGGAGTAGTTTGCGGCGAAGAAACCTTCGATGTGGATGCGGTAATTTTTGCAGTCGGCGTCACCGGAATGCAAAAAATTATTAGTAGCAGCCCCGCCTTGCAAAACCGGAAAGAATTTCGAGATGCGATGAATTTAGGTGCAGTTGACGTATTAGCAACTCGCCTGTGGTTTGACAAAAAAATTGACATTCCCCTGCCTTCTAATGCCTGCTTTGGATTTAGTTCGACTACGGGATGGACGTTTTTTGACTTGAACGCTTTGCACGACGAATTCCGATCCGAACCGGGAACAGTTGTCGAAGCTGATTTTTATCACGCAAATCAATTAATCCCGCTGCCAAATGAGGAAATAGTGCAGTTAGTGCAGCGGGATTTAGCTACCTGCATTCCGGCGTTTGGGGAAGCAAAAGTAATTGACAGCAGCGCGATTCGCCTGCCGCGCGCCGTGACGCATTTTGCACCGGGAAGCTATCAGTATTTGTTGCCATCGGTAACCAGTTACGACAATGTATTTATGAGCGGTGATTGGGTAGTCACCCGTCACGGTTCTTGGTCGCAGGAAAAAGCTTACGTTACTGGTTTGGAGGCGTCAAATTTGGTAATTTCGCGTTTTGGAATCGGGAACAAAGCAGCAATTATTCCCGTAGAAGCTGACGAACCGCACATTCAAATCGGGCGTTCTATAAATCAGTTTGCCCGCAGTTTAACTGATACTTTGCTTCCCAATTTCCGGCTACCGTAGAAGGAGAGGGGGAGATTTTGGATTTTAGATTTTAAATTGGGAGAATTACCAACTGTCAACTATCAACTGTCAACTCTCAACTATCAACTCTCAACTATCAACTCTCAACTCTCAACTCTCAACTCTCAACTGTCAACTCTCAACTGTCAACTGTCAACTGTCAACTTACCAATAAGGTTTGCCTTTCCAAAAAACACCGATCGCCACTCCAATGAGCGCTGTTTCCGATAAACTGATTAAAAATGGAGGTAACAACAGCGACTTTAAAAATAGACCCAAAAGCAGACACAAAATTAAAGCCCACAAACTGCCTCGGCTGAGCAAAAATTGTTGCTGCCAAAACTCGAAAAAGTACACGGCTAAAGCTCCCATTCCCATCGCTGTAATGCAAGGTATAAATACGTGCAGGGGAGAGCGGAAGAGTAGCCCCAAAGCATTGCCTACAGCAGGAGATTTAATAGCACCCCACGCTAAAAATAGCTCGATTCCGATAACTATCAAATTGCTGAGGGCGGAAATTTGCAGCATTTCCCGCCAGGGTAAAAGTTTTAAGCGCCGCAGAATATCGTTCATAGCCGGCAGATTCGGTAGGTTGCTTCAATTCTATAACAATTTTGCTGCGCCGATCGACTTTTGACGGCAGTTTGTAAAGTAAAATAAAGATACGGGGCGGTGTCTGGAGAAATTAACCCAGAGTATCTGCCTGCTAGTTTTGAAAAACGCGAAAGGAAAAAAGTTACAATGGAGAACACTGTCGATTGTGCTGTAGCCTGCGTCAACGGATGCGTTTTGGGCGACAAGTGCCCGAAGCGGCAATACGCAGAAGCAACGTCAAACTTTATTGAAAATACTTCTCTCGACAAGATGCTAGAAATAGCTGAGGAAGCGCAGAGAAAAAAACGAACCGCCCCGCCTAAATGGGTAATTCCTGATTTCCCCGGATAAGAGTTTACTCGAAACTAAAAAGCGATCGCTATTTTCCGGAGCGATCGCTTTTTGTATGTCTAATGAAAGAGCGTATAAAATTTAAAATATTTCTCTAGATAGAAGCCGATCGCCCCGATAAGAATTACAAAAAGATCGAAGGTAAATAAGTTGAATGTTTAATTCAATTTTTGCAAAAAACAGGATAAAATATCGTGGTCAAGCGTAAAAAAACAGCAGCAAAAGCAACAGGATCGGTCGATAATCCGTCAGAATTGCCTCAAGCAATTACCGAATCCTACGGAACTGGAGTTATCGATAGACAGGAACTTAGCGAAGATGCAGAAACATTGGACGACAGCAGTTTGGCAGACAGCTTAACCAATCTCAATCTCAACAGCGGCGATGTCGGTTCTGCGGCCGAGAAAGTGAGTGCAACTGGCGAGCAAGATGTCGGTGGCAGCACGCCTACTCCAGACCAAGATATTGTTGACGAGCTGGGGGCGGCTGCTGGTATAGAAATGGACGAAGGGGAAATGTTACACGCCGCAGATATGCTGGAAAATCGAGATGAAAGTCGCTGGGAATTAGACCCGATGTCGGCGGAAGATTATCAAGAAAGAAGCGATTGATAAGAGGAAGGAAGAATGCTTGTACATCAAGCTTTTTAGCACTCCGGATCTTAGATTTAATTAGGTGGACTTACTTACTAAGTCCGGGCTACTCATACCCTCGATAAGCTTACTTGAGTAGTTTTCCTCCTTCTTCCTTCTTCCTTCTTCCTTCCTCCTTCTTCCTTCTTCCTTCTTCCTTCTTC
>JAAUPF010000360.1 GCA_012034575.1 Richelia sp. CSU_2_1 | reverse complement strand
CTCAATGGCTTTGGCGTAGTTGTTCAGAAACTCGGTAAGCGACTCCCAAATTGCCCAGTGACTTCATTTCATTTTGGCGGTCTTTTATTTCGCGGCGATGACTAAACTCTGCTGTATAGTACTCAATGGCTTGGCATAGTCGGCCCAGAGAGAGGTAAGCGTGTCCCAAATTGCCCAGTGCTGCACCTTCACTTTGGCGTTCTTTAATTTCGCGGGCGATGGCTAAATGTTGCTGTGCATACTCAATCGCTTTGGCATAGTTGCCCAGAGATCGGTAAGCAGCTCCCAAATTGCTCAGTGCAAAACCTTCCTCAAAGCGGTTTTTAATTTCGCGGGCGATGGTTAAACTCTGCTGAAAATACTCAATGGCTTTGGCATAGTTGCTCAGATCGAAGTAAGCACCTCCCAAATTGCCCAGTGCCTTCATTTCACTTTGGCGGTCTTGAATTTCGCGGGCGATGGTTAAACTCTGCTGTGAATACTCAATGACTTTGGCATAGTTGCCCAGCAACTGGTAAGCAACTCCCAAAATGCCCAGTGCATTACCCTCCCCTTTGCGGTCTTTAATTGTGCGGGCGATGGCTAAACTCTGCTGTGAATACTCAATGGCTTTGGCATAGTTGCCCAGATAGAGGTAAGCGGTTCCCAAATCGCTCAGTGCAAAACCTTCATTATGGTGATCTTTAATTTCGCGGGCGATGGCTAAACTCTGCTGTGAATACTCAATGGCTTTGACATAGTTGCCCAGAGAGTTGTAAGCGGCTCCCAAAATGCCCAGTGCATTACCCTCCCCTTGGCGGTTTTTGAGGGCGCGATAAATTTGCAGTGCCTGTTGCCAGGAATCCATCGCTGCTGGCAATTGACCTGTCTCATACTGTTGAATCCCCTGCTGTATGAGCCGATTGCCCTCTGCTTGAGGAGGATCGATCGCCTGAGCACTAGCCGGGAGTGAGAAATGGGGAGGAATGTAAAAGCCAACAGACAACAGGCAAAAAGCGAGGGGGAAAAGGAAGCCCGATCGCACTTTTCGATCGCTCGATCTAAGTAGTTGTAACGATAAAGATTTCATCTAATTTTAGGGTTTTGCTTGAGGAAGTTGGCGCTGTTGTTCGATCGCCCTTATTTGCTTCAATCGATCGCTCCAATCTTTCAAAGGTTCGGCTTCCGAACCGGCGAGAGCATCTAACAGTTCCAGCACGGGCGTTTGGTTTTGAGCAGTTTCAGAAACTTTGCGCGCTTCGGCGATCGCGTCATACCACAGCCCGGCCCGGGCATACAAGTCGATCCGCTGTTGGGGAGTTTGCGCGGCTGCAAGTTGAGCCTGCAACGGCGCAGCAGCCTCGACTACTTGAATTTCTGCCGTCGCCACCACATTCCTCGAAGGAACATTGCGATCGCACACCAAAACCACTTGCCACTGATAGGATTGCCCGATCGACAGTTGGGGCAGATTTGAGGGCAAAGCAACCGACATAATTCCTGGCTGACTCTGCATCTCGGTCTTGTAGAGCATTTGTCCCGATCGACTAAACAACCGAAATTGCAAGGGACGAGAAGTGCGATCGGGTACAAACCACGTAAATGTCGGATGCCCAGAAATCGTCTCTCCCACATGGCTGAACGGCACTAAGGCAGTCAATCTTGCCGATGAATTAGCTTCGCAAGTGCCGTTGCGAGTGGTATTCGGGACCGTATCTTTCGGCGCAGAAGGCTTTTTAGGAGGAGTATATTTTGCCAGTGCTACAGGAGGAATCCAGAGCGAAACACTCAGGATTAAACTCGCAATTCCCGCAGAGTAAATGGTTCGACGCTTCAATCCGTGAGTCATCATCTGAGTCCTCTCTGTAACTATCCTCTACTTTAATTGGCAATAGGAAAATATAATATAGGACTGCCCGCAAGTTTTGTTTGCGGGAAGGTGCAAAGCATTTCATTGGAGACGGGGGTCAGGGGAAGAAGGTGCTAGAATCAACGGCTTCAGGAACTTGGAACGCCCCGCCCCTGCAAACCCATGCCACAATAAAGTTAGCTTTCCACAAAATTTTTATGCCCCTAACGATTACCTTACCGCCCAAAATAGAAGCACTTCTGCGCCAGCGCGCCGAGAATACAGGGCAGGATATAGCCAGTATTGCTCTTGCCGTCCTCGCTTTCGGACTCAGCTTTGATGAAAGCGATTTCTTTGAAGCGTTGGAAGGCATTCAACGCGGACTTGACGATTTCGATCGAGGTCGATTTTCCAGCTTGGAAGAATTCGTCGCCGAACAGAACCGAAAATACGGTCTTTCCTTGGAAGCATGACCTATCGCATTGACTTTTCCAGCCAAGCTGAAGCTGAAGCTGATGCCGCCTTTGTAAACTTTGCTCGATTCACTACTCCCGAACGCGCTCAGGCGTGGTATCAAGGTCTAATCGCAGCCATTTCCTCGCTCCAAGAAATGCCCCGCCGCTGTTCTCTAGCCCGCGAAAACGCATTCTTCACCCTGGAGATCCGCCAGCTTCTTTATGGCAGCGGGAAAACTACATACCGCATACTCTTCACGATTCTTGACGATCGACCGGCACCGACGGTGAGGATTCTCCACATTCGCAATGCTCTCCAGCGCGCGATCGGCGAGCCTCAAGATGAGGAATAATCTCATTGGGACGATCGAGCCGCTCTTTGGTAATGATAATCATCTGGGGTGGCAGAGGTAGCCAAAGGCTACCTCTGCCACCCTTCCCCTGTTTGATAATTCTCATTATCAGCCACCTTCTTTCTATCTAAAGAGGTATTGACAAAATCTACTTCTTTTTAACTTGTTAGCAACGATCGCGACTTGCTTTCATTTTTTTTGCCTCGCGAATTGAGTCGCAATTCACTTTTCCCCGCAAGGGGATTGAAAAGGTTGAACCCAACCAATCACCAGAACCACCGTCGCTTGGCTGGCCAGGTTAACTCGCACACAATCCCCCTCGGTTTGTTCGGGTAGCGCCGAAAGGTGCCACCTAATTGTTTGGCTAAGTTCTTTGCTAACTGCGTTCCCATTCCTGAATGTTGAATTTGAAAGTTTAGCTCTTCATTCGTTTCCCTTTCTCGGTTCGTTTCAGCAGAACTAAGCGCTTCTGCGTCAGACAGTTCGCTCCTACCATTATCGGCCACCCGAATCACTTGCCGATCGCCCTCCTGAGCGCAAATTACAGTTAAGCGAGTGGCTTCGATCGCGTGTTTCCCC
>JAAUPF010000134.1 GCA_012034575.1 Richelia sp. CSU_2_1 | reverse complement strand
ACAAAGCCCGAGATTTGCTAGTTAAAAACAAAAGCATCATCGCAGCTTTTGTTCCCGATACCGGTCAAGACTTGCTCGATCGAGGAGAAGTCAATTTGACATTAGAATGGAGTGGCGATATCTTTCAGGTAATGAAAGAAAATCCCGATCTCCGCTACGCTATTCCCAAAGAAGGAAGCATCCTTTTTACTGACAACATGGCAATTCCCAAAGGTGCACCTCACAAAGAATTAGCCGAAAAATTTATTAACTTCGTTTTGCAGCCAGAAATAGGGGCGCAAATATCCAACTTTATCCACTTCGGATCGCCCAACAAAGCAGCAATTGACAAAGGTTTAATCGACCCCAAAGACTTTAAAAACCCTCAAATTTACCCGCCCGCCGAAGTGTTTGCTAAAATGAAGTTCTTGCAAGATGTCGGAACAGCAACATCACTGTACGATCGCGCTTGGACAGAAGTCAAAGCATCCGGTGGAAAATAGTTGATAGTTGATAGTTGACAGTTGATAGTTGACAGCTATCAGTTATTCATCCTTCTTTTTCCCTCTTCCCTCATCCTTCTTCCCTCATCCTTCTTCCTTCTTCCTTCTTCCTTCTTCCTTCTTCCCTCATCTTTCTTCCCTCATCCTTCTTCCTTCTTCCTTCTTCCTTCTTCCCTCTTCCCTCATCCTTCTTCCTTCTTCCTTCTTCCTTCTTCCTTCTTCCTTCTCTTATGACTGACACCAAATTTATCGTTTCTCCTGAATGGTTGGTTGCTAATCAAGACAACCCTGACCTAGTAATAATTGACTGCCGATTTTCCCTCGCAGATCCAGAGTTAGGGCAAAATCAGTATCGAGAAAGTCACATTCCGGGAGCATTTTATTTAGATTTAAATCGCGATCTTTCCAGCCAAGTCGGCAAACATGGAGGCAGACACCCGCTACCAAATATGGCAGAATTAGCCGAAAAATTCAGCGCGATCGGCATCAATTCACGATCGACTTTAGTGGTAGCTTATGACGATTCGCGACTGGCTTTTGCTGCTAGATTGTGGTGGCTGTTGCGGTATGCGGGACACGACAAAATAGCTTTATTAGACGGCGGTTTTAGCGCCTGGAAATCAGCAGGATATCCGGTGGTAAATACTGTGTCCGATCGGCGTGAGGGTAAATTCGTACCGGAATTGCAAAGCGATTGGTTGGTAGATATTGCAACTGTGAAAAGTCGCAAAGACTTGCCGGATACAGTTTTAGTTGATTCGCGAGAAAAAGAGCGGTATCTCGGCCTTAAAGAGCCGATCGACCCGATTGCAGGCCACATTCCGGGTGCTGTCAATTACCCTTGGCAAGAGGTGACAGATGCCGGGGGAAAAGTGCGATCGAACTGGGAACAAAAACAGCGGTGGCAAGAATTAGAAAACGCCAAAGAGATCGTTGTTTATTGCGGTTCTGGAGTGACAGCTTGCGTGAATTTACTATCTTTAGAAATAGCCGGAATTCCCAATGCTAAACTTTATGCAGGTAGCTGGAGTGATTGGTGTTCCTATCAGTTGTAGGGTGCGCACTGCGCACCTTATACCAAATCCGGGCGAAGCGAAGCGGAGGGTAGATATCCCTGTTATGAATCGGCGGTTAAAACCGCTTCTGGTCGAACAAAGTCCGCCTACGCGTCCTTGTGAAAATAACGGCGGTAAGAAATCTGGATTTGGTATTACTGCGAATTTTACTCTAAATAGTAGGGTACGCATTGCGCACCTTACGCTCAATTACCAATTACCAATTACCAAAGATATTGCAATTAATTCATTACCGGACTGCCGTGATGCGATACTAGATACCAAGTATTACCCATCCGTTCAAAAATATTAGTGGCGATCGACTGCGCTTGAATTCTCCTACCGCTGCTAACTTGCAGCAAATTCTCCACCAAAACTACATAGCCGAGATCGCCACTAACCTCACTAGAAATAACTTCAATGTCAATCTCAATATAATTGGTATATTTAAATATTTGCTCCCAAGAATTGCGAATTGCTTGGGGCCCGCGCAGCGCGCTGCGTCCTGGATGAATGCAAACAGTGCTAATTCCCTGCGACCAAATAGCGCTCATCGCTGCGATGTCTTTTTCTCGAAAGCGCGGTAAAATCCTTGGTTAACTTCTAAAATTTCTTGACTGCCGTCACTCATATTCATACCACATTCATATTAAAATTATAACAGATTTCTAGTTGATTGGGGTAGAGACTTTGCAAACAGTAGAGACCAAATCGCCGAAAGCATTTCAAAGAGTGCTAGTAATTTTAATGTCATTGCTAGCAATAGCAGCACTATCGATCGCAGCTTTTCTCGTAATTCCCGGAGAAAAAACCATGTTTGCAGGAAAAAAACCAACCAATCTCGGCGCTGAGTCGGGACAACTCGCACCCTGTCCGAATTCGCCCAATTGCGTCAGCAGCTTCAGCCAAGATGCCGCACACAAAATTGAGCCTTTAGCCTACAATTCCGCACCCGCAATTGCGATGGCAAATCTCAAAAGTGCGATCGAATCTTTACCAAAAACCAAGATAATTACCGCAACGGACAATTACATCTACGCCGAGTTTAGCAGCCGCTTGATGGGATTCGTTGATGATGTGGAATTTTTGTTAGATGAAAAAGCCAACGTCATTCACGCGCGATCGGCGTCGCGATTGGGAGAATCCGATTTAGGAGTCAACCGCAAAAGGATAGAAACTATTAGAAATATGTTCGATCGGCTTTGAGCTAATTTCTCAATGATTAGTTGACTTAGCAACCCCTCTCTAACATGGCGAGGGGTTTTTAAAAGGAATGAAGAGGGAAGAGGGAAGAGGGAAGAGGGAAGATTGCTTATACCAAATCCGGGTAAGATATCCCCTATATCACTCGGCGATTGAAATCGCTTCTCGACAAACAAAGTCGGCCTACGCGCTCCCGAGCGGGGATGCTCGGGCTGAGAATAACGGGGTTCCTAAACCCAGATTTGGTATTGTACATCAACCTGTCAACTGTCAACTATTTAAATAGATAGCTGAGCGCGGTCAGGTAGTCCCGCACTATTCCTATAGTATTAAACCTCCTAAAATCTACACTTCAGACTTTTGGAAGAGGGTAAATAACCCCAAACTTTATAGGATTAATTCATGTAGAGCAACGAGGGAAAAAACATGGCATTGCAAAAACTGGAAGAATTTTATCCAAACTATAGAGAAGAGATTTTTGCTGGAGACGACATCAAAGGATTTGATGTTTATGCCGGCGATTCTGATGAAAAAGTAGGCAGCGTTTACGATGCTTTAGTTGACGAGACCGGTCGTTTTCGCTATCTAGTAGTTGACACCGGGATCTGGATTTTTGGCAAAAAGTATTGCTGCCGATCGGTTCTGCTCGGTTCGACTACGGAGCTCACCGCGTTTACGCTACAGGTTTGCGCAGCAAAGCCCAAGCAGAACAATTACCTGCTTACAACGAATTGGAACCGATAGATTACGACAGCGAAGAACGAGTAAGAGGCGTTTATCGCAGTCAAAACACTTCTCCTGCAATGTCTGCTCCGGCAAGTTACGATCGCAGCAATTACAGCTACGATATGGACAAACCACTGTACGAAACCAACGAACAGAACCACCAAACTCTCAAGCTGTATGAAGAACGCTTGATTGCCAATAAAAACCGCCAAAAAACAGGCGAAGTAGCTGTTGGGAAGCGCGTTGAAACCGAAACCGCCCGTGCTGCTGTACCGATTGAAAAAGAACGAGTTGTCATCGAAAGAGTGACGCCAGCCGAAGCGGGGCGAGTAGTTTCAGTCGGCGAAGCTGACTTCCAATCCGGTGAAGTTGCGCGCATGGAAGTTTACGAAGAAACAGCCGACATTCATAAGGAAGCTTACGTGCGCGAAGAAGTCAACGTCAGAAAAGAAGTTGTACGCGATACGGTAGAAGCTGAAGAAACTTTGCGCCGCGAAGAATTAGATATTAAGACTGACGGAACTCCGGTAGTAGATAAAAATATCTAATTCGATCGGATGTAAAACCTATTTATGTAGGGTGCGCACTGCGCACCTTACGACCATCAGCAGTGCGTCAAATAAATGGATGTAAAACCTATTTATGTAGGGTGCGCAGATCGAATATATTCAATTACAAAACTTTTTTGAAAAATGAACGCCAAAGCATCAATGCAAAAAGTAGAAGCTGCAAAATCTCCTACCCGTCCCAATCTCGTACCCGAAAAAGTTAGAGCTAAATTAAAAAC
The DNA here is from genome assembly GCA_012034575.1 of Richelia sp. CSU_2_1. Classification (GTDB taxonomy): domain Bacteria; phylum Cyanobacteriota; class Cyanobacteriia; order Cyanobacteriales; family Microcoleaceae; genus Microcoleus. The sequence continues at coordinate 15,294 of JAAUPF010000134.1, read as the reverse complement.
TTTTACAGTCAAAGACAGCGAAGGCAACTTAGTCGGTCAAGTAAGAGATGTTTATTTCGATGCCCAAGGCGAGCTAAATTTTGTTGTAGCAGCCAAAGATAGCTCGGATACCCGCATTTTTATATTAAGTATTAAACTGTTAAAAAAAGTTGACTACCATCAAAGAGCGCTGCTTGTAACTCTCAGCTCGGAGCAAATTGAAATGCTGCCGTCCAGGTCGGTCAACCGCGCTCCAAATAATGTAGATATTGCTCCAGAACCCCAGATTCCAGTCGATCGCAGCCCATCCACTAATAAATCAAAAGTTATGTCAAATCTAACAGACAGCGAGGAGCAGATGGAAAATCGGGATCTCCGCGAAGCTGAGGGAGAATTAGATATTGTCGATCGAGAAGTAATTCGCCTCTTAGAAGAACGGCTGGTGATCGATCGCAGCAAGCGCAAAGTCGGCGAAGTAATCGTCCGCAAAGAAATCGAAACTCGGATAGTAGAAGTTCCACTCCACCGAGAAAAACTGATTGTAGAACAAATCGGCGAAGATCCGAAAGTGCTTGCTGAAATAGATTTGGGCGAGGGAGAAATCACTGGAATAGAGGCGATCGAAAAAAGGCTCGATCGCGGCGAACCGAAAGTCAGCGCCGAATTTACTTCAGTGACAAAAGCCAGCAAAATGTTAAGTTCGATCGCCGCCCAACCGCGCCACGGCTGCGCTAAAATTCGCATCGAACTGGTTTTAGAAGATAAGCAACTTCAAGAAACTTACCAAACATGGATTGACGATTGTGCTGATAAGTAAACCGCGACTCAAGCAAAAAGTCGATCGATCCACTATGAAGTGAAATATATTGCACTGCGATCGATAGTAAGGTGCGCAGTGCGAACCCTACAGGACTTTACTCCTCACTACAAACGCGATCGCAGGCTTTAGCGTTGCGGAGGAAATCGATCGCAAAAGAGCTGAAGTATTGCATGAACTATTGCACCGCGATCGCTATTGCGGTAAAATTGTGTTGGAAAATTGTAAAATTATTTAAACAATGACCAGCACCATCTCCGACATTCCAGTAAAAACGATCGCAGGAGCAGAAAAACAACTAGGAGAGTACGCTGGTAAGGTACTCTTGATTGTCAACGTAGCATCCTACTGCGGCTATACGCCTCAATACAAAGGACTCGAAGAATTGAGCCAAAAGTACAGCGACGCGGGATTGCGAGTTTTAGGATTTCCCTGCAACGACTTTGGAGCTCAAGAGCCCGGTAGCAATTCGGAAATCGTCGATTTCTGCACGAGAAAATACGGCGTCAGCTTTGAATTATTTGACAAAGTACACGCTAAAGGCAGCCAGCAACATCCGCTGTACGCTAAACTGACAAGTGCGATCGATCCTAAGGGCGATGTTTCTTGGAATTTTGAGAAATTCTTAGTTAGCAAACAAGGTGAAGTAGTTGCTCGATTCCGCAGCGCTGTAGGGCCGGATTCGCCGGAATTAATTAGCGCGATCGAACGAGAATTGGCTAAGTAAGAAGAGTCGATCGTTGACAGTTGACAGTTGATAGTTGACAGTTGACAGTTGATGAAATAAATCTGCGTTGATCTGCGTTGATCTGCCTTGCATCTGCGGTTGCAAGTTGACAGTTGACTTCAGAAAGAGGAAAAGGGGAAGAATGCAGAAGAAAGCAGAAAAGAAAAAAATCTTTTTGTACAAGTCTTGTATTCTTTCCCTTGATTCTAAAATTTCCACCGCAACAGATAGCGCGAATAACCAAAATTGAAAATAGGAGAAGTATTTAGTGGAAAATACACAAGGATTAGATTTAATAGTAGGTTTACTGGCGATCGTAATTTTGGGAGGCGGTTTAGTAATGTTATTTTCAGGTATAGCATCATTTCCCAAAGAAAAGTAAAAAATCGACTGTTTTAATGTTTTGGTATCGGTTGCGTGGGGCACAGGCGTTGCATTCGGATACAAGTTTGTAATTTATAGCGGGAATTGTCGCCCGAATGCTTCGCCCCTACAGTTCGCTCGACTATTAACTATCAACTATCAACTGTTTAAAGCGATGCAAATAACGGAAAACACCATCAAAATAAACCTCGCCCCAGGGAATTTGCGCCGCGTCCACCACATTGCATTAAACGTGCGCGATATGCAAGCTTCGCGACACTTTTACGGAACAATTCTCGGGTTGCACGAACTCACAGGAACGGAAATTCCCGCAACTTTAAAAGACTTAGTTGCAGCCGGAAAAGTCGCCAATTTCATCACTCCAGACGGCACAGTTTTAGACTTATTTTGGCAGCCAGATTTAGAACCGCCAGATCCCGATCCAGAAAAAGCTTTTACCCGCGCCAATCATTTAGCATTTGATATCGATCCGGAATTGTTCGATCGCGCCCTCGAAGTGCTAAAGTCAAACCAAATTGCGATCGACTCCGGCCCCGTCACCCGCGCTACAGGACGCGGCATTTACTTCTACGATCCTGACGGATTCATCATCGAAATCCGCTGCGATCCAAGTTAATGAAGGAAGAAGGAAGAAGGAAGAAGGAAGAGGGAAGAGGGAAGAGGGAAGAAGGAAGAAGGAAGAGGGATAGAGTGAGAGAGTGAGAGAATTCCCAACAGTCAACTGTCAACTGTCAACTGTCAACTGTCAACTATCAACTGTCAACTGTCAACTGTCAACTACTTAATAATTTGCTTCGGCCAAGTAAAGCGAAAAGTTGCCCCGTTACCTTCCGCAGATTCCAAAGAAATATTTCCCCCTTGACCTTCCACAATCTTCTTAACCAGCGACAAACCGATGCCAGTATTTTCCACTTTATCGCGCGCTTCCAAAGTTTGAAAAATCGCAAACACCTTTTCGTGATACTGAGGTGCAATACCCGGCCCGTCATCCGCTACCGCAAACTCATAAAAATCATCCAACTCTTTAACCGATATTTCCACATTACCCCACCCTCTCCGATTGTGTTTGATAGCATTACTAATTAAATTAGCAAAAACCTGCTGCAGGGGCAATCTTTCCGTGACAAAAGTTGGCATCCCCGATGAAAATTCCACCGAAAACCCAGGTGGCGGCGCTAAAGAATCAATAATTTCTGCTAGCAATTTCTCAACTTGCACCGTTTCCGAAGCTACTTGAATCCGTCCCACGCGGGAATATTGCAGCAGTCCCTCAATCAAAGCTTCCATTCTGTGAACTCGCCCCCGCAGCAAATTCATTTGGTGCGAGGTATCCTCCGTCATCGCATCGCTGAGGTCTTCTTCTATCCAACTGCTGAGATTGGCGATCGCCCGCAGCGGCGCTTTCAAATCGTGAGAAACTACATAAGCAAATTGATCTAATTCTTGATTCCGCTTTTGCAAAATATTAGTAGTTTGACGCAGCCTCCTCGCCGTCAAACTCAATTCTTCAGCCCGCAAGCGCAAAGCTTCCTCAGCTTGTTTGCGTTCCCTAATATCTTCTACAACCCCCATAAAACATTGACTGCCATTATGTTCTTGCAGCAGCGAAACCGTCAAATTTGCCCAAACTAACTCCCCATCTTTGCGAACGTAGCGTTTTTCGAGGGCATAATTTTCGATTTCTCCTGCTAGCAACTGACGGATGGATGCGAGTTCACCATCCAAATCTTCCGGAAAAGTAATCTCCTGAAATCTTTTTTCGAGCAATTCTTGACGGCTGTAGCCCAAAATTTCGCAAAGTTTTTGATTGACTAACAGCAACTTGCCTTCTACATTCGCTTGGGCCATGCCAACTGCCGCTTGTTCAAAAGTATCGCGAAACCGCCGCGCGCTTTGGGCGAGGGCAATTTCCGATCGCTTGCGATCGCTGATATCGTTACCGATTTCCAAAATTGCCGCAGGTTCGCCCCCTTCGTCTCGCTGCAAAGTCCACCGGCTGGCTACTGTTATTTTCGTGCCGTTTTGCTTGGTCCGCACTAATTCTCCTTGCCAATTTCCTGACTCAAGAAATGCTGCTTGAATTACATCTAAAGGTTGGGGAAACTCAGTTTTCAAAAGTATGTGAATGTTTTTGCCGATCGCTTCCTGCTTCCGCCAGCCGTAGAGCTTTTTTGCGCCCAAATTCCAGTAAGAAATTGTACCGTTCAAGTCCAGTACGGCGATCGTATCTGTTGCTAAATCGAGCATTTGCGCTTGCTTGCGCAGCGTTTCCTCTGCTAGTTTTCGACCAGAAATATCGCGAAAAATACCGATAAACAACCGCTGATTTGCCAGCCGCATTTCGCTGACAGCCAACTCTATGGGAAATTTCGCGCCCGCCGTCACTGCGGACTCCGACTGTTTCTTGCTGGTAAATGTTGAGCTTCGCCTGGGGATTCAGCCAAAAATATTCGATCGAATAATCTCCAGTGCTGTTATCTGTCCGAGGTTTAGCTATCAGCCGCCGCAGGTTAGAACCGATTATTTGCTCTGCTTTCCACCCAAAAATCTGCTCTGCTGCATTATTGAAAGACTGAATATTTCCCACTTCATCTAAAGTAATAATCCCGTCCGCCGCATTGTCTACCACAGCTTGAATGCGAGTTTTACTTTCTTGCAAACTTGTTTCCCGATTTTTCAATTCTTTTTCTAAACTGTCAAATAAATACCAAGAAGCAGCCGCGCCTAAAAAACCGACAAATAAGCCAGCCACTTGCACTAAATTAATTATATCTATGAGTTGTTGTATTTGCCGATCGCCAGATTTCTGCGATGCTTCGCCAGCGGCTGCAAACACATCAATTGTTTGACGCAGCGCGTCCATCTTGAATTTGCTTCTAGCAAATACTTCCCCGACTTGCGACGGCGACAGTTTTACTGCGGAATTGTCGAGTTTGTTCAGGGTATTTTGCAAGAAATCAATTTGCTGTTCGGTTCTTTGTGCGATCGCAGCAAATTGTTGAGTTTGGAACTGATTTTGTGCGACCAGATTTTGAATTCTCACCAGCAAAGAAGGCAAACTCTTCTTTGCTTCCCAATAGGGCGCGAGAAATTCGCGCTGCTTCGTCAAGCCGTAACCCCGAATTGCCGTTTCGGCATCCACCACTGTTTTTAACAAGCGATTAGTTTCTTGAAGTATTTCCTTATTGCTGTCGATGCGCCTTCTTACCTGTATTGCCCGATCGCGCAGCGATGCGATTGCTATCAGCGATACAAACAGACAAATTACGGGGATAGCAACGATGACTGTTCCCCGCTGGCGAATTGGTCGATCGAGCCAAAAGAAATGCCAAAAAAAGTGCAATAAGCGGGCAAGCATGGGATTTTAGATTTTAGATTTTAGATTTTAGATTTTAAATTTTAAATTTTAGCCGTTAAAATTGATAATGATACCTATAAGATTTTAGATTGCTGTATCGCTGCTTGGCAAGTTCGATCGCCGATCGGTTCGGCTTTTGCTAAGATTTATAGCAGTATCAAAAAATAATGCAGTTCTAGGTAAGCTTCAAACCGCTTAACTAAACTTACTCAAATCATACTCATTTTCGCTCCGCCGATACTTCCAGTACCGACAGAAAATTAAATGATATTGTTTCCGTTTTTATTGCCGGCAGCGCGATCGACTTCGATCGCCTCTTGGGTTGGCGCTGGCAATTCCGGGCGCGCCCGATCGAGATGCGGGATGCGCGCAGCCCGCCGATTCGTGTCAAATTACAGCGCATTCCAGAAAGTAGGGACACGGCAATGCCGTGTCCCTACAATCCCCACCTGCGGTAGGGACACGGCAATGCCGTGTCCTCGGTATCTAATAATTCCAATGCCATCGAATGCGATATCTTCCAGTCTCCAATCTCAAATCGCGATCGGGGCTAACTGTGGAAACGAGATTAGCCCGATCGCACTTTACTAGCTATGGACATTTACAGCAGATTTTCGAGCAGGCTTTTTTAAAATGTAACAAGGAGAAAGACAGGCGTTTTGGCTGTGGCAAAACCTCAGGTTGCACCTGCAGTTTAGGTTCTGTTTGACTTGCTTGTGGACTTGGTACCGGCTGTTGCAAACTAGAGTCCGATTCGCAAGCATTCTCAACATTATTGACTGCAGAATTGACTACAGTCCATTTGCCTGTCACCGGATCGCGATAACTGGTGAAAGGATTAATTTTTAGCGGTTTGCTGCAAGGTTTAATCATGTCGATGCACTCCTTTAATTCTGAAAACTTGCACGACGCTGCGGGGCAGCATTGGTATCTCCGCAGTACGGGCTGTTTGAAACCAGAAGGTATGAGGCAAAAGGCAGCATTTTTTATGCTTTATAAAAGAAGTAAAAGATTGTCCGATCGCAATTTTTTTGCTTCTATTTTTGTGTTGCTGACTTACTGCACAGTTGCTTCTGTCTTTGAGAGAGTCCGGTACTGCTTGGAGGTATTAAAGTTACTATTACCGAATTTGGCGATCGCGATCGAGCCTCCTCTCTCCCTTCAGGAAGCTGAGGTAGGACGGGCAATTCCTAGTCGGCGCAATACCCGCACGGGGTGCAAGTTTAGGTCATAAAGGCATTCTATGCTGGTAAAAAATTATACTTTGTGACCGAAAGCAGGGATTAACCGCGATCCGCATCACAGAGAGAGATTTTAGATTTTAGATTTTAGATTTTAGATTGGGGGATTGAAAGATTGGGGGATTGAGAGATTGCGAGATTGGGAGATTGCCAAAACTGTCAACTCTCAACTCAAAACTCAAAACTTCTTCTCAACTAAAAACTCAAAACTCAAAACTCAACACTCCCGAACAACTCTCAACTCTCAACTTCTGCCTTCAACTGTACGGTAAAAAACGATCGCGCAGGCGATGCCATTTACCTTTGGTCGTCGTTTATTCCAATTCTAAATGCAGCGAAGGCATCAGCCGCTGCAAATTTTTGAGGGATTTTCCCTGCCACGGTATCTGCTTCGACCCTTTGACTGCTATTTGAGTGTGTTTTTGTTGGCGAACTTTGATCGTAAATTTTGATAAAATATTTATTCCCGAACTGTTTAAAAATTCTAATTTTCGCAAGTCCAGAGTAATCGTTTTTGGTTCGCCATCTGCCGTACTGTTGAGCAACTCCACGATCGGCCCCCATTCTTCTGGCTGGCTGAGCCGGAACGAGCCACAGCAGGTAACTGTTTCGGTCGCTCGGTCGTACCGGACGCTATAATCTTTGGTGTCGATCTCCATAGTTTTGTTCGTAGTGTGTGATTGGTCGTAAAAGGATTGAGACTCTTACTATATTGACACCGAAACCGAGTGGCAAGGGCGGACGTGAATTATATCAATTTAAAAATTTTTCCGTTCTACCTATTGACATTTTGACCGAAATGTGAGAAGTATTTCATAGCTTGCACGGTTGTGAATCGAGGAGTGTTAAATGACAATTTCAGAGATTACAGAAAAGCTTTTAACAGCTAAAAAATCCAAAGGAATTGGATTTGCAGAATTGGAAAAAGTTTTAGGTCGGGACGAGGTTTGGATTGCAGCAGTTATTTACAGGCAAGCCGCAGCTTCCCAGGAGGAAGCAGAGAAACTTTTATCAGCTTTAGGACTCGATATTGCTGAAGCGGGAGCGCTGACAGAACCTCCGTTAAAAGGTTGTTTGGATGGGGCGGTGCCGGTCGATCCGCTAATTTATAGATTTTATGAAATCGTGCAGGTTTATGGAATGCCGCTCAAAGCAGTAATTCACGAAAAATTCGGGGATGGAATCATGAGCGCGATCGACTTTACTATGGATGTAGAGAAAGAAGCAGACCCGAAGGGCGATCGAGTGAAAATAATTATGTCGGGGAAATTTTTACCGTACAAAAATGGTAATTAGTTGAGAGTTGACAGTTGACAGTTGAGAGTTGACAGTTGAGCGATTCCCAATTACCAATTCCCAATTCCCAATTCCCAATTACCAATTCCCAATTCCAATTACCAATTACCCTCTGACAGCTAACTAATAACAGATGGCTGATGACCGATGACGGGGGGTCTAGAAGTGCTAAGTTAGAAAGAGAGCGCAAAGCTAGATTGACGGGAAAGTCCGATCGGACAATCTTCCTCAAGCATAGCTGCGATCGCTGCGGCTGCCACCCCCAGTCGCAACCAGCACCGCACCCATAAATTAAAGAGGCAGATATGTCAAAATATGACTCCCATCTAAGATGCTCCTTTTGCGGCAAGTCGCAGGAGTACGTGCGCAAGCTAATAGCTGGGCCAGGTGTCTATATTTGCGATGAATGCGTAGAGTTGTGCAATGAAATTTTAGAAGAGGAGTTTTTTGATTCCAGCAAAACAATCGGCCAGCAGCTTCCAGGGCCGGAAGCGCGCGACTCTCAAGGAACGCGGGCGCGGCGCGGGGGAAAACCAAAAGTCGCTTTGGCCCAAATCCCTAAACCGACAGAAATCAAGCAGCATTTAGACAACCACGTCATCGGCCAGCATTCGGCTAAAAAAGTTCTTTCCGTAGCAGTTTACAACCACTACAAGCGGTTGAGCGCCGACCAAGCTCAAGATACTGACAAGTCTTCCCCCGACGGCGATGTGGAACTGCAAAAATCTAACATCCTGCTAGTCGGGCCTACAGGCTGCGGCAAAACTCTGCTGGCGCAAAGTTTGGCGCAGATGCTGGAAGTGCCGTTTGCAGTAGCCGACGCGACAACGCTGACGGAAGCAGGCTATGTCGGCGACGATGTAGAAAATATCTTGCTGCGACTGCTGCAAATGTCTGATTTTGATGTCGAAGCGGCGCAGCGCGGCATTGTTTATATAGATGAAATTGACAAAATTGCTCGCAAAAGCGAAAACACTTCGATCACGCGAGATGTATCGGGAGAAGGGGTGCAGCAAGCGCTGCTGAAAATGTTGGAAGGAACGGTAGTTAACGTGCCACCTCAGGGAGGTCGGAAACATCCTTACCAAGATTTTATTCAAATTGACACGAGCAAAATTCTATTTATTTGCGGCGGTGCTTTTGTCGGCTTGGAAAAAATTGTCGAACAGCGTTTGGGCAAAAAATCTTTGGGCTTCATTCAGCCCTTGGAAACCGAAAACGGTGCTGCTTTAGTATCGAAAGATAAGCGGACGATCGATATGTTGCAGCACGTTCAGCCGGACGATTTAGTGAAGTTTGGTTTAATTCCTGAATTTGTCGGCCGGATTCCGGTGGTAACGGTGATTTCGCCGCTGGATGAAGCAGCTTTGATGCAGATATTGACTGAACCGAGAAATGCTTTGGTGAAGCAATATCAAAAGCTGTTAAAAATGGATAACGTGCAGTTGGAATTCGATCGCGAGGCCTTGCGGGCGATCGCGCGAGAAGCCTACCGCCGCAAAACCGGTGCGAGAGCTCTGCGCAGTATTTTAGAAGAGTTAATGCTGGATGTGATGTACGAGTTGCCTTCTCGTAAGGATGTAACTACTTGCACGATTACTGAAGAAATGGTCGAGAAGCGATCGACTGCTGAATTGTTGTGGCATCCGGCTTGGCGTCAGCACGAAACTGCTTGATTTAGAGTCTGTAAGGTGCGCAGTGCGCACCCTAAAAACTGCTTAGGAGTTATTCGCAAGGTGCGCAGTGCGCACCCTACAATCTGGGCGGTGTAGCTTGTAAGGTGCGCAGTGCGCACCCTACAAACTATAAAACTTATGACATTAAAAAAATGCCAGCAGATGCAGTCAAATTAAGTAATAAATCCAGATTGCCAGCATCGAGTTTGTTGCCGAGAATTGCGATTTACAGCGTGTTTGTGGCTGGCACGATCGCATCTTTTTACGATTTTAAACTAAATTCGATCGCCCTTTCAAAAGCGACTGAATCCTCAGAAGCAAAACAGCAGATTGCACTCATCAACAAATTGCAGCAAGCTGACTATACAGAACAAGGTCGATTTAGCGATTCCCTGGAAAAATTGGGTGTAGCAAAACAAAGCAATAATTATCATTACGAAATCCTCTCATCAACTGGCCCCGTTCAAACTTTGCAAAATCAACGGGAAACAGCACAATTTGAAAGTACGATCGCGATCGCCCGATCTCACAACAGTTACGGAAAATCCTACATAGGCGCAGTATTTACTTTCAAAGAAGATGGTAGAAATATCGTAAAAACTCTGACTGCAATCTGTGAGAGCGATCGCAATGAAGTAAACTTAATTCCACCAACTTTTGACGGCAGTGAAATTCATTGCCCGCCCCGCACAACTATGTTATCAGATAAGAACAATTTCGACAATCTGCGATCGCCATGAATTAATTATGATGAAAATGCGGACTGAAGCCCGCACTACAAACCGTAAAATTCAAACTTCTAACAAACTGGTAGCTTAAGGAGTTTCTGATGACAGCTAAAAATTTACCGACAGGCCCAGCTAAAGCGAGTAAAAAACCGAAATTGCCCGCATCGAGTTTGCTGCCGAGGATTGGAATTTACAGTGCGGTTATTGCTGGCATCATAGCGTCATTTTACGATTTTAAACTCGGCACTCTCTCCATTGACAGGGGTACGGACGCTTCACAAGCCAAACAATATATTGCTACCATCAATAGAGGGCAGCAAGCTTACTTTTTAGAAAATGGTCAATTTAGCGATAACATTGCCAAATTGGGTTTGGGAATTAAAGAACAAGCCAATGACTATAATTACACGATCGCATCCTCAATGGGTCCAGTTCAAAGTTCGCACAATGACCGCCAACCCGCACAATATGAAAGCGCGATCGCGGTTGCCAAACCTAATGATATGGTAACAGGAAAAACCTATATTGGTGCAGTATTTGCTTTTAAAGAAAGGGGTAGCAATAGCATAACAACTATTGCTGCAATTTGCGAGAGCAATGGAATTAATGCCAGTCATGCAGAAACTTGGAATCCGCCAACTTTTGACGGCGAAGAAATTCACTGCCAGCCCGGAACAACTAGGTTAAGGTGACACCTTGAAACTATTTTGCGCCACTTGTTGACCGTCTAAGTAAAATTGAAACTTCCAATCTCCCGGCTTGTCACCCTTTTTAAAATTGTACCAACACCAAGTATTTAATCGATCGTCCGTCGTTCTTAAATAAGATTGACTCTGGGCTGCTAATTTTCCTTGAGAATTGACCACCTTACAATAACCTCTATATTCTCCTTCTGGCAAGTTAGTAGCACTTACAGCAAAATAGACTTTTTTGTTTTGCTTCACAGACCAAACATCTCTAAGTTTTGTCGATTGTAGTTCGTCAGTTAACATTACTTGAGTCTGAGGGTTCAACTTTTGTTCTGATAAATTTGTTTTGGGTTTTACTGCCGTTTGAGGTGCGGGTGATTTCCAAAAAAACGGGATAACAATAGCAGCAACTGCTGTTAATACTCCGACTGATATCAATACCGGTTTTAAGTTGTTGCGCTGTTGAACTACTTCGAGAGGAATCAAAGCATTTAAGGCTGCATCGGCGGCAGGATAGCGGTGTTTAAAATTAGGTTCCACCATCTTTTGCAGCCAGTCAAGAAATTCTGGAGTTAGCTGCGGCAAGCGGTGTTTAAAATTAATCCGCCCTGTCTCGTCCATCAAGCTGCCAATTTCAGTAGAATTGATGCCGATTAACAAGCAAATTAGCGTTGCGCCGAGACTGTATAAATCCGATGCCACTGTTAGCTGGCGGTTGAACATTTGTTCGGGCGGCATAAAGCCCAAAGTGCCTTTGACAACGCTGCTGGCTGCGACTTCTCCCCCACCAATTCTAGCAAATCCGAAATCGACAAGACTGACATTGAGGCGATCGTCCACCAAGATATTTTCGGGTTTTAAATCTCGGTGAATTACTGGGGGAACCCGATTTTGCAAGTATTTGAGAATTTCTAATACAGAGATAGCAATTTGTTTGGTATGCTGCGGTGTTAGCTGGCGCAAAGTTGCGAGAGAATCGGCATTTTTGTATTCCTGAACCATGCAGAAACCCGATGCAGTTTGGAAGGAATCTAAATAGCGGGGAATGCTGGGATGATCCAGTTCCCGCAAAATCTGAATTTCTTGTTCGCAAGCTTGATATTGAGTCCAATTAGCGCCTGTTTGGGCGAATTGAAATTGTTTGACGGCGACGGATTTTTGGGTATTAATTTCGGTAGCGAGATAGGTAACTCTACCGCCGGCGCGATTGTGTCCGAGTTCGCGAGTTACTTGATAGCCGTAGTTAGAAAAGTCAGGAAAAGCGTTCATAGTTGACAGTTGATAGTTGACAGTTGACAGTTATTTGGGAGTAGGGGCGATGCCCCCGTGCCTGCCCTCAGTTGATGAAATTTATCTGCGTTTATCTGCGTTTATCCGCCTTTATCTGCGGTTGCAAGTTGATAGTTGACCTGGGACAGTTGATGAAATTTATCTGCGTTTATCCGCCTTTATCTGCGGTTGCAAGTCGATCTGGGACAGTTGAGAATTGGTAATTAGGAATTGGGAATCATCCCAATCTCCGGATCGTACAATCTAAAATCTAAAATCTCCTGACTGCTGGCTGATAACTACGGTTTAACTAAATTCGATCGAGATTTGTGATAGTTGGCAATAATTTTGTTGCGTTTAAACGCTATCAAATTGAGCAAGGGAATAGCGGTAATGGCGACGGGGGAGATCGTAATTCCTCCGACAATTAAAAGTTCCATAAGTTCTACCGAATTTATATTCATTGCCAATTTAAAAATTAGTTGCAATGCGGTTCCTAAGCTGATGCAAAATCCAGCAGTGAGAAAGGCAAGCGTCACGGCATCTTGTTTCAAGAAACCTTTTTTAATGCGATCGGAAATCCCAGGCTTAGCTAAATTATAAACTACCAACCAACAAAAAGAAGCAAACAAAATCAGAATAATCAGGTAAATAGATTGCGACATCCCAAAATCTAATCCTAGGGCAAGACAAGATATGAAAGTCAGTCCCAAAACAGCAAGTCCCCAGAGTGTCAAAGTCCAACTACTGGCAACACTACCGGCAGAAGCACCAACTAAAGCTGATGCCATAAAGCAAGCTAATAAAGGGATAATTTTACTCAAATTATCGCCCAAATCAATTTTAAAAAATGAGGAAAAAGCGATTGTTAATACCGACATTGCTGTAATTCCCAAGCTGGCTCCAGAAACGGCTCCAAACCAATTGATTTCAGTTCCATTTACTTCAGCATAAAGGGTCTTTTCCGCTGCTATGAATCCATTAACAAGCGGAGAAATTAAAAACATCGATAAAAACAGTGGATCTATTTCGTAACCCAACAGCCAACCGATGAAAATAAACACCAACATAAAAAACAGTCTATTTTTAGACAAAGATAGTGTTGGTTTGGCGTCGGGAAGGCGGGCAGTTTGAACTTGAATTGCAATTTGATAAGTGTCTGGTTCAGAATTAGCGCGGAGTACAATCTGGCGTTGATAAATTTTACTTGCCAGCAATTTGCTCGTATCTACCGCAATCTGACATTCCAATTCATTGCCTTCAAATGAGGGCGGTTCAAAGGAAATCCAAGCATGGTCGTAGGGCGTGTGCGGCGGATCGTTCGGATGCGGCGCAACTTCCCATCTTCCTGTTAAAATTGTATCGGGAATGGGATTGCTAATAGCAAGAGTTCGGGTGAGAATTTCGCCATATTCAGTAGCCTTGAATTTCAGTCGATCGCGCTCAACTCTCACTTTCGGCAAGCGGCTGACATCCAAAGATTCTAATGCAGTTAAAGCATCAGCAGCCGACGGATATCTATCTTGAATTCTCGGCGCTACCATCCTCTCCAACCAGTTCATCCAACCTTGTTGCAGCGGCGGTACTAAATGCCGAAAATGTATGCTATAATTAGCATCAATTAAGTTGCCAACATCCGCAGATTTTGTACCAGTTAATAAGCAAATCAGGGTGATTCCCAAACCGTAAAGATCCGAAGCTTTGGTTAATTCGCGGTTAAACATTTGTTCCGGCGGCATGAATCCCATCGTACCTTTGACGACGCTGCTAGCCGCAATATTTCCGCCTCCGATTCTGGCAAAACCGAAGTCTACTAAATAAACGTTGAGGTTGTCATCGATTAATAAATTTTCCGGTTTGATGTCGCGGTGAATTACGGGCGGATTTAGAGATTGCAAGTCAGCTAAAATTTTCAAAGTGGCGATCGCAATTTTTTTGACATCTGGAGGAGAAAAAGTGCGATCGATCGCAGGTTCGGCATTGATGTATTCCTGAACCATGCAAAAACCGCTGTCAGTTTGAAAAGCATCGAGATAGCGGGGAATTCCGGGGTGCGCGATTTTTTTCAGAACTTCGATTTCCTGTTCGTAAGCCGAGTATTCTGCCCAAGTAGCACCTAATTGCGCGAATTGAAATTGCTTGATGACAGCGGATTTTTGCGAATTAATTTTTGTAGCGAGATAGGTAATCCGGCCACCAAGATTGTTGTGTCCGAGTTCTTTTTCAATTTGATAGCCGTGGGTTGAAAAATCTGGTAAAGCATTCATATAGTTTGTATTAAGGGCTGAAGTCCTTAAAAAGAGAAAATGTTGGGACTGAAGTCCCTACTACGAACGGGGCGATCCGGACTTTAGTCTGTACTGCGAACGCGCGATCGCTCTTACCAAGATAACTTTTTTGAAAAGAGGCGGCAAGTGTGATAGGATTGGGAATTGCGATCGGTTCTAGCGGGGAACAGCCGCTAGAGGAAACGGGGAAAGTTCGGTGCAAGTCCGGCGCTGTCCCGCAACTGTAAAGAGGTTTATAAATCAGTTTGTAGTAAGGACTTTAGTCCTTGACCTCTCAAGTCAGAATGCCCGCCGATATCTAACACACTTTTGAACGCATCTGCGAGGTACGGATGATGGATGGAATTAACGCGAATGCACGCGAAAAGCACAGTCTATTTGTTTGCACGAGTTGCGCGAGTATTTGGAAAAACGGCAAGCGCGAAGGCAAAAGCGGCGGCCAACAATTCATGGAAAACTTATCGCAACTCGCTAAGGATTGGGAGTTTTCTGAGAAATTTAACATTCAAGAAGTTGAGTGCATGAGCGCTTGCAGCCGCTCTTGTGCCGTGTCTTTTGCGGCTGTGGGAAAGTACACTTATCTGTTTGGCGATTTGCCTGCAAATGAGTTGGAAAGTGCCGAGGCTGTACTCGAATGTGCTGGTCAA
Organism: Richelia sp. CSU_2_1; assembly: GCA_012034575.1. Taxonomy (GTDB): domain Bacteria; phylum Cyanobacteriota; class Cyanobacteriia; order Cyanobacteriales; family Microcoleaceae; genus Microcoleus. The sequence continues at coordinate 195 of JAAUPF010000134.1, read as the reverse complement.
TACTATGCGAAACCTGACGGTTTGCTGCCTTGGGCAGAACGCCCAGAACCTCTGAAAAAAGGCATTTTGGCAAGGATTCCACCGCTAGGAAATTAGAGATAAGAATTGGCGATAAATTCTCGCTGTTAGCTAAGTCTAGATCCCCCTAAATCCCCCTTAAAAAGGGGGACTTTGAGAGTTTCCGGTCCCCCCTTC
>JAAUPF010000133.1 GCA_012034575.1 Richelia sp. CSU_2_1 | reverse complement strand
GCTCAATTACTAACTCCGATCGAAACAGTGTAATCCTGTCACTGACCCAGATATTTGTCAAAGATTGGGGATTGCAGTATTTCCCCAAAACAACATATAAAGAATAAACTAAAACATTCTAGACTGCTGGCTAATGTTCGCTCTTCGGGGACGCTCGCACTGCTAAAGGTTCGCTCTTCGGTGACGCTCGCACTATCAACTATCAACAATACAACTTCTTCCTTCTTCCTTCTTCCTTCTTCCTTCTTCCTTCTTCCTTCTTCCTTCTTCCTTCTTCCTTCGTTATGAAAATTGCCCTGTTCACTGAAACCTTTCTGCCGAAAATAGATGGCATTGTAACTCGCCTGATTCACACCGTAGACCACTTGCAGCGCGGGGGCGAACAAGTTTTAGTTTTCTCTCCTGATTACGGCATTAAAGAATATAAAGGCGCGCGAGTTTACGGGGTTGAGGGTATGCCTTTGCCCATGTATCCAGAACTGAAAATGGCACTTCCCAGCCCCGCTGTCGGTCGCGAATTGCAGCAGTTTAAACCGGATATTATTCATGTTGTCAATCCCGCCATTTTGGGATTGGGAGGCATCTATTACGGCAAAAAGTTCGACATTCCAATTTTGGCTTCTTATCACACCCATTTGCCGAAATACTTGCATCACTACGGTTTTGGAATGCTGGAACCTTTACTGTGGGAACTGCTAAAAGGAGCTCACAATCAAGCGGAATTGAATCTGTGCACTTCTACAGCAATGGTCGAGGAATTGAGAACTCACGGGATCGATCGAGTAGACTTGTGGCAGCGCGGCGTCGATACCGAAATGTTTGTCCCCGAATTAGCCAGCCGGGAAATGCGCCAACGCCTGTCGCAAAATCACCCCGACAGCCCCTTACTCCTCTATGTCGGCCGGCTCGGTGCAGAAAAAGAAATCGAAAGCATCAAACCAGTCCTCGAAGCCATCCCCGGAGCCCGCCTCGCCCTCGTCGGAGACGGCCCCCACCGCCAAACCCTCGAACAGTATTTTGCCGGCACCCCCACCAATTTTGTCGGCTATCTCAGGGGGCAAGAATTGGCCTCTGCTTACGCATCTGCCGATGCCTTCATTTTTCCCTCCCGCACCGAAACCCTGGGCTTGGTGCTCCTAGAAGCAATGGCTGCGGGGACGCCCGTAGTCGCCGCGGCCAGCGGTGGCATTCCCGATATCGTTACCGACGGCGTTAACGGATATTTGTTTGACCCGGCTGATGCAACAGGGGCTGTAGCCGCCACTCAACGTTTGTTTGCAAATCCTGACGAACGAGAAACTCTGCGGCAAAACGCGCGCCGGGAAGCCGAACGTTGGGGCTGGGCGGCCGCGACCAACCAACTGCGAAACTACTATCTATCGGTGATATTTGCCAAATCGATGCCTTCGGCTGCATAACACGCAATTGCACCAGCCCTAAATGGTTTTCTGCAATCTCCAATCTAAAATCTAAAATCGATCGCGCCGATCGGCCGATTCGGATACAATCCACCGATCGAGCTAAAATGACGACAGTTACACCACTAAACTGCCGATCGTGAAACCCGCAAGGCATTCTCGATCGAGAGTATAATTGGTAACTGACGATCGGGATGCCTGTTTTACACCGATCGCTAATTGGCAGATACTAATAATTGTACCTTTTAGCTTAAACTGACCGAATAGTTCGCTAACGAACATCGCTATCGAGGTAATAAAAAAACGATCGAGCGAGTATATTTTGCAGGCATACTCTTAGGCTCAACCTAAGTAATTTCCCGTAAATTTACGATCGCTCTACTGAATTTGCACGTATCAATTTTCTGCCCGCGATTCATGAAAGCGGTTGGCTGTGACGGCAAACGGCAAACAAGTCAAACTGTTTGTACGGCCTCGCGCAAAGCCTTTCGAGTCGCAGGTCATTCTACCCCCCGAGAAAGCAGTTAATCATGACATTCTCCGATACTGGTAGCGTTCTGGCTACACTGACTCAAGTCAATCGTCTCGGGGCATTGGCCGCCCGCGTTAAGAACCTGCCAGTTCCTGAATTAGTTTGTCTGTTGGATTTTATTACCGCTGAATTTCAGCAATTTATCCGGGCGATCGACTTAATTAACAATGAGGCGATCGAAACTCTCTTAGAGCAACTTTTAGATGCTTTCACTCTCAAAATCGGTCAGATCCTGCAAGCAGACAAGACAACGATTTTTTTGATTAACCCCGAAAAAAATCAACTTTGGCACAAAACCGTCGATGCGGCTACGGGAAAAGATTTAGAAGTGCGCCTCCCGATGGATGCAGGGATTTTGGGTCACGTCGCAACTACTGGAGAATCGATTAATGTTGTTGAAGGTCGGGAACATCCGCTGTTCAATCCCGAAGTTGACGAACCTCCGGACTACTGCACCAAAACCATCCTCTGTATGCCGATTTTTAGCACCAAGAATGAGGGTGAACCCCTAGCAGTGGTGCGACTGTTAAATAAAGCTGGCGGTGTCCCTTTTGACGAGGAAGATGAAAAGCAGTTTCGCAGTTTTGCCGATTCGATCGGGATTATTCTCGAAAGCTGTCAGTCTTTCTACGTCGCCGCCCGCAACCAGCGAGGAGTAGCCGCCCTGTTGCGGGCAACTACAACTTTAGGTCAAAGCCTTGACTTGGAAACCACTTTGCGATCGGTCATGGATCAAGCTAGAGACTTGATGCAGGCAGACCGCAGCACGCTATTTTTGCTCAACAGAGAAGCTAACGAACTGTGGACCAAAATAGCCAAAGCTGACGGCAAAACCATGATGGATCTCCGCATTCCCGCGAATAAAGGAATTGCCGGCTACGTCGCTTCTACAGGTCAAACTCTCAATATTACCGACGCCTATACCGATCCCCGATTCGATCCATCTGCCGACCAACAAACGGGCTACCGCACTCGCAATATTCTATGTATGCCCGTTCACAACGCTAAAGGCGAGTTGATTGGCGTGACTCAGCTAATTAACAAGCATCAAGGCAGTTTCACCAATTCTGATGAAGAATTTCTGCGGGCTTTTAATTCTCAAGCGGGAATGGCGCTGCAAAATTCTCAACTGTTTCAGATGTCATGGTGGAAAACAGTATCAGAAAGATATGCTGCAAAGTCTTTCTGATGCAGTAATTTCTACTGATATGCAAGGCAAAATAGTGACGATTAACGAAGCAGCCCTCGAACTGTTGGGCTGTCCGGTAAATCACGCTAAAGGTAAGGACATTCTTCAGTTGTGGGAAGATAGACTTGTCGATCGCTATGTTTGGGAAGTAGTGCCGATCGACAATTTGCGATTTCGACTGGAAGACAGCCTGCACAATGCCGCTCGTTCTTACGTTCCCGAACAAAGTTTGACGATGGGATTGTTGGTGGAAAAACCGTTAAAATTTCCCACTCCAACAGCAACATCAGACACAGAAATAGAAGAAAATTGCATTTTGGCTGTACCCGATCGGGAAAACCCAGATTTATATTATGCTTGGGGCGAAAACACTAATTGGACTGAAGAAGTAGCAACGGCAGAATTGGCTAATGCTCAATCCATCTTCGCGCTACCCAATGCTATGAAATTTCACCCTTATTGTCCCCTGCCGATCGACAAATCTCAAATTAAAGTCATCGAACGCAGTCTGAATTTAACTGTCAACCCGCTGTTAAATCCCGAAGGCGGAGTGCGCGGCGGTTTGGTAGTGCTCGAAGATATCAGTCGCGAAAAGCGGATGAAAACAACAATGTACCGCTACATGACTCCAGAAGTAGCGGAACAAGTAATGAAATTAGGTGAAGACGCTTTGATGGTGGGCGAACGCAAGGAAGTTACTATTTTATTCTCCGATATTCGGGGCTACACGACGCTGACTGAAAATTTGGGAGCATCGGAAGTAGTGACTTTGCTAAACGAGTATTTTGAGACAATGGTGGAAGCAGTTTTTCACTGTGAAGGTACTTTAGATAAGTTTATCGGCGATGCTTTGATGGCGGTGTTCGGCGCGCCCCTGCCCCTAAATCCTCCCGAAAGTCACGGTTGGATGGCCGTTCAGTCGGCATTGGATATGAGGAGGCGCTTGCAAGAATTTAACGCAAACCGTCAGGGGGAAGCTCAATTTCGGATCGGTATTGGCATCAGTTCCGGAGATGTAGTTTCAGGAAATATCGGTTCGCAAAAGCGGATGGATTATACGGTAATTGGCGATGCGGTGAATTTGAGTTCGCGTTTGGAACAGCTTACTAAAGAGTACGGCTGCGATATTATTTTGAGCGAGTTTACTTACAGTTTGTGCCGCGATCGCATTTGGGTGCGAGAGTTGGATCGGGTGCGAGTTAAGGGCAAAAATCAGCCTGTCGGTATCTACGAATTGCTGCAACTTAGTTCGGAACCCCTCGACGGGCAAACTGAAAAGTTTTTGGAACTTTACAGAAACGGTCGAGATGCTTATATTGCTAGAAATTTTGAGAAAGCTATTAGCTGTTTTGAAACAGCTTTGAGGTTGAGGCCTGGGGATCGACCTGTAGAAGTTCACATCGATCGAGCGATGGGTTATTTGAAAGTTCCTCCCCCACCTGCTTGGGACGGGGTGCATACCATGACTTCTAAATAGTTGAGAGTTGACAGTTGAGAGTTGACAGTTGAGAGTTGACAGTTGGTAATTGGTAATTGGTAATTGGTAATTGGTAATTCTCCCAATCTCCCAATTTCCCAATCTTCCAATTTTCCAATCTAAAATCTAAAATCATTTAAGATCTTCCTTGCGACAGATTTCACAAATCAGAAAATGTGAAAAAATGATTCAAATCTCATCTTAAAAATTACTATTTATTTCTAGGCCAACAATTCTAATGAACTATCCGGTTCCGAATGCTACAAAAGCCGATCGCATTCTAGTCGTAGACGATGCTCCAGATAATGTTTTGTTGGTACAAACAATTCTGGAAGAAGAAGGTTACGAAATCAGCAGTGCAGATAATGGCTTTTCTGCCCTAAGTCAGATTGACAAATCCCCCCCCGATTTGCTACTCCTAGACGTGATGATGCCGGGAATGGACGGTTACGAAGTCACGCAGCGGATTCGGCAAAAGAAAGAATTGCCATTTATCCCGATTTTGCTGATTACTGCCCACGACAGTGCTAGCGTGGTTCAAGGTTTGGATATGGGTGCAGATGATTTCATCCGCAAACCCGTGGAAATGGACGAACTGCTGGCTAGGGTTCGATCGCTCTTGCGGCTCAAACACAGTGTAGACGAGCGAAATTCGATCGCCCTCCAACGCGAAGATTTTGTCTCCCGACTCGCCCACGACTTGCGCACGCCCCTGGTAGCGGCCGATCGGATGCTAACCTTAATGCAGCAAGGTGCTTTGGGAGAAATATCGCTGCCCATGCGTGACGCTTTCGGCACGATGGTGCGCAGCAACCGAAATTTGATAACTATGGTAAATATGCTGCTCGAAGTTTACCGCTACGAAGCAGGGCGCAAATCTTTAAGTTTCGCTGCGGTGGACTTGCAGCAGCTTGTTTCGGAAGTAATTCAAGAACTCAGTCCTTTAGCCGATGCTAAAGATTTGTCCCTAAATTTCGACTTGACAAGTGACGCCGATAGTGCAGCAATTGCTCAGTATCCGGGCGATCGTTTGGAACTGCACCGCTTGCTGACTAATTTAGTAGGAAATGCGATTAAATTTACGGACAGCGGCTCGATCGACATCCGCATGAAAGCTGTTAATTCTCCTAATTCCGGCAGTTTAAAAAATCAACCGCTAGCTTGGGTAATTATTGAAATTCAAGACACTGGACCCGGCATTTCTGAAGAAGAACAAGCCAAGTTATTTGAAAGATTTGGCTCCGGAACTCACAAAAAATCGAGCACCGGATTGGGACTGCATCTCTGCCGCCAAATTGTCGAAGCTCACCGCGGTACAATTGAGGCAAAATCTGAATCGGGCAAAGGAACTTTGTTTACTGTTCGCTTGCCTTGTTAATAGTTGAGAGTTGATAGTTGACAGTTGACAGTTGACAGCCGATCGAATCAATCGATCGTTGAGAGTCGATAGTCGATCGGCTGTCAATTTGTTTGTTATCAATTCTCAATTACCAATTACCGATTATCTATTACCACTAGATTATCGATAAAATATCAAAGGAAACTATGCCTGAATGTCCGGTTTGCTGTACGGAATACATAGCAGAAAGCGTCGAGTTTTGCTCGACTTGCGGCTGGGATTTGACACCATATCCGCAGCGTTCCCGAGTTACTAAAGCTTATTTAAAACAAGAACAAAATAGATTGAATTGGGCGAGGCAAATGTGGGAATTTGCCAGCACCCAACAAAGTTGGGAAACAAAATTTGATAAATTGCAAGAGCAATTGCAGCAAGGGGCGATCGAGCGATCGTACTTACAATCTCAATTAGAATGGGTTTTATACCGTCTCGAACAATTGAACCCAGAATCGATCGCCAATACTTTACAACGAATCGAAGAAAAGATCGGCGCTATGCCCGATTCAAGTCCCGCAATTTCGGAAGTCGGGATGGATTACCGACAACTGACAAAACAGTTAGAAACTGGAAAATGGCGCAAAGCAGACGAACACACTTGGGAAATATTGTTGCAAATTTCGCTGCGAGAAGAAGAAGGCTGGCTGACTGCTGCTGATATTGACAGTTTACCTTGCACCGACTTGCGCACGATCGACCGACTTTGGCAACAATACAGCAACGGGCGTTTCGGCTGGAGCATTCAGCAGCAAATTTGGGAAAGTGTAGCGGGCAACTATACAGAATTGTGCGATCGAGTCGGCTGGCGGGTCAAGGACAATTGGAAATATTACGACGAACTTTCCTTCAACCCAAATGCGCCACCGGGACACCTCCCCGTCACAGTCTGGCGGCGGCGCGCTTGTTACGGTGCCGGCAAACTCAGCGCAGCAGATAACTTTGCTCGCATCGCCTCTAAACTAGCAGCTTGCGGCGCATGAATCTTTGCATCTAAAATCGCCATTAGCTGCTATAATCGAAACGGTTCAGCAACTGGGGCTGTGGCTCAGATGGATAGAGCAAGCGCCTCCTGAAACATCGGGCACCCTGCGGGGAAACTCCAGGAGTGAATGCGGTCAAACTCAAGGAAGCCTAAGTCTGGCAGCAGATACGGTAATCTTGAGCCAAGCTCGACCAAATTTTTCACAAAAATTTTTGGGCGAGAAGGTGCAGAGACTGGCTTTAGGAAATAAATACTGTAAAACTTCTGCAGTAAAACCTCCTAAACATACGGCCGCCACCTAACGGCTTTCAGCCTACGGTGAAGGAATAGTCCGGAGAGTGGGGAAACTCACACAAATCTGAAGCGCTAGGTCGCCGGTTCAAATCCGGCCAGTCCCGTTAAACAATTTAGGATAGTCAAAACATCAGGGTCAACGCCAAGTTTGACTCTGATGTTTTATGTTTTTCCGATCGCCACTATTTAACTTTTATGCTGTTTCAAAACAGAATACAATGGCAGGCAAGCTGCAAACGCTTGTACCTTCTGTCACTCCCTGTCGAAAATCGAAAATTAAATTAATTCCTGTTAGGGGGCTTAACCTGCGGTATGTTTTGTTATGGTTCCTTTGGTCAGCTACAAAAATTTTTATAGGTTTAGATGTGGTTGAGAATAGATTTAAACAAAAAGTGGCATTATAGACGGTTGAGGATTGCCCGCAATTTGCGCGCGGCAGTCATCATTTTCGCAGTATTTTGGTTGAGCTACCTGCAGCTAAAGATCGCCTTTCAAAAGCCCGAAGCTTTGCTAGTTCTGGGCGGGGCGATCGAACGAGAGGTGTTTGCAGCAAAATTTGCTCGGGAACACCCTAATTTGCCAATTTGGGTGTCTTCTGGCACCAATCCGGAGTTCGCAGAATGGGTGTTTGAAGAAGCCGGAATCGATCGCGATCGAGTGCATTTGGACTACCGGGCTGTGGATACCGTGACCAACTTTACTACCCTAGTAGATGAATTGCACGATCGGGGTATTGATAGCATTTATTTAATTACTTCTGACGACCACATGAGGCGGGCTCGAATTATCGGTGAAATTGTCCTCGGGAGTCGCGGAATTACTTTTAAACCTGTCGCCGTTCCTTCGGGTAGAGAACCCGAACCCGTGCAAAAAGCAATTCGTGACGGGGCGAGATCTATTTTGTGGCTGGCTACCGGTTATACGGGCGCTAACTTCAGTCAAGCTAGGATTAAATAGTCGATCGGGAGTTTTGAGTTTTGAGTTTTGAGTTGAAAGTTAGGAATTGGTAATTCTCCCACTCTCCCTATCTCCCACTCTCCCACTCTTCTTTATTTGACTTAGAAATACTATAATTATTACTTTTGTGCTATTATAGGACAACAGTAAATTGTTTTCTTTATGAATGTAGCTGAGGCTATATCGGTATCATCTCCTCTCTCTGTCGTTCGGATTGAAATCGATCGACTGTTTGGAATGTATACTTATACTCTTTCTAAAGATACGAGTAGTTCGGATACTGCCAGCTCGATTTTTATTCTATATGGTGATAATGGTTCGGGAAAAACAACTATTCTTCAACTGTTATTTCACTTGCTTTCTCCCTCTAGAAGTAGAGAACATCGATCGTTTATCGCACAAGTACCTTTTTCGAGGTTTGCAGTTTCCCTGGCTGGTGGAACTCAGATAATTGTTTCTCGCGAAGAGGAAAATTTACTTGGTTCGTTTCAGATTGAGCTACAAGAGAAAGGAAGGAATCCCTCCAGAGTTAAGTATAAAGTAGATGACGAACGAGGAATTTCTAGTTTAGATAGAAATCTTTTGAAGAGATTGTCTGAACTACAACTAAGCGTGTTTTTATTAGGTGACGATCGGGTTCTAAAAAGCGACAGATTTGATTCGGAAGAAATAGAGTACGAACAGTTAGTTCTTTTCTCAGAAAATCAGCGCTTGCACCCAGAAATGCAAAGGAGAATGAGAATATCTTCTCAAATGGCAAATATCGATCGAGACTTAGCTTTGAAAACATCTATCGCTCGCACTGAACGCTGGGTGCGAGAGCAAGCACTGAGAGGATCTAATAGGGGTTCAGCTAGCGTTCATAACCTTTATGAAGAAATTATTTCCAGAATCATCAGATCCGGTGAAGTAGTATCAGCAGATATTCCTCAATCGCCCCAGCAACTAATCGAACAACTGGAAGCGCAAGCCGATAGAAGTACAAAATTCTCTCATTTTGGACTGATGTCACCGCTAAATATTCAAAAGCTAATTTCCGCAGTTCAAAAAAGCAATGAAGCAACTCTGCCAATTATCGGTCATGTTTTGAAACCTTATCTTGACAGCCTCTCTGCTAGACTTGATGCCCTACAAGATACGCAAGATTTGTTAACAGTTTTTGTAAGTACGATTAATAAATTTTTTAATGATAAATACGTGGAATTGGAGGTAAGAACTGGGTTGCAAATCAAAACAAAAGATGGTAGAGAAATTCCTTCGGAATCACTTTCTTCCGGCGAAAAGCAACTTCTCTTGTTGCTTTGCAATACCATTACTGCTAGAGACAAAGCTACTATATTTATCATTGATGAACCTGAAATATCTCTGAATATAAAATGGCAGCGCCAACTGATTCGCGCGCTTCTTGATTGTACAAAAGGCAGTCCAGTTCAATTTATAATTGCTACTCATTCCATTGAGTTATTGGCACAGTACAAAAGTAATGTAGTTAAACTAGAAGATAGAAGTAACGAGATTAGTAATGGCAGACGAAAAGCGACGCAAACTTAAGGAACTAATTGCTCGTTACGAACTTGAACCTAGTTTATGCGATATATATGTTGAGGGATTAACTGATAAATTTTTAATTCAGTGGTTTCTAGACAAATTGGGAATAGACAACTATGCAATTTATGAAATCGATACAGTTGAAATACCTGCTAATGAACTTTTTGAGCTGGGACTAAATGATAGCAATCGCGGTCGGGTTATTGCTTTAGCTTTAAAACTAGGTGATTACTTCAGAGGAAATCTCCCTTCAGTTATTTGTATTGCCGATCGAGATTTCGATTACTTGCTGGGAAGCTCAGAGTTTGACTCAAATTTGTTATTACTTACTGACTGCACATCGATTGAAATGTATCTGTTTAACTCCAGCGTATTGGAGAAATTTGTAAAATTAGCTCTACGAACAGATAATCTAACCTCTACCAAAATCATTAATAATCTCGCTCCTATTCTGGAAGAGATGTTTTTATTAAGAGCGGCTAACCACGAACTCAAATATGGAATGGAGTGGTTGGTTGGATCGTCGCTTAAACGTTGCCTGAAAAGGAAGGGCGATCGCGCTGAATTTAATTCAAATAATTTTATTGAAAAATACCTTAATAAAAATAGCAGAATCAGCGATCGATCTAATTTTATATGCAAAGTTCAAGAACTGCGGCAAAAAAATATAGAAGACGTAAAGAATAAGATCCGAGGTCACGATTTTATCGATCTGCTTTGTTGGTATATAGAACCTTATCTTGCCAGCAGTCGAAAGGGATTTATAGAATCAGATGTTGCATTTGGAGCTTTATTATGCTGCTTGGATATCGATCGTTTAATGGAAGAAAGGCTTTTTCAAGAACTAGCAAAACGGTACAGGAGGTCGAACTCTCTTGGATAGCTCATCGACTTTGACGCAATAAATCTACCTTAATATAGAGGCGCAACTCGATAACTTATAGTTCATGAATAGATAGGATGATTTTCTCAAAACTGCGCCTAAAACCAGCCTCGATAGATTAACATACGATATTAATTGAACTGCTAGAAAACAAGATAACGAACGATCGAGCGAATTATGTCACAACTTTTAGAGGATATTTTCAGCAAAAACAAGACAGCGGATGCGGTTTTTTCCGCTTTGATGCCAGCTTTAGGGGAGGTATTAAAGTGCGATCGCGTCTTTCTCTACCTCCGCCACCCGCACGCTCAAACTGGTACAGTACCTTACTGCTGGTGCCGCAATTATAACTATCCCGATGTTAGCGATTCAGAGTGGAAAAAAGAACCGGAATCTTTAGCCAATGAAGACCCGATGTTTGCAGCAGCAGTGCGATGCGAACCCTCTATTTTTGTTGAGGATGTTGAAACAGCAAATCCTGAAATTGTCAGCAAAAATTTTGAGGAAAAATCCTTCGGACACCGAGCGTTGATTCACGCTCATTTGTGCTCTGATGGTTTGCTTTGGGGAATTTTACAGCCTTGTATTTTCGATCGACCTCGAATTTGGACGGAGTTCGATCGGCAAATTATTGCAGCAGTTGTCGAAAAAATCTCGCCCTTAGCTGTTGATTATATAACAGCAGCTAAGCCATCAAAAGATGAGCGATAAAAATCAATAAAAAACTGAGGTGCGCAGCGCGCACCCTACATATAAAATACTCCAATTCAAAACTCAAAACTCAAAACTCCCCAAAAACTCCCCAATTTTTAATGCCGCGACTGCTGAAAATTTGTTGAGCCCGACTGATATCTTCCCCTGCGCCATCTACTACTACCAAATAATCGCCAGCCATCACCCGATCGGTGTAAATTCTAGCTGTTTCTTCAGGAATTCCCAAGTCAGTCAAAGCCTTTACTACTCCATCGAAAGCAGCTACCGCCACGCCAGTGCTTGCTGTACCGGCTACTAGGGCTGCGCCTAAAGTTCCTGCTGCAATTATCGGCCCGATTCCCGGAATAGCTAAACTTCCCATACCGACTAACAAGGTGCCCAAAGAAGCAGTTGTTAGAGTTTCTCCAATTGCTCCGCCTGGTGTTCTCACACTTTTATCGCCCACTCGATCGGTCGTTTGAGCCTCTCCTAAAGGTTCGCTTGCATCCCTAGCCACAACCGAAACTTTATCCATTGGAAACCCGGAAGATTTCAGTTCTGTCAGAGCTTGCTCGGCATCTTCGCGATTAGAAAACAATCCAAACGCGCGAGTACGATCGCTTGCCACCTGATTGCCCGTTACCATATTTTTCTTTTTCTCCCTTCTTTACTTAAACAGTCTCAGCTCAAACTTAAAAGTATGAGTGCTGGTGGGAACTATTTTGAGTTATTTATATTAATAATTTTAGAGATTTTTCTGTAGCATCCCTCTATCTCTAGATATAAGATAAAACATAACCAAAAGAGCGATCGAGGCTGGGGAAAAAGCGATTTTACGCGCAAATCGCAGCAAGTAACTCCCGACTGTAAAATTGCCACCTATCCCGTAAAAAAATGCACTCCTGCCCGAGCGCATTTGCTAAATACGTCACTTTTAAGTCAAAAATTGTCAATCAAAAATTGTCAATCAAAAATTGTCAATTGGTTTTTGCCAAAATCCTACTGCCAGCAATTTAACCAGATTGCCTCGCCTGCGCTTCTTTCGGAAGAGATAAATTTAGTTGAAGGCTGTTGGTAATTGCCAATACACGATATTGTCGATCGCCTCAATTAGCGCCCCAAATCGTGCATGGCATTAATCTCGGCAGCACATCTTTGAGTCAGGGCTTCCAACTCGGCGCGATCGGACGAAACGGGCGCTTCAATTAACTTGCCAATTCGCACCGTCAGCGGCACGGGTTTCGGCAGCACCGAACCTTTATTTGCGATCGCGTGAGTTCCCCACAAACTAACAGGTAAAAGAGGCGCTTTCGCCTTAGCAGCTATCAGTGCCGCCCCCAATTTTGGGTCAGTAATTCTGCCGTCAGGCGTCCGAGTTCCTTGCAGAAAAACTCCCGTCGCCCAGCCATTTTCCAAAGAATTGAGAGCCGAGCGAATAGCACTGCGATCGGCACTTTCCCGCTTCACCGGATAAGCACCGTAAAGCGCGATCGCCTGCTTCAAAATAGGAACTTTAAATAACTCTTCCTTTGCCATAAAAGCCACGGGCCGCCTCATGCAGTTCGACAAAATCGGCGGGTCAAAATCGCTGGCATGATTGCTAACAACCACCAGCGGTCCCGAGGCAGGCACATTTTCTGCACCGTAGATGCGACCCCGAAAGTAAACGTGCAGCATGGGGCTGACAACCGACCACTTAAATAAATGGTAGAGAATCAAACTCTCTACCGGTTCGCGACTTTTGCTCACAAAAAACCTGAGATTTTTAATTACACCGAAATTTAGTCTATCATACTAAGTAGAAGGAAGAAGTAGGAGATAGGTGGTAGGTGTTAGGTGTTAGGTGTTAGGTGTTAGGTGGTAGGTGTTAGGTGGTAGGTGTTAGGTGTTAGGTGGTAGGTGTTAGGTGGTAGGGAATCAGTTTTTAACCTCAAACCTCAAACCTCAAACCTAGATCGAGAAGAAGGAAGAGGGAAGGAGAACAAGAAAAATACCCTAACCAATTTTTAAGCCAATTACATCTGCTCTCTCTCTGCTCTCTCTCTGCTCTCTCTCTGCGCCCTCTGCGTCCTCTGCGGTAAAAAAAATTCATCCCAAACAATTACCAATTGCCGATTACCGATCGCTTAGCAAACCTCATGCTACACCAGAAATGCTATACATAGCATACCGGCGTAAAAATATCCCCCATAAAAATGCTCGAAACAGCATTAACTAACATCCGAATAGTCTTAGTCGAACCGGCAGGTCCTTTGAACGTAGGTTCTGTAGCCCGCATCATGAAAAATATGGATTTGCACCAATTAGTTTTGGTAAATCCCCAGTGCGATTATTTAGGGGAAGAAGCCCGACTGATGGCTGTACGCGCCGCCGAAATTTTAGAAACTGCGCGAGTTGTCGAGACTTTACCGGCAGCTTTGGTAGGATGTACCAGAGCGATCGCCACTACAGGAGTCGATCGGTCGTTGCCCGTACAGCTAGAAGAACCCGCAGCCGCCCTACCTTGGCTGTTAGAAGCCCCCAGCGCCCTAATTTTCGGTCGCGAAAACAACGGATTGACTAACGCTGAATTAAACTACGCCCAGCGATCGATCCGCATTCCCTCCAGCGACGCCTACAATTCCCTCAACCTCGCCCAAGCCGCCGCCATCTGCTGCTACGAAATTTATCAAGCAAGAAGCAAGAAGGAAGAGGGGGAGAGGGGGAGAGTGGGAGAGGGGGAGAATGGGAGAGTGGGAGAATTGACAATTCCCAATTCCCAATTCCCAATTCCCAACTCTCAACTCTCAACTCTCAACTCTCAACTTTCCTGCGCTCCTTTAGAAAATCTAGAAGGATATTACCGACAACTAGAAACTTTGCTGTTAAAAATAGGATACCTGCACCCCCATACAGCAGCATCGCGGATGGAAAAATTTCGCTACTTGTACAATCGCGCCTACCCGACTGTTGACGAAGTAGCCATGTTGCGAGGCATCCTCCGCCAAGTAGAATGGGCGATCGAATTACGCTCGATCGCGCCTGTTTCTGATACTGTGGATGGGGCGTTGCCGGATATTCCGAGCGAAACCGAAAAACCAAGCTAGCTAGCAACCACAAAATCTTAAATTTGCAGTCTATAGTGCTAAAGGAGTCAAGCGTGGCAGAGAGATTTCCCAAGCGATCCGTATTCTCAGCGATATCCTCTTCCAAGTCCGGCTCTCCGTCGCCGCCTTCTGGTAAACCCAGTCAGTCGGGAAACTCGGATCGCCGTCGCCCTCCCGAATTACCGCGCCCAAATTCGGAAATTCGAGATCGAGAAGTACCTTCGGCTTTACCCCCGAAATCCCCAAATCGCACCAGAATTAGAGCCGCTGCGGACGCTGTTCCTCCCCCACCCATTGATTCTGAAGACTTTTTATCGAATCCCAAGTCAGCAATTAGTCGCAGAAACCCGAACGTCCGGAAACTACCCCGATCGAGCGATCGCAACTGGCGCAACACCAAACTCGGTCAAGTCGATTTGTTCGATCCGCGATCGAACCAAGAAACCGCCAGTCCAGAGCCGAGTTCCACAACTCTGGGGCGCGAAACGAAGCTATCGGGATCGGAGTTGCCAATTACCCCTGCACCCCGTCCTAGAAGTCGCCTGAGTTCGCCCTCACTTCGCGATCGGGACGCTGAAAAACCTTCAAATATCAAAACGCAACCCGTTCCCAAACCGAGTCCCCAAGCAGACAAAAAACCGGACAAAAAACCGAGTAAAAAACAGGGCAAAAAACCCGCACCTCAGAGCGCGCCACCGCTAGTGTACGCGACTCGGCTGCTGATTTTGGGAGTCGGAATCGCAGTGATTTCCGGAACGGTGCTATCAGTTGCGAATGCTTGGAATCGATCGACCGTAGTCGCGCAAGAACAAAGCATCGCTGCTGGAGAAAACAAGACCCCGAGCGCCCCCGCCACACCTGCAGCCACAGAAGCCTTGCAACTAGATCGAGAAATATCAGCCCTCAAAACACCAATTCAAATTTTGGCAACCGAAAATCCTAATTTGACAGCAGGAATATTTCTCGTCGATCTGGATACGGGCAGTTATCTAAATTTTAACGGTGATGTTACTTTTGCAGCGGCGAGTACGATTAAAGTACCAATTTTAATTGCTTTTTTCCAAGCAGTAGATGAGGGCAGAGTGCAGTTAGACCAGATGCTGACGCTGCAGCAAGAACACATTGTCGGCGGTTCTGGGGAATTGCAAGACCAACCTCCGGGGACGAAGTATTCGGCTTTGGAAGTGGCAAAAAAAATGATTGTTATTAGCGACAATACGGCAACAAATATGATAATTGAATTGCTGGGAGGTAAGGAGGTTTTGAACCAGCATTTTGCAGCCTGGGGTTTGAGGGCGACGGTAATTAACAACAATTTGCCGGATTTGGAAGGAACTAATACTACCAGTCCGAAGGATTTGATTAATGCGATCGCCCAGATCGATCGGGGTAATTTGGTATCGGTAAAAGCGCGCGATCGCATCTTGCAAATCATGCGCCAAACAGAGAACGATTCGCTGTTGCCGAAAGGTTTGGGCGAGGGAGCGATCGTCGCTCACAAAACCGGCAATATTAATTCTTTACTGGCGGACTCGGGGATGGTAGATTTGCCCAATGGCAAACGTTATTTGGTAGCAGTAATGGTCAAGCATTCCCCGGAAACCGAGAAGTCGGCTCAAACTTTGATCCGAGATATTTCTCGGATGAGTTACCGCTATTTGAGCGGCGGGGAAACGGCGGCAGACTCGCAAGTGAAAATCAAAAAGTAAATTGTTGAGTGCGATCGGACAGAGCTGATATAACTTCGGGTTTCTTGCCTAGTTTATTGTTGTCAACGCTCTAAGAAAAATCGTTTTTAGTAAGGACTAAAGTCCGCAGATCGAGCGTTAAAAATTGCCTTAAAAACAACTAGATCGAACACGGAGATCGCTCGCAGGCTTTACAATGACTAATAGTAAGCTCGATCGCAAAGAGTGTCTTGTTCCTGATTTTTGAGGTAGAAAATTGACTTTTTTGCGAAATGTGACTCAAGTCAGCATATATTCGTTACAAATAGGGTCGATCGAGCTTTTGCGATCGAGCAAGATCGCTTTTACTTGTTGCGATTTTACTTTTTGCGATCGTACCCGAGAATGAAACCCTGACCCAGACGGGCGTTGCTCGGAGGGGACTTGCAGTAATCCCATGTATGGACGCGGCAGTTGTTAGTTGCCCGACATTAATGGTAAAGTCCTTTTAGGGTTGTCTCAGGGATAGCCTAATTGCGGATGAGAAACTGACCGATCGGCCCACAGCTACGGCCGATCGTACATCTTGACCGCTAAGCTATCAACAGCCTCCAACTGTGCTCGCTAACTGCTCTTAACCGAGTCTCGCGCGATCGTCCCCAACCTTACCGTCAATAGGAATGACGAAAAAGCACGGCATTTGCCACAGGTGTTAGCCCCGCCAAGCAATCGCAACCGTTGCCCGACCTCACCTTAAACCCCCAGGATGCCCCCGCTATATCGGTACTCCGATTAGCGATGGGTAGTTTACACGCATCTCCAGCCTAAAAGCCGAACTTTAAAATTTTGTGGTTAGCGTGTATTGAAAAAATTATGATATAGTTTTAGGTTTCTAGGTAACAATGATATATCGAGCAAGACCTAGGGACAGGCTCTATTTGTAAGGCGGGCATTGCCCCCGCTACGTCAACCCAGAGCCTCTAAAAATAGGCTTTTTGCGCAAGTCCCGTTCTGACTGTGTAATTGCCCGATCGACCTTAGACCGCAAAATTAGAGAGAGCGAGATGCCAGTTTTAGCCGATTGTTTCTAAAATCTCAAAACTCAAATTTCCAATCCAATTACCCGGCTGCAAGCTATTTCCAACCGCCCAGCACAGATCGAGCGCTTAAACTAAAATGATGACCTCATGGAAGACCGCTTTAACACCCGCGATTCGCAGTCCAATATCAATCAACTAATAGTCTCTACTCCTTTTTTTGCGGGTTTGCCAGATCCTGTAATCGAGAGAGCGACTGTCCATATCGTTACCCGCAGCCATCCAGCAAATCAGGTGATTTTGTTGGAAAACGATTGGGGAACATCGGTGTATTTTATATTGGACGGCTGGGTAAAAATTCGCACCTACAACCTAGACGGCAAAGAAGTAACGCTCAATATTTTGGGAAAAGGAGAGCTGTTTGGCGAAATGGCTGCGATCGAAGAAGCACCTCGATCGACAGATGTCATCACCCTAGCTCCAACACTGATCGGCAATATGCCGTCTCAGGATTTCGTACAGTTAATTCACACCGAACCGCTGGCAGGAATTCGGCTCGCTCAACTCATGGCCCGCCGCCTGCGACAAGTAAATCGCCGGCTCCGCTTGCGGGAGTCCGACAGCACCTCGCGAGTAGCAGATATTCTCTTATTTTTGGCAGAGGGACAAGGAAAAGCGATGTCAACGGGAGGTACGGAAATTCCCAACCTGCCGCACAGAGAACTCAGCAGTCTGAGCGGATTGGCTCGGGAGACAGTAACGCGGGTACTGAGCAAGCTAGAAAAAAAAGGTACTATTCAGCGCGAACGCGACGTTTTGTGTATTCCCGACCTGCACGCCCTGGAACGCCTGCTAGTGTAGAAATATCAGGGACTGGCAATTTTCAAAGGCAATCTCTGCGAACTGATATTGTTAATTTAGTTTGGAGGTAGAGCCGTGAGTTTCAAGAAAATTTTCGCTGCCTTGGATGATTCCGAACTCGGTCGCAGCGTCTTTGACCAAACTATAGAACTAGCCCTAGCTAATCAAGCTGACGTAATGTTATTTCACTGCGTTACGATCGGCTCGGTGGGCGAGACGGCAGTACCGATTCCGGTAGATTTAGGCATGAACGTGCAGTTAATGGAGCAAGCTTATCAAGCTCAGTATCTGAGCATGGAAAGGCAAGTACAGCAGGCTCGGAAAATTCTGCAAAATTACTGCGATGCTGCAGCAAGTCGGGGAGTGCAGGTAGAATTTGATTGCAAAATCGACGGCGATTCAGGTCAGTGCATCTGCGAAGCTTCTCAAAATTGGGGTGCCGATTTAATAGTTCTGGGGAGGCGCGGTCGCACTGGGCTAGCAGAAGCCTTCCTCGGAAGTGTCAGCAATCATGTGGTTCACCGCGCTCCTTGCTCGGTTTTAGTAATTCAAGAAATCAAGGACGAACATTAGACTTCTGAAAGCACTAGGTTTTGGTCTGGAGGAGATCGATCGGGTTTCACCTTCTTTTTTGAAGAAGTCTAATCATGATTTTGCAGTAAGCGATCGAAAAAGCTATCTAAAATTTCAAGTCAAATGAGTGATTTCTTGGAAAAAGATACAGACCCTAAATCTGGCAATTCACCCAGTAAAAATAGCGAACCTCAGCCTGCAGTTGTTGCAGATCTGGGGACCGATCGCACCGATCCGAACTTCGATCGTTCTGACAAAAACGCCGCCGCCTCCGCGCCCTTGCGCCTAGTAGAAACGGCGTTTTTGGCAAGTACCGCCAGCTTGATTTGGCTGGTCAATTATTACTTTCCTTTGGGGCCTTTGCTGCGGGTGTTTTTCCCAGTGCCCATCGCCCTTGTCTACCTGCGCTGGGGCAATCGAGCCTCTTGGATGTCTGCTTTAGTTTCAGGTTTGCTGCTGTCGGTACTCATGGGTCCGACGCGCAGCATTTTATACGTGATTCCTTTTGGGATTATGGGAGTTTTGCTGGGGGGACTTTGGCGGCGTCAAGCGAGTTGGTCTGTATCTGTTAGTTTGGGTGCCATCCTTGGCAGTATCGGCTTCTTTTTTCAGTTTTGGCTGCTATCAGCTTTGGTGGGACAAGACCTTTGGGCTTACGTAACCGCCCAAGTTACAGAGCTCGTGGAATGGGTGTTTGTGAAACTGGGCTGGTTGAACGTGCCGAGTTTGGCAGAAATTGGGGCGATCGCCGCCGGCCTGATTTTGCTCAACAATATTATTTATTTATTTGTAGTTCATTTAGTAGCTTTGCTGCTGCTCGATCGTCTGGGCAATCCGATTCCGCGCCCGCCGCATTGGGTACAAGTTTTAATTGATTATGAGGATTAGTTTTGAAAATTGGGAATTGGGAATTGGAAATTGGAAATTGGGAATTGGGAATTGGGAATTGGAAATTGGGAATTGGGAATTGGGAATTGGGAATTGGGAATTGGGAATTGGATCAACTCTCAACTGATCAACATGTCAACTTGACTAAATTATGATTTAAAAATTTTACACCCAGA
>JAAUPF010000132.1 GCA_012034575.1 Richelia sp. CSU_2_1 | reverse complement strand
CTCGGACTGTTTGCAGAGGGCAAGCGCATCATTCCAGACTACTCGAACACAGCCAAATAACTGAGCCAAGCTCTGTTTTTGTCGGTCGGTCGGATAGAATCTGTATTGATACCTTGCTTTCATTTTTTGCGAGCTATTTACTTTTTTTATTATACTATAGTTGCTGGTAGAATCAGGAATAATTAAAGCCGTCCTATAAGGACGGGGCTTCAGACCCATTTCTTTGGTGACTGCGTTGACATCCACCCCGCCGTAGAACGGCGAGGTGGATGTCAAGTGGTTCCTAGAGAGGTTTCAAGCTTGTGCGATCGCAAAAACCAAGGCTTGATTGCTTAAGCAGCAACAATTTGCAAGGTTTCTTGAATTTCAAACAAAGTCCAAGGATTTATTTCAAGTTCTGCCAGCGGTTGTTCTGTTCGAGCGTGATAAAGATTCATCTTAGGTACTGAATATATCCCAACAACGTTTTCCAGCGCGCTGGCAAGGGTTTTGGGGAATTCAAGATCTCCCCACAGTCCGTATGGCGGGTTTACCGAATCAACGATCGCCTGCGCGACCAGATTGAACTGCTGTTGCTGGGTTAGATCTCGAACGAAACCGACCTCGATCGAACCCGAGATCGGAATTACCTCAGCCTCTCTAAATTCCAAGGGCTGCGACTCCATTGCCAGGGGGGCGAGTTTTTCCTCTACTGCGGGAACCTGTTGGCCCGGCCAGATCGCGATCGTGATTAAGTCCGACCAGTGACCGGATGTGCCGTATTGTGAAGAAAGGACTAAGGTTTTTTGACTGCCAAACTCTTGAGCTGCCAAATAAAAATCTGGAATGGTGACGACCCTTCCAATTTGGGAAGATTCTAAGTTTGGCGCGTTGCCCCGCCGGAAGCGATTCCGCGCCCGCAGCATCATGTCGAGCAGCGTCTCGCGATCGCGCCCTTCGGAGACAGCAGTACCGTCGTTGGCTACCGCAGCCACGTTTGCCAGCAGTCGCGGCATCACCGAGAACTCACCTGCAACCAGTCCGGGGATTTTACCGAGCCGGTTCAGTCTCGCGGGCAATACCTTAAATTCTTCAGTGCCAAAAATCTTGCCTTCTTGAATGGTGTAGGCAGCCAGTCCGGGATCTCTAGAGCTTCGGACTTCGCAGTTATAGGGAATCTCAACTGCCAGCCCCGATCGCATCGCTTCGGGCGATCGCCGAAAAACTAAATTGACAATCGGATACTCGGCCAGTTCTCTTTCTACTCCCAGCATTCTGAATTCTTGCACCCATTCCCAGTCCGGCTTCAGGTTCAGTTCGTAAGCGAGAAAAGTCATGTGCGCGACAACCGCCGAAGACAAGATGACGTGCCCTGCCGTCGGCGACATTGAGGAGAACGGAGAGGCAGACCCGTCCGGCAGGGGCTGCGCCAGCAAGTTGACGAAGTTGGCAAGCTGCTGCGTCGGATCGTAGTCCCACAACTGCTGGGATTCAATTAAATTCGGCTCGTTCTCAAGCCTTTTCATTAATTCAAAATGCTCGTCAAACATTGGCTTCGTTCTTGGTGTCGTTTTTCTTTTGCGGTTGTTGCAGTGGCGTTGCAGTCTGGGAATCTCCTTGCAGTGTCATCCCGTCGGCAAATTTATCTCCGGCAGGTCCGATCGGTTCTAGTCCTACGGCAAGGCGCATCTCGTTGCGAGTCGCCAAATTCTTTTCAAAAAGCGTTGTCGCGCGAGTTGCTTCTTGCTCTTCGGTGCGTTTTTCGGTGTCTGCGTATTGCTTGGTAAATCCGGGTTCGTAATAGCCGATCAGTCCGGTGTTCTCGTGCTCGTTTAGGATGTGGGCGATCGGGACTACACCTTCCTGGTACGACGCATCGGCAGATACTCCCGCCGTGGCATACGTAAATTGCTCGTGTCCCAAATCTTTAGGGGTCAGCCCAAAAGGTTGCGAAATCATTCTCAGCAGGAATTCAGTCCAGCCCAAAAACAGTTCTCCGTCGGAAGCTGCGCCGAGAGTCAAAACCTTCATTATTCCCTTCCCCGCAGCGATCGGCATTTTGCCGTCAATTTCGACCGAGGTTTCCCAATACTCTCGAAAACTGTTAAGTTCGCCTTGGCTGACATCTCCGATATCGAGGATGTATTTTGCGGAAGACTTGGAAGTCGTGTTGTGCTGGAAGTTGTTGAGCGACAACAAAGAAAGTACGTAGGGGAAGGCTACTTCAACAGGAGATGGCGGCACCATTTCATAAGAAGAACTGTCGAGTTGGATCGGGAACATCTCTTCATCTGCAACGGACTCTAGAGTGCTGCTGTCAACGCGGTAAAGATATCGAGCTTCTTCGGGATCTCCCTGCCAGTCGGGATTGTAATCGACCTTTGCCGCGTCAACGCAAAAAGCAAAGAAGCAGCGTTTTTTGCCGTTTTCCAGTACGTCCCCGCCTCCCGGCATCCGCTGTACGGATGCAACTCCCAAGGTCAAGAGGTCTTTGACGATCGCGAAAATGTATTTAGTGTAATTATTTTGATTTATTTCGTAGTTGGGCACCCTCAGGCTGCGCTCAATTTCGATCGCCCGCTCGATCGCCCCAGGTTTTTGTCGGTCTTCCTTTGGCGGGGTAATGTGCCACGGCATGAGCGCGACACCCCTTTGAATCCTCTGGATGCACTTATTGACGGCACCGATCCGTGTAGTGGCTCGCAACAAGTTAAATGGTGGCCGGGAACGCAGGCGCACGACCTGTTGGAACTGCACGACCGGATCTAGTTGCGGGTAGGCAGGTCTGATTTCTTTTTGGGATGGGCGGAATAAAAGGATCTTGCTTCGAGATGTTGCCATAAAAAAAAGAGGCCACGCTTTCGCGAAGACCTCCGACTTTGGGTGAGTCAATTTTGATATTTTGTTCAATTTTAACTGGGTCGCGACCTTCCTCGTTGCGATCGCGATCGAAAAAGTTGCCAAAAGATCGAAAGGCGTGTTACAATCTCGATTGTTAGAAGCGTCACGGAGAGTACGTTTTTAATATCTTAACGAAAGACGCAATCGCTGCAAGCTTTTGTTCTTTGTTTTGTTTGCGCCGGAAAGCCCCCTTGGAGTTTAAATCCCAGTGGGGTTTTTCGGTGTCTGGATTCGCGCAAACGCTGTTTTTGTTAATTATTTCGCAAAACATTGACAATTTTTTATATAAAGTATATTATATATATATGCCCTAAAACTCTTCACTTAAACGGGCATCAAACAAAACAATGTTACAACAAAATTTGTCTGATGGAACTATTCTCTTCGCCTCCATCGCTGGAGGTGTGTTTGTAGCAACATTTTCCTGGTGTTATAGCACAGGAAATACGAGTATTTCTGCTGAAGCTTTGCTGAAAGGCTTGATAGTAGGTCTTTCTCTCATAACATTGCTTTGTGTTGCAGTGATTACTGTCTGGCTTTTCGTTCTCTTTGTTGCTTGTGTAAAAGCAACAATAGCAATAACAGAAGAAGCAGTCATACTAGCAGAAACAGCAACCGCAGTAGTAATAGAAGCAGAAGTGGAAGCAGAAGTGGAAGTGGAAGTGGAAGCAGAAGCAGAAGTGAAAGCAGAAGCAGAAGTGGAAGCAGAAGCAGAAGCAGAAGTAGAAGTAGAAGCAACAAAAACGGTAACGACAAAAACGATTAAAAAGTCCTTGCCAAAGATGACGATCGCCCAACTTAAAGCGATCGCCAAAGAAAAGGGGATTAAAATCCCCTCAAGAATTACAAAAAAACGGCAAATTATCGACTTCCTTAAGTCGAAAATCTAATTCAAACAAAAAACTCTCACTCAGTGAAACGCGACAGGAGTAGCTGAGGGTTAGGTCTTGCGAGCGAACAAGACGTGGCATTCTTAACTAGAGAGAAAAAAGCGCGATCGAGCGATCGCGCTTTTTTGTTGTCAACTTGGTGAATTCCCGAATTGTTGTTACACATAAATGCACCTTCCATGAGAGGCTCATTCATGTGTAGCTTGTCGTTCGGATAACCGAGGTTTTCCGGTCTCGATCGGGGGCGGGTCTGGCGGTTTCTCAACCCTCGGCATATCTTCGATCGCGATTGTTGCGACCGTCGGGAACGAAAGCGAATCCAACTCCATCGCGCAAAGTTGCACTGTGAAATATTCCGTGGGTTCGGTCAGGTAATCCGCCAGAGCCTCTACTTTTACCCACTTGCAGTCTTCGTCGGGTGCAAAATAAACAACGGTATCGATCGGCTTGTAATCTAGTTCGGTAGCCGACCTGCTGGAGGTACAGAACCTGACTTTTTGAAATTTTGATAAATCCCCCTCACGAAGAATTGCTACTTCAACAAAATCTCCCTCTCGGACTTTATATTCCTGGCTGCCTAAACGAAACCTCCCTTTTTTCATCGGAAATATCCTTGTTTATTCATGCTTGCGGTCAATCTTAACACAATCGACCGCCTTGGATTTTCTATCTCAAAATACAATAATTTAAGCGAATAACGTACTAACAAAGTAATTGAAATTTTAGGTGAATTAACGAACCCTCTAGTAATTTACCTTGCTTTTGCGCAATAAAAATGATAAAATAAGTATGCAAACACAAACAAAACAAACAAATGAAAAGCTGGATAACTTGCCAGATTGATGTCTTTTCAGAGGCGTTGGCTGACAAAATCTGCGATCGAATTCGCAATTCAATCGCAGGTTCAGATCCTTATGCTGAAGACTGGACCGGAGTAGACCAAGATTGGCCTCCAGCTCCGGAGGTCTACATATTCTTCTCGATCGATCGAGAAAACTTTGAAGATTTACAAGAAGGGACGCAAATCCCTAAAAAAATCTTCCGCGCCCTAGAGGGTGCAAATGCACTCGTATGGACTGAGGATGGCGAGGTGATAGCCGAGGCAACCCCGCCGGAAACCGTAGAGGAACACGTTCGATGGGTGGGTGTCGATCTCGACACCTACCAGCACATATACCACTCTCGAAAGGCACGCCCAAGCGCAGTGAAGTATAAGTGCACCAGCACAGATATGTACTGCCACAACCCGACGTGGTATTCAATCCCATCCGATCGCAATGCAGACCATTGTCCGTATTGCGATGACCGGGTGAATTATTGAAAGAATAGCAAAAAAGACCCGCTTAAGAGTCGATTCTTAAGTGGGTCTTTGCGTGTTAAAATAATATAGCTTTTGTTGGTAGGCAAAATAAATGCAGCACATCCGATTATTGGAGATTCAAAGTTCCGTTCTTCTCTTGCAGGTTTCCTTGGCGGGTAACTTTGAGACCAAGTTCAAAAACGAATCCGGGACAGAAGTTACGGTGAACAGGTCTGCCGACGGCAAGTTTGCCAAAAAAGGTGAAGGCGGGGGAAGAATGCTGCCTTCGTCCCCTGATGCTGGAGGCTCAAGTGCAGTCTCTCCTCAGGGAAGAGGCGGGCTAGAAATTGCTGTCAAATCAATTGGAGATTTTGGCAAGCGCGCGGCAAAACTGCCAGCGCAAGTACAAGAACAGATTCGGAAAACAATCTTTGATAGCGACTTCAGCCGATCGATGCAAACAGAAACACAAAAAATCGTGCAAGAAGTAGCCGATGTGTCAGTGACAAAAGGATTTTTGTTGGGACAGCAAATCCAATCCGAGCTAGCTAAAAAGCCTTTTGAGGAATTTGGCAAAGCCGTGTCCGAACGGATGTCTTCGCTCAATAAACTGCCCGCAAAGGCGGATAGTTTCAAAGACGTGGCGACTGAATTTATCAAGGAAGCAGCGTCCTCTCCCGCTTTTGCTGCGGGTCTATCGATGGGGGTCGCAGCTTTGTGGGCGACTGCAAGCGTTCAAGCTTTTTTAGCTGTGCCCGCAGCGGCGAACCCCACAATAGCCGCCGGCTTGTCTGTTGTTGGCGTTCTTAGGGGGGCTGTTGCAGCAGTGCTTGTATCTGATGCTGGCAAGGCAATAATGTTAGGGGCGGGAATTAACTGGAACAAAGAAAAAGAGCGAGCTGTGGCTTTGCTCGATCGAGCGGAATCAAGTCTTGCTAGCGCTCAAAAAGACGTATCAAAAAAAATAGAAGAAATCCACGCCCTCCGCAGTCAAGTTGCGGAGCGGGTCGCAGAAGACATTAAAGCTCGAAAAAAAATTTTTGAAAAAATATCGCAAGAATTAAACGATCGAGCAGGGGACGTTAGAGAAAACGTCGCTCTTTTGCAACAGGTTGTCTTGGGGGGAGTATCGCAAGCAAAACTCAATCTGAACCTAAATACAACAACTGCCAGGGAAAAACTTGAATCCATCAAGGACGCGCTTTCGACTGGGTACAAGGATTCCAAATCGAAAGTCCGCGAAAATGTTGCAAAATTTAACAAGGCCCTGTCAACAGAGCTGAATGCACTTCTAACTCAATCCCAGCAACAAAGACAAGAGAAGATCGAAAAAGCTGCCGAGATCGCTGAAAAAATCCGGTTGCAAGTTGCAAGTTACTTGCCAAAAGAAAGTCCGATCGCGTCTAATTAGGTTCCCGTAATGGCAGATTATTTTGACAGGATGGACGCCTCTTTCTATTCCCCGATCGCTCGATGGGGAACTTCGGTGCCCGTCGAAAATGTCCGGAGGATTCTTTACAAACCTCCACTCACTAAATTTTTATTAGATAATGGAGGAGACCCGGCAAAGATCCACGAGTTTTTATGGTTAAATAAGACAACAGCATTTAAACTAGAGGCAGGGACGCCCGTAGTCGTTCCCCAAAAATAGCAATACAACCAAAATCCAGACCACCCTTAACAAGAGGTCGAGCTAAGGCTCGACCTCTTTTTGCTTATGGACCCGAATATCTCAGTCGAAGCTGCGGGAGCCAGCTTGTCGCAAAAAAATGCTTCCCAAATAAAGCAGGCTTGGATCGCTCTTACAGAACTGCTAGTAGCATCGGGAAATTTGTCGTTTTCCGACCTGCCAAAGGAACTGATCACCCCCCAAAGCTTGTACGACTCTCAAAGATCTGAGATCGAGGCTGCGGAACTTCAAGAGTGCGTCGATCGCGACGCTTGGCACTCGAAGCTGAATATTCTGCTCGATCGCTTTCGTTACCTGTTTTCTGTTGCGACAGAGAGAGGGGCGGACTCGCCGGAGGCTGCGGTTTCCGACCTGCTCTCGGAATTCAGCAAAATCGCCCTGCGAATGGCGCGGGAGGTTCCCGACAAAAATTATCCCCACTTGCAGATGAGCGAATCGGGAGGGGATGAGGAAGAATTGCGAGCCTCTGATGCCAGTATCTTCCTGCATATCGAAGCTCGCGCGGCATTCGACCCTTCTGCGACCAACGAAAAAATCGTTGAAGGCATATTATTTCAGGTCGATCGCCCTAGCGAAGCCATTCCGAATGTCGGACCGGGACTTCCTTTGCTCATCCCGAGAGAGGTAGCCTTGGAGGCTTTGTCGTGCCTGAGTTTCGATCGCCCCAAACCTTTGGACGCGCACGATACCTTTTCGCAGCACGCATCTACCGAGATTGTGGGAGCGATGACCGGCGCGAGGATCGATGGCGACGACTTTTGGGTAACGGGGGTTTTGTGGGATTACAACCAGCCTGAAAAAGTCGAATCGATATCTTCTTCCCAGGACAGCCTGGGAATGTCGGTCAATGCGGCTGCGGAAGGACGCCCTGCAGAAATTGACGGGCGGATGGTGTGGCAGGTCGATCGCCTGCGGATTCTCGGCGCAAACATCCTTCTCTCAGAAAAAGCAACTTTCAAAAAAACTAAAACCAGCGTG
Source organism: Richelia sp. CSU_2_1 (assembly GCA_012034575.1). Taxonomy (GTDB): domain Bacteria; phylum Cyanobacteriota; class Cyanobacteriia; order Cyanobacteriales; family Microcoleaceae; genus Microcoleus. The sequence continues at coordinate 11,946 of JAAUPF010000132.1, read as the reverse complement.
CTCGCGAGCGGTGCCGATCTCGGTATTGAAATTCCGCTTGCCGCATCCGGCGAGCAAACAGACAACCAATCCAACACAGGCGAACAATCTATGGACCTTAGCGTTATTCTCAGCCAGATCGAGAAGCTGAATGCCTCCGTATCCAAAATGCACGATGAGACGCAATCCCGACTTGCAGTTTTGGAGCCGGTAGTGCAATCCCTGACATTGCAAATGAACGCCATTCAGGCAGAAGCCAAGGATAAAGAGGAGCGAGATTTGCAGGCGGCCGCACAACAAGCGAAGCAAGAAGAGGAATCTCGGCTTGTAGCCGCCATGACTTCAGCTTTTGAGAAGCAACTCGCAGCATCTGCTCCCCAGGGGAGCCTCCGCTATCCGAAGCGCACCCTCCCTTTAGCAGCTTCTGGCGCTCCGCCCGCAACAGCCAACTCGATCCAGTTGGAACTGGCTGAAATCACTGGGGAACTTCGGGCTCTAGAGCAAAATCCCCACGCCGAAAACTCGCGACTGTTTGAACTGCAAGACAGGAAGCTGTTCCTGCAGGGTCAGTTAGCCTCTCGGAATCTCTCCGAGTAATCGCGCCAAAAAACTTACCAACAACAGAAATTAAATGCAAACAGCCCCCATCGGCACTGCAATCCGCCGGCCGACAGAAGAATTTGGATTGCAACAGATTCAAGAACTTCAAGCAGAAGCCACTGCTGCTGAAGGCTTTTACGTAAGGAACGACTACGACTCGATCGTCGGGAGATACGTCCGCAACGCCGGAGATGTATTGTTGTGGCCCCTACTGCGCAAGACTTATGCTGAAGCAGATGTAGTTCGGGAGCTTGCTGAAAACGAAGACCCCGATGTTGGGTTCATGCAAAAAAACACGCTCGCTGCTGTGGAGACCCCAACTTCGTACCAAGCCATCCACTCCCTTCCCGGCGGGCAGCAGGTCAAGGCTTTGGGCGGAGTCATCAACGTCCCCTACTACGCCCAATCCTTGTGGGAACAACAAGGGAAGCCATACGGTCCGCAACTTGCCCTGAAGACAGAGAAGGGGATGAATGCCACCATCAAGGCTTTAGAAAGATGCCTGTTTCGGGGGAATGCAACCGCGAATCCTTTGGAATTCAACGGGTTGCAATCTCAGATGGCTCCCGGTCATTCTTTTGAACTTGACTATGCGTCAGGGCAGAAAATCGCCTCCAGCTTGAGGGCGATCGCCCGGATTGCGACGAGCGATGAAGAAATCCTGCGGGGTATCACCCATATTTTCACTTCCGCTCTTGGGGTCGAACTGATCGAGAATCAGACAGATTCTCAGATGCAGTATATGAACCTCGAAAGAGTCAGTCCCGGACTGCAGGTGCCTTCTGTAATTACGCAGCGAGGCCCGACTCCCCTCATGAGTTCTCCGTTTATCAGGGACACTCCGGCAAGCCCGTCCCAAGGTCGGAACTACGATACGGTCGATTATTGGCTGCTCGATCTGACGCAACTGAGCTGGAGGGGGGTCATTCCCAAGGGGGGTACGCCAGATAATTTCAACCCTCAAATCTTCGACGTTTCCAAGTATGCCTACCACGCCGGATTGGAGGAATACATGGCAGACAAGCGAATGATTCTGATGTTCGGTACGTTGTTTGCAGGTAACTCCGGGGAATCTATCTGGAAATTATCGGTCAAAGTACCTGCTGGGACGATCGGCTCGATCGCTCCGATTTGATATATTCCCCACTGCACGAGCGGCTAAACAATGCTTGTTAGACCTTTGGATACATGGATTCACTCGATCGCGGTTCCGAACTGCGGGATATTCCAGCGACCCCGAACGCCCGAGGTCTGGGTCGATGACGTTGCTGGCGCGTGGCTGATCGGCGTTGGATTTGCGGAATCTGTGGGGAGTGAAGGCGAGGCATCTGAGCTGGCGAATCCAACCCCCGAGCCGTCAGCCAAACCCAAAAAACAGCCCAAGACGCAATCTCCCGACCCCGCGCCTGACGGCGGACAGTGATTTTGCGCGATCGTCAAAACCTATTCAGCTTTACTCATATGCCTACAACCCTCCCTGCGGGACTCGCTTTAAGCGCCATTGCCGAGGAACTCAAACAGAGATCTCCTGTCAGCGCTTCCGCTTCGTTCGTCCGCCCTGCCAACACGACTGCTTACGCGATCGGGGATATTATTTTCCCCGCTGTTCCGGCAGCTCCGGCGGTTCAAATCAAAGCCCTTCGTTTTCCCAATGCTCTCGCTTTGGGGGGCAGCGGCTTTATTGTTGGAGCCCAACTGAAATTATTTTCCGCTCAATCCACCAAACTAAGTGCCGACCTGCACTTATTTTCAGCACCTCCAGCCACCGCTCCCGTCGATAGCGATCCTTTTGCTGTTGGAACTAACATTACCCAGGTGGAAATGGAAAAGCATTTGACAACGATCTCTTTCCCCAACTCCGTCGCGCAAGAGCTGGGTGCGTTTACCTTGTATGAAGTTGCACCCAGCAAAATCGTATGCGCCGAGGCCGGGTCGAGAGATCTGTACGGAATCTTGGTTGCCAAGAACGCTTACGTTCCGATTTCTGGGGAGCGGGCGATCGTTCAATTAGGCGTATTGCCGAGGGCTTTTCTGTAGAAGATGTAAGATGTACCTGACTGCATTGGAAGTCCAGCAGCGAGCGATCGCGATCGGGATGTACGAGCCTCAAAATGCTCCTTCCCTGGAACAATTTCAGCATTTGCTCGGGTGCGTGGAGGACAGGCTCGATTCTTGGCTCGGCTACCACCCGGCAAGAAAAACTTATACAGAAGACTATCGGTGTTCGGCAAATGGCAAGGTTGCTCTCCGCCAGTACCCCGTAATAGTTGTTGCGCGGGTTGAAATTTACAACCCCTACGATCCGCTCGCCCCTCCAGATGTTTCGACTGAAAGCATCTGCTCTAATTGGTGGCGGGGTGGCATCCTGACTGTTGCAGCTTCTAACGCACCAGTAAAAGTTACTTACGATGCGGGGCACGACCCGCTGCCAGAGAGGTTTAAGAGGGTGGCTTTCGGCCTCGTTGTTAAAGGATTGCAAGAGACGGGACTGACCGGAGACTTGGGCTTTCTTGAAGAGCCGATTCGAGATGTCAGCTCGATATCGATTCCCGGTATTTCCAAGTCTTTCCGATTGGGAGATACCGCAGGAAAAGGAGGTGGTGGAGCTCTAATCGATCGCCTCTTGGCAGTTCTCCAAGAGTCTGGCGATCGTCGGATGTATCGATTTCCAAGCAGTTGAAAACAAAATGGATGCTTTTTCTGAATTTGAGTGGGAATTGGGATTGCTGCATTTGTACCTGCAACTGGCGGGCGTTAATTTTGAGACCGCGCACAAGACCGAAAGCGGTAAAGAGGTTTCGGTAACGCGATCGCCCGACGGTAAGTTTGCCAGCAAGAATGCAAGCAGTCCCAGCGCGATCTCCCCAACAGCGGTAGAAGCGTTCAAGTCTGCATCCGATACCATCAAACAGAAAGTTTCAAAAGCATTTGCGGGAATGCCGGGAGTTTTGCGGGGAGTGCAAAAAACCGATATCGTGCGGGTCGCTGGAGGTTTTCGCGATCCTGCGAGCAACTTTTGGGAATTCGGTCGAGAGAAATATCGGGAAGCGGCGGGCGCGACATCTCGGCTGGCAAGAGAAATGGCAGTTGGCGCGCTGAGTGTCGCAATTCAAGCGCTGGCAGCCTTAGCTTCGATCGTGCTTTCCGGTGCTACCTTGCAACGGATGACTCAATCCTTGGAAAACCTTGAGTTTGAAAAACCCCTCGAACAAGGAATTATAGATATTGTAAAAGAAGCTAGCGAGGATACCATCAAGCGTTCTCTGGAACCGAAGAACCTGGAACCGGTGGCTCTATCCGACTCAATAGTGCAATCGCTAAAACGACTGGCAAAAGGCGGCGCAAAAACAGAAGATGTTTTCAAAGGCAAACAAGAGGAAGTCAGAAAAGCGATCGAGGACGAAGGTCTCGACTTCGATCTCGTTTTGCGGGCGATCGCCCATCGGGGGGAGAAAGCGCCAGACCCGGCAAGGGCGAGAGAAATCGAAGATCGAATCCGCAAGACCGAGCGGGAAATTCCCCTTCTAGGCCAGAAGGCTCAAAGAATAGTTGCAGGTAAATATTTTTTGACCGCTTCAGACATTCGCGCCTTGACCGAGCTTTCCAGGAAAGAATTTCAATTCCAGCGCTCCATACTCGAACAAAAAGCAGATTTGGCAGCAGCGGAAGGTAGGGGATTCTCCCTCAAGAAACGAGTGGAAGAGCTGGCGGACTTAGCAAATAAAGAAGGTCGAGATTCTCCCAGTTATCAATGGAGGCGGGATGTCATCAAAGCGGAGCTTCAATACGGAGAAAAGTTGGATAAAGTAGGTCAGTTCAACGGGTACACCAACCTTTTGAATGTAATGAAACAGCCTGCAAAGGCTGGTGGAGGCTACGAGCCACCATCGACGGGCGATCGGGAAAAGCTGAGTGATTTCTTTAATAAAATCGGGTCTTTTTCGGTCGATCGCCCGCCTAAAGCAAAAGTTCTTGTTGAGGAGATAGCCCGTAAATCTGGGAAAGATTTGTTAAATTATTTAGCTGTTCCTCTCAATATCCAAGTCGCCTTAGAAGGCGGTCGAACGTGTTGTTTGGGCGGAGGTAACACAAAATATTCGGACACATCAAAAGAATCAGCAAAAATAGATGGATTGACTGGACTTTATACTGCGACCGACTTATTTAAAGAGGGAAAGGTAGATGGATTTATTAACATTGGAGACGCAGACTTAAGCAAATTAGGGGTTAACGTTTACGGTTACGACTCCCTCACTCCCGCAAAAGAACACATCAAAGAACTGACGTGGCACGAGACCGGACACATCCTAGAACTCAAGCTCGGCAAGGTTGAAGAATCCGCTGCTTTTAGGGAGGAGCGGGCAAGAGAAGTTCCCGCGCACCGTAAAGAATCACCCGATCCGGGAAGCACGGACCACCCTCCAGATTTTGCAGAGGGGCAGTTTTATTCGCCTTATATCGGTTTGAGAATGAAGGGGGTCGGCAAATACAAGGACAAAGATGTTGCTACAGAGGTGCTGTCCTCTGGAATGGAGTTGCTGTCAAATCCCGATATGTTAAAGTCGGGGGTGAAAGTCGATCGGGAGACGGTACTTTACGCACTGTCCGCGATGCAGCAAAAAGGAGAAAATTAGGTGGAGTATCCTCGTTTTGAGATTTATATAGCAACCTTTAAAGTTTGCGCGATCGAGATTCAAGTTGAAGCCGAAAATCCTACAGACTCCGACGTGGGGATTATTTCGGTTGTCGATCGGGCTCAAAATTCAGACCCATTGATAGCAGAATTTCTCCAAAGATTTCAGAGTACTCCCGGTCCGCACAACCTGATGTTGAAAGGTGGTTCCGCTTCTTTTTCAGGAGTTAAGTTTGTTTTAAATAAGATTTGCCAGGGCGTTTGGAGGTTTTCAGAAAAAACCCGCCTCGCAAAAATACGGGGGCGGGTTTGCCAACTTCAGTCATGCTTTGACGATTGAATCGTTTTGATTCAATCCCGAACCTAAAGCCCAGCGCTGCTCAATCTGTTCAAAATATTCAAAATATCGGAAACAATATCCCTGCCTCCAATCCTGACAACGTTGCTGATTTGAAGGCTGCCCCCATCGGGACTGAGCATCTCGACGATCGAGCCGACTCTAACTAGCGAGCCGAGAGCGTTTTCTAACTTAATCTCGCTACCCACTTCTAGGATTCCCCCGCCAAACCCGCCAAATTTCAACTTGTCGCCCAATTCAAAAGAACCGCCATCCAAGGATTTCATGAGCATCCTCCCGCCCTGTATTGCCAAAGCTGCTTGAGGTGTACTCCCGAGGTAGGCTTCCATCGCAGTCGAAGCAATACTGGAGAAGCTGAGTTTCGACAAAGGATTTTCAATGAAACTTTGAAACATCGCAACTCCCCCCTTGATTCCAGAAAAAGTTTCCGGCTTGCCATCGCTGGCAAAAGTTTGCAGTCCCGCGATCGCTCTTTTGTTGTCTGCGGAACTCGTTAAATCGAGCTGCGTTGCTGGCTTGCCGTCCTTGAGGGTTTGCATCAGCGCTGTTGAAGGTTCGCCCGATTTGCTGGCTTTGAATTTTAAAGAGGTTTCGGGCTTGCCGTCTTTAAGCGTTTGCATTGAAGCCGAGGGAGAGTCGGACTCTTCCCCTACTTGTCCTGCCAAAAATTCCAACAGGGCAGCGGGCTTGCCGTCTTGCAGTGTCTGCAAAACTGCTTGCGCTCCCTTGGACGCAGTACCTTCGCCCCCATCTAATTGGGACGCTGCAAACTGCATCAACGCTTCCGGCTTGCCATCTTTGAGCGTTTGCATCAAAGCCGTAGCTCCTTGGGTCGCCCCGTTCTCTCCTAGCAAGCCAGAGGCAAAAGCCAGCCCCGCTTCGAGGTTGCCATCTTTAAATGTGTGCAAGGCAGCTTTGGCTGCCTCCCCTGCCTTCCCGCCGATCAGGTCGAACCCTGCCTCTAGCTTCCCTTCTCGAATCGACTGGATGGCCGCGACTCCCCCCGCCCCGAACGCTTCGTTAGCGGCAAACCTCATCATTGTTTGAGGAAGCCCGTCTTTGAATGTTTGCAGCGAAGTTACTCCCCCTTGCAGGGAATCGACAGACTCCATCCCGAAAGCAGATTGAGTAACCTCGTCAATAAAAGTTTTAGCTCCCATTTTCTTTTCGGAAACTCCCATCTCAGATGTTTGCCCCGTCCAATCGAGTCCTGCCTCATGCAGGTCAAACTCGTGCTTGGGATTTTTTTCGGTTTCGGGATAGGACGCTACTTTAAACTCGCCCTTGCGATCCATCGTCCACCCGGAAGATTTAGTTTTTGGATCTGAGTTGCGAACCGCGATCGAGCCTTTATTAAAATTGGTTTGCCAAGCCTCTTCAAGTCCGTCGCCATCTTTTTTGTCGGCATCGTGGTGCACGTTGAAGGCGTTTTCTTTGCCTAGTTTGATACCCATATCTTTTGGCGCGGCAAACACGGAGCTTTTGCCATTGGGCGAAAACATTGCTCCTTGTGTTGAATTGAGGACTAGCCGACCTCCTACGTTTTTGCCCGCAGCTACGATTTCCCCAGCAGCTTCGGAGATCTGGAAAGATGTTGTGTGAAAATTGTCCGGTATCGCAAGGATCGCCTTTTGTAAAGCCATCAAAGCTTCCTCTAGTTTTGGCTTCATCTGCGAGATCAGCGGACGGCACGCGCTCTCTGCTATTTCTCTTACTGTATCGATTTTTATTTCGTTGTCCGGGAGCAATATCTTCAACTGTTCCATCGTCCAGTCCAGTTGTTCTACGTCGGACCTGATGACCGACTGCATTGCCTGTCTGGCTGCGGGAACGACCTTGACAAAAGTCCTGCAACCCTCAAGGGGCTTAACTGCTTTTTCGCAAAGTTGTTTTTGCTGCTTCCCAATTTTTTCAACAATCTTTTCCTTGTCGGGAGTCGATTCAATTTCTCCCGGTCGCTGGATCGCCCACGGTTTTTTTGTCACCTCGATCGCGCTGGCAATTTTCAATCCGAACAGCATATCGATCGCGTCGAACCCGCCCGGAACGCATTCGGAAACCAGCAATTCAACTTGGCGATCGGGGTCGCCGTCCAAACCCTCGATTATCGGTTTTAATTTTTGGCGCAAATCTTGCGAGGGGAATTTTCCCACTTCAACCAGCTCCGCCGGCACGACCTCTTTCAATCGGGCCCGAAGGTTTGAGATTGCTACTCCCCTTTGCAGTTGGCTTTCAAGGTCTTTCTTCTCGATTCCCAAGGAAATAGCTAATTCCTTGACGGTTTTTTCATCTTTAGCAATCTCCGACAGCACATCTGCTAGCTCGATTTCTTCCGTTACTTTGACGCTAATCCCAAAAGCAGCTTTTAGCGCCGGCACTACTGCTTTGCCCAATTGCTTGAGGCGATCGTCCCATCCCGGATCTCCTTCTTTAATCTGTTCGATCGCCGACATTACTGCACCCGATTCCGGCTCTCCTTCCATAATTCTAGTGATGAAGTCCATCGCGTTTTGACTCGGATTTCCGCTTAGCGCTTCATCCGCCCACTTGTTTGCCTCGTCCCTCGTAATGGCATCCAAGTACATTTCGGAAGTTACCCGACGCAATCGATTTGGGAAGTAAGTAAAAATTTTGTCCAGTGCGGAGGCAATTATTCTTCCCGCATTCTCGCGAACGGCAATTAGCGAACTTTTAGAAAATCCACCGCCGACGATGCCCTCAACAATTCCCACGATCGAGGCTAGGTCGATGTCGTAAGCCAGTCCTATTCGATCGCCGATCGTCCGCCCCAGTTCTTTCTCCGAAAGCTTGGCAAGCTCCACTGCCGTATCTATTCCCTTCTCAAAATCCTGCGAAAAATAACTTTCCAGCCTCGATAGCAAATCGGCGATCGCGGAACTTGCCAGTTGCGGGTCTGCTTTTTCGTCGTTGAGCGCGCCCAAAATCTCTTCCAGCAGGCTGAGAATCTTCAGCCCCCGACCGACATTGCCCAGCAGCAAGTTTTGAGACCTCTTGATTGCTTCCGACGCCTCGCTAAGCGGCCCGGCATAGACCGCCCCCTTTAGCGTGAGCGCCAGCCCCGAACCGAATGCGGACTTGACAGATACGTTGCCGCCAGATTGCAGGTCTACACCGGCCCCACTGCTGTTGGATACTGACAGGTCGCCGTTTTCCAGCGCCTGCAAAAAGGCTTTGGGTGATTCGATGCGGGCGTCGCCGTTGCGAGTCAGTTGAGATCTGGCTCCGCCTGCTGTCGCCGTTTGCACGTCCCCCTCTCCCGAAACGGACTTGACCACGCCGTGGGGATATGCCTCAACCCTGCTTTGGTCTGTATCGTCGTTGGCGATCGTCACTCCTCCGGGTGTCGATTCTCCGTGCTTCCCTTCGTAGCGGTTGAAATCCGGGTTCGGTCGATCGACACCGTTCGGCAAGCAGTCGAGCAGGAGCAATTGGCGCATATCTCCCAGCATCGGCAGTGCGGCGATCCAAGTTCCGGTTTGCAGCAGTCTGTGAGTACCGCCCTGACCTTCGTTAACGGTATAACGCTCGCCAACCCAACACCATCCGTCCTGCGTGTTGCTGATGCTCGTATTGGGGTCGATTAAATCGACTTTTACGCGAATCCTGCCGTACCCTTTGGGGTCGTTTAAATCTGTAACTGTTGCCGGCACCCATCCAATTACCTGTCCGGACTGGAGGTTGGGGAAATGGGATTCGGGAAGCTCGGGGTTGATAAATTGATTGAGATCCATAAAAAAATCCCCGACAGTTTTGGCTGCCGGGGAAGGTTGAGCGAGAAAAATATTTGATTTTATTTTAGCTAAACAGACGGGAATCCCACGCGCGATACCGCTTCGGTTGGTGTGGGATGGGAGGCGCGTGAGATGAGGATTCCACCTGTTCACAATCTCAAAGCATAGCTTTGAGCAGTGGGCAGGTGGATGAAGCGGAACAAAGTTAAGCAAGATGAGAATGGGAAGTATTTACCTAACGGTCAATCTGCCAAGTCAGGACTGAACAAGTCTTGGCAAGATGCAGCTTTTGGACAATTTTTTACGACGCTGGACTACATAGCCTCAAAAGCTGGAGCAGCCGTCATCTCACATAAACCTGCTTACACCTCAATGGTGCTGTGCTATCGGAATGAAGTCATTTTCACCGATTGTAGTATGCGAGACTATTGGGATGAGCAAAACTCTTTGATGGTAGATCGCGACATTAATGCTGCAATTAACCTAAAAAGACTGGGGTTGGGCATTTTCCCCAGTATAAAACGCCGTAGTGGGAATCTTTCTGTAGTTGGTTCTATGGATGAAAGTACCGCGAAGGAAATCTTGCATACCCTTCATCGGGCTGTTAAGAAGCCCACATCATAGCTGTACTCAGCTTGATGTGGGAGTATGTCACTAGATCGAGAAACATTTGCTATTTCAGTCAAGGGCGATCGTTGGGAAACTTGAGACCTTGCGGATGCTTTTCGCGCGAATGCATTAAAATATCAATATGCCACTGCATGGCAAACAAGAAAATTCGCCAATTATCATATGCAACTTACTACGCTAGTCCCTACAGTTCTGAAATTACGACCGCTGCAATCGTCAGATTTGGCGGCTGGAGAGAAATGGAGCCTAGATTCGGGTGAAACCCTGGACTGTATCGGCTACCAAGCCGAAAGAAACAAGCATTGGAAAATCGTTCTCGCGAAACCGCGATCGGACCGCAGCACTTGGTTCGCTTTCCAAGATCATGTTGCGCTGGAGCTAGATCCGTCCGATCGTCCGGAAACAGTGAAGCTCAACGTTCCATTCAAATCCCAGCTAGATAACGAATTCAACCCAAGGGGAAGTTGTAACGTTACCAGCATTGCAATGTGCTTGGCAATGCTTGGGGTGCAAGACAAGCCTGGAGATGGTCTAGAGCAACTTGAGGATGAACTCTATGACTACATGGAACGCAAAGGCCTCAGTCGCCATTCTCCGGAAGATTTGGCACGGGTTGTCCGAGATTACGGCAAAAAAGATGATTTTACAGTTTGGGGAACTTTTGAGCGCTGCAAAGACCACCTTGCAGCAGGCAATCCCTGCGTCATTCACGGTTATTTTACTTCTTTCGGTCACATCATTGCTTTAGTTGGATATGACGACACAGGATTTATCGTACACGACCCTTACGGCGAGTGGTTTAGCAGTGGCTATCGCACAGATTTGAGCGGTGAATTTCTGCACTATTCCTACGACCTGATTCAGCGAACTTGTATTCCTGACGGTCAATTTTGGGTGCATTACATTTCAAGTTGATATATCAAAAAGCGTTCAAGGTAACTCTCTATGGACTTTAGAAGACTCAAAACCCGCTCTAATTCGGCGTTCCGACTGATCTACCATTGGTCTTGTTGACATACTCACCGCCCTAAAAGTGCGGTGATTCTTGACGCTTCATTGGGATGTGCTGCAAGCAGTCTTACCTTCCCTCTGCGTCCGTTTAGAGTCGTGGCAATGCCCTATCCCGACTTTATTTATATTCCTAGCTGCGTTCAAATCTCTATCTTGATGTACGCCGCAGTTTAAGCAAATTAATTCTCGAATTGAAAGGTCTAATTTGCCCCATTTGAACCCGCAGTCCGCACAGACTTGACTGGTGGGTTCCCATCGACTAATTACCCTAAATTCCCTGCCAAGCTTCTCAGATTTAGCCTCGCACAATACCCGGAACTCGTACCATCCCTGCTGGCTAATTGCTCTCGAAAGTTTGCGGTTTTTAAGCATTCCCGACACATTGAGATCTTCCAAAACAATCACTTGGTTTTCGTTGACTATTTTGGTTGATAGCTTGTGCAGGAAGTCTTTACGGATGTCGGCAATTTGGTTGTGCAGTTTGGCGATTTGAATCCGGGTTTTATTCCGGCGTTTAGAGTCTCTGGGTTGCCTTGCTAGCTTGCGTTGCAGTCTGCGAATCTTGCGGTCTAATTTTTTGTAGCTAGGACTTTGGGCTGTTTCCCCATTACTCATTACCGCAAAAGTTTTGATTCCCAGATCGATGCCGATACTTTGGTTCTTGGCATCAACTCGCGAGGGTTCAATTTCTACGACAAAACTGAGAAAATAGCGGTTTGCGCAGTCTTTGATTACCGTGACTGAACTTGGTTCTGATGGTAGCGTTCTCGACCAAATCGGATTGACAACTCCTATTTTGGCTAAATAGACACCGCCATCTTCCTTCATGGAAAAACCACGAAGAGTCAGTCTTGCCGATTGGCTGTTAGTTTTTTTCTTGAATTTAGGATATCCAACTTTGCGCCCTTTTCTCGAACCCTTACAGGAGTCGAAAAAGTTCTTGAAAGCTGTTTCCAGATCGGCTACTGACTGTTGCAATGGAA
>JAAUPF010000131.1 GCA_012034575.1 Richelia sp. CSU_2_1 | reverse complement strand
GCCGAATATTCCGCGAGCCCCTCAAATCCCCACCAGAAAGCGCGCCCTCCAAGCCCGACTCGCCCCTCAACCCCCGATCGCGCCGTCGGATGCGGGCACGGGGGCACCGCCCCTACAAATCGCCCCTGTAGAGCAAATTCAGCTAGCGCCTGCAAGCACGATCGCCCCTGCCCCAACGCCAACCGCCAGCTCGAACCCGCAACAAGATTTAGCATTGTTAATTGGCGATTTATTAGGTGCAGAAACATCGGTCGATCGAGACCCTCAAACTGGAGATTTAGCAATTAAATGGCAGACTCCTCAAGGATTAGAAATTCAACAAACAGTACCCGCGGCACCGCCCGAACTTACTTTTATACCGGCCTCCGAAAACCCTCCCGAAAACCCGCCGCGGCGAGGAGCTTCTGCTACAGAAAAACCCGACGGTTGGATAGTTTTAAATCCCCCGAACTCTACTGTGGTTGCTGTCGATCCAGCCCCGCCAACAAGCGAACCCGATTGGTGGGGAAGACTTTCCCAATTCAATCGATCGCAAATAGAATCAGTTCCCGTTAATCCCACACCTTTACCAACCCCCGAACCATCGCCAACTCCCGCACCAAAACCGTCGCCCTCTCCAACTCCCGCGCCGACGCCCGCGCCAACTCCCGCGCCGATTCCTACTCCCAATTCAAGAACGGAAAATCCGAATCTTCCAGATATTCCCAATTTAATTCCTTTAGAAATCAGTCGATCGACCGTCGAACAAACTCTCGCACAGAATAATGCCGATGAAGCTGTTTCCCAGATCGATCGGCTGTTTGAACAAGATTACGAAAATTATTTTGGGGAAAATCTCACCGATAAAAGAGTCAACGTTCAATATCTGAGAAAAACTCTGAGAAAAATTGAATCAGAAACCGGAAAAAAAGCAGTAATTGTTTACGCGATCGCCCGCCTCCAAGAATTATCGCTGTTGTTAGTAGTTCCCGAAGGTCCTGCTATTATCAAACACATTCCCGTTCCCCGAAGGGACTTGCAGGCAAAGGTGGCGATTTTTCAGGGATATTTGGCAAATTCTAAAAACGCGCAAGATGACAGATATTTGACAAGCGCCCAGCAACTTTATCAATGGTTAATTGCTCCTATTGCTAATGATTTAGCAGGACTAAATACTGATACTTTAATTTTTTCCTTCGATGCCGGTTTGCGTCAATTGCCACTAGCAGCATTGCACGACGGCAAGCAATTTCTCATCGAAAAGTACAGCCTCGGTTCAATTCCCAGTGTCAGCTTGACTGATACGAATTATCAAAGTTTGCGCGACTCCCGAGTGTTAGCAATGGGTGCTTCAATCTTTCCCCACACTGATAAACGCGAATTGCCGGCAGTCCCGATCGAATTATCCGCGATCGCTGGCCCGAGAAACCCAATGTCAGGCACCAGAAATGAGATTGCGACCGACAATCTTTCCCAATTACCGCTGTGGCCTGGCCGCTCTTTTCTCAATCAAGAATTCACTCTAGAAAATCTCCGAAAACAGCGAGAACAGCAGGGATTTGAAATAATTCATTTAGCAACGCACGCGAGTTTTCCGCTAACTGAAAACGGACGGAAAGAAGCTGAGATAGATTTGTGGAATCGCTCTTTAAGTTTAGATGAATTCAGGTTAGCGAAATGGTACGATCGCTCGGGAGTAGAATTATTAGTATTGAGTGCTTGCGAAACTGCGATCGGCGACAATAATGCTGAAATGGGATTTGCCGGATTAGCAGTCCGCAGCGGCGTAAAATCGGCTGTGGCGAGTTTGTGGAAAGTTAACGATACTGGAACTTTGGGATTAATGACCGAGTTTTACCGCTATTTGCGATCGGAACCAATTAAAGCAGAAGCCCTGAGAAAAGCCCAACTAGAAATGCTGCGCAAACAGTTAGTAATTCGCAACAATCAATTGCGGGGAAATGGCGGCGCGATCGATTTGCCAGAATCTCCACAAATACCCGCCAACTTAGATTTATCTCACCCCCATTATTGGGCGGGATTTACAATAATTGGCAGCCCTTGGTAAATAGTTGACAGTTGATAGTTGACAGTCGATCGTTGATAGTTGACAGTTGACAGTTGACAGTTGACAATTGATAACTGTAGGGGTAAAGCATTCGGGCGACAATGTGTGATAGAAATTTCAGGATTTATACCCGAATGCTTCACCATGGGTATGTGCGATCGTCGATATATTTAATAGCAAAATCAACAATCATTTGACGGTATGCGCTATTATTAAAAAAAGCATCTCCATTATTGTGCTTGGCATCAGGAACTAGCACAATTTGCTTAGGTTCGGGAGCGCGATCGAACAACTTTTTACTCATTGCAGCGGGAATCAAAGGATCGGCTGTTCCGTGGGCGAATAAAACCGGAATTTGCAGCGATTTAATCTTAGCCATAGAATCAAACCTTTGCGTCAGCAACAGCCGCAAGGGAAACAAGCGCATCCAATTGTAACTTTTTACCATATCCAGCATGGAAGTGAACGAACTTTGCACGATTAATCCGGCCGCTTCTGGATGTTTAATTGCCAATTCTACAGCCACGGCACCGCCCATAGAATGACCGTACAAAACAATTCGATCGGGCAACAATTGCCGTTGTTTGACTAAATAATTGTAAGCTGTTTCCGCATCTTCATATATTCTATTTTCGCTGGGAAAACTGCCTTGACTGCGCCCGTATCCCCGGTAATCTACCAGCAGTACGGAAAAACCCAATTCCCGAAAGCGGTAGGATTGATTGATATTAGCGCCGATGTTAAAACCCCTGCCGTGGAGGTATAATAAAGTTCCTAACGACTGTTGGCTTGCGGCGGGAAGCCACCAACCGTGAATTTTTTCAACTTTGGTCGATCGAGCCTTAACTGGCAGCCAAACTTCTTCGTAAGGGATATTAAAAGCATCGGGTGTTTTTTGGATGGTAGTTGTTGGTTGAAAGATGAAGCGAGTTTGCAGGAAAAATAACAATATACAGCAAATAATGTAGGCGATCGCCCCAATCTTTACGAAAGATAATATCCACTTAGGAAAATGTATGTATCTCGTTAATAATTTACTCATCGCGGTAAATTCAATCTAACATAAATTCGCAGGATTCAATGCGGGAATAACAAAAATTGTAGGGGCGGGTTCGCGATCGATCTTGTCACCTACAAAGTATTTGAATAAACCCACTCTGCCCAATAAATCAATCCAAAAATATCTCGATCGCGCGGTTAAATTCAAGGAATTGTTAATTTTGTCGTGGGGTGGGGGCGGGTTTAGAGAATTTGTTTGTGGGTTTCATATATTTCGGTGAACCCGCCCCTACAGAATTGTGGTGCGATATGTTGTCAAGATCGACATCTCTATCAACTGTCAACGATCGACTGTCAACTGTCAACTGTCAACTGTCAACTATTTAACCAGCTACAACAAAATTCACCAACTTTCCGGGCACCACGATTACTTTTTTCACCTCCTTACCTTCAATGTGGCGCTTCGCAATCTCCGACTCGCGAGCGTATTTTTCCAAAGCAGCTTTATCCGCACCAGAAGGCACTTGAATTGCACCCCGAGTTTTGCCCATCACTTGAATTACCAGCGTAATTTCATCGGTAACTAATGCCGAAGCATCAACACTCGGCCAACTCGATCTGTGTACCGATTCGCTGTTACCAATTTCGTGCCACAACTCATCAGCAATGTGAGGCGCAAACGGCGCTAACAGCAAAATTAAAGTGTTAATTCCTTCTGCATAAACAGGCGAATCTTTGCACTTAGCATCCCCCAGCGCATTGCTCAATTTCATCAATTCGGAAACCGCAGTATTGAACTGATAATCACCCTCCAAATCTTCCCGGACTTCCTTAATTGCCGTGTGAATCGCCCGCCGCAGATCCTTCTCAGGCTTGCTTAATTCCGCATTCTCCCCGCCTTGGTTGGGGGTGGCGGGCGGGGGTGCAGCAAACTCAGTTACCAAGCGCCAAACGCGATTTAAGAAGCGAAATTGCCCTTCAACATCGGCGTCGTCCCATTCCAAATCTTTCTCGGGCGGCGCTTTAAATAAAATAAACATCCGCGCCGTATCAACCCCGTATTTTGCCATCACTTTTACGGGGTCAACGCCGTTGTATTTTGATTTAGACATCTTCTCGTAGAAGACTTCTAAAGATTCGCCAGTTTCCGGATCTTTGAGATTGTTCGGGTCAACTTTTTCGGAGGGAATGTATTTGCCAGTCACGGGATTTTTGTAAGTCATTCCCTGCACCATGCCTTGAGTTAACAGGCGTTTAAACGGTTCATCGCAATTCAACAAACCCCGATCGCGCAAAACTTTGGTAAAGAATCGCGAGTACAATAAATGCAAAATTGCGTGTTCGATACCGCCGACATATTGGTCTACCGGCATCCAATCATTCGTCTTCGCCCTGCCAAAAACTTCCTTCTCATTTCTCGCATCGGGATAGCGCAAGAAATACCAAGATGAATCGATAAAAGTGTCCATCGTATCTGTTTCTCGCTTCGCCGGAGTGCCGCAATTCGGACAGGGAACGTTTACCCATTCTTCCATTTTTGCCAAGGGCGAACCTTTGCCAGTAAATTCGACATTTTCCGGCAACAATACGGGCAAATCAGATTCGGGAACGGGGACGATACCGCAGTTGGGACAGTGAATTATGGGAATCGGCGCGCCCCAATAACGCTGTCGGGAAATCAACCAATCTCTCAACCGATATTGAATTCGCGCTTTGCCGCAGCCTGCATTTTCGGCAAATTTAATAACAGCTTCTTTGGCTTTAATTGAATCCATGCCGTTGAAGCTTTCGGAATTGATCGTGATTCCCGGTTCGGTGTAAGCGGCAGTCAGAGGCACTTCATCATCTGCCACAATTACTACTTTAATTGGTAGTTGATATTGCTTGGCAAATTGGAAATCTCGCGTGTCGTGGGCGGGTACTCCCATGACTGCACCGGTGCCGTATTCGTACAGCACGTAATCGGCAATCCAAATCGGAATTTCTTCACTGTTAAAAGGATTGATTGCCGTGCCACCTGTAGGGATGCCGCGCTTCGGTTTGTCTTCAGCAGTACGATCGATCTCGCTTTGCTGGGCGACTTCTTTGATGAAAGTTTCTACGGCATCTTTTCTGTCTGCAGTTGTTACCTGTTTGGTTAAGGGATGTTCCGGTGCTAAAACAAGGTAACTGACGCCGCAAACTGTATCGGGACGGGTAGTAAAAACGCCGATTTTTTCATCCATTCCAACAATGGGAAATTCCAAGTAAGCGCCTACCGATTTGCCGATCCAATTAGCTTGCATTAATTTGACTCTTTCCGGCCAATGCGGCAGTTTATCTAAGTCATTTAATAACTGTTCGGCATAGTCAGTAATTTTGAGGAACCACTGTCTCAATAATTTGCGTTCCACTTTAGCACCCGATCGCCACGATCGCCCTTCATTATCTACTTGTTCGTTTGCTAAAACTGTACAATCGATCGGGTCCCAATTAACTGCTGCTTCTTTTTGATAAGCTAACCCAGCTTCTAAGAATTGCAAAAAAATCCACTGCGTCCACCGATAATAATCGGGAGAACAAGTTGTGACTTCTTTTGTCCAGTCGAAAGAAATGCCCAATCGCTGAAATAAGCCTTTCATTTGGGCGATATTTTCATAAGTCCATTTAGCCGGCGGGACTCCACGTTCGATCGCGGCATTTTCTGCCGGCAAACCAAAAGCGTCCCATCCCATCGGATTGAGCACGCGATATCCTTGCATCCGCTTGATTCTGGCAATTACATCGATAATTGTGTAATTGCGAACGTGCCCCATGTGCAAGTTTCCCGACGGATAGGGAAACATGGAGAGGGCATAAAATTTAGGTTTTTCGGTATCTTCTGGCATCATGTCTAAGTTTTGCTCAGCCCATGTTTGCTGCCATTTTTCCTCTATGGATGCGGGGTTGTATTTGGAGTCCACAGTAATTGCTCCGTTCGGTATTTAACTATCGTGTTTGTTTCCATATTCTTGCACGATCGAGGGGCATCGATCTGGATTTTTCTCAACTCCAAAGATTTTGCCTCGAATGCGTGTATTATATATTGTAGTATACCGCCGATCGATTGGCAATCGATTTTGTCACCAACCGACAATATTTATCGACCCGCCCTCACCCACCCATCGACCCCAAACAACTGACAGTTGACAGTTGACAGTATAAAGCAATTAACGACCGAATTTAGGTTATAATCTTTGTAAAGATTTGGTAGCCAAACCGGTAAATTTATTATGGAATTAACATCTCGTGTCGTTCATAGCGACTCTGATATTCTAGGGGGAACTCCTGTTTTGTTGGAACGCGCGTTCCAGTGAAAACTTTACTCGATTATCTTGAAGCTGGTGATTCATTGGATGTGTTTTTAGACCATTTCCCTAGTGTCAGTCACGCACAGGCGATCGCGGCTCTTGAATTAGCAAAAGAAATGCTTGTAGCTTATGCGAATCCTGCTTGATGAATGTGCCCCAAGACCTCTAAAGCGCGAACTTATTATGAATAACAAGATCGAGTAGGGTGCGCACCGCGCACCACCATATTATGAATAACACGATCGAGTAGGGTGCGCACTGCGCACCGCCATATTATTAACAACACTCTACTATCCAGAAGTACCAGAAGTAATGGTAAAAAAGCAAACAGGAAAAGTTTATCTAGTCGGTGCAGGTCCCGGAGATTGTAACTTAATGACAGTTCGATCGCGCCAACTTCTCTCTAACGCCGAAGTCTTAATTTACGACGCCCTGATCGACATCCCGCAACTCGAATTAATCCCGGTAACTTGCCGCAAAATTGAAGTCGGCAAACGCGGCGGCAAACCTTCAACCCAGCAGCAAGAAATCAACCGCTTGCTGGTAGAAAACTGCAAGTCAGGCAAACAAGTAGTCAGGCTAAAAAGCGGCGATCCGTTTATTTTCGGTCGTTCCAGTTCCGAAATTCAAGCATTAAAAGCAGCAGATTGCGAATTTGAAGTAGTGCCGGGAATTTCATCAGCCTTAGCTGCCCCTTTACTAACAGGAATTCCCCTCACCGATCCGGTAATGAGTCGCTGCTTTGCCGTGATGAGCGCCCACGAACCGGATGCTTTAGAATGGGAAGCTTTAGTACGGATAGAAACCTTAGTAATTTTGATGGGAGGACGCAATTTAAACGAGATAATTTGGCAACTGCAAAAACACGGTCGATCGCCCGCAACTCCGATCGCCATTATCCGAGATTGCAGCCGTCCCGAACAAAAAATTTGGATCGGAACTCTGGCGGATATTTCCTATAAAACAGCGGGTGAATCTCTGTCACCCTGTGCGATAATAATTGGCGAAGTAGTAAGATTGCGCGAATATCTGATGCAGCCGCCGACAACTCCTGAAAATAACGCTCCTGAAAACAGCCAACAACCGCTAGCCGGAAAAACAATTTTAGTCACCCGCGCCGCTTCTCAATCTGGCGAATTTAGTAGTAGTTTAGAACAACTGGGAGCAAGGGCGATCGAAATGCCCGCCTTGGTAATCGGCCCGCCTTCGAGTTGGGAACCGCTAGATGATGCGATCGACCAATTATCATATTTTCAGTGGTTAATTTTGACTTCTCACAATGCTGTCGATTGGTTTTTTCAAAGATTGGAACACCACAGAAAAGACGCCCGCGATTTGGCTGGAATTAAAATCGCAGTTGTCGGCAAAAAAACAGCAGAAAGCTTGCGATCGCACTGCATAATACCCAACTACATCCCCCCCCAGTTTGTAGCAGATTCCCTAGTCGAAAACTTCCCCGATATTTTGCGCAACTGCAAAATCTTATTTCCCAGAGTCGAAAGCGGCGGCAGGGAAGTTTTAGTCAAAGAATTCACCGCCCGAGAATCGCAAGTAACCGAAGTTCCCGCCTATCAATCCGGCTGTCCCGAAAACATCGATCCGATCGCCCTTGCAGCCTTACAAAATCGCGCCGTTGATATCATAACATTCGCTAGTTCCAAAACAGTGCAAAACTTCTGCAAGCTTGTAGAAAAAAATCCAGAATTATCGCAGTCAAGAGATTGGTTGGAAAATATTTGCATTGCTTCGATCGGTCCTGAAACATCCAAAAGCTGTCAAAACTTATTGGGCAAGTTAGATATCGAAGCTAAAGAATATACTTTAGATGGATTGACTCGGGCAATTATCGAATGGCAACAAAATAGTTGATAGTTGATAGTTGTTTGGGAGTAGGGGCTCTCGCGTAGCGGAGGGGATGCCCCCGCGATCGCCCTGAGTTTTGAGTTTTGAGTTAAAGACAGTTCTTAATTCAAAACTCAAAATTTACCACTCAAAACTTTCGATCGATTATCAATTACCAATTACCAATTACCAATTACCGACGCCCGCGATCTACCTCATATTACTGAGAAAGGCTATACATTATTTAAGGCCGCAATTCCCCGCACCGGACACGGCACTGCCGTGTCCCTACAAATTACAATATAACTGGTTCCCAGGCTGTGCCTGGGAAGCCAGATCCAGAGGCTCAGCCTCGATTGGTTGGAAACATATGTTATAAAAGATTTGTACGATGATTGGAAAGAAATATGACTGTAAAAGAACAACTTATTCAAGAACTAGATCGACTGCCAGAACCTATATTGAAAGAAGTGCTTGAGTTTGTACTTGCGCTAAAAACCAAGCCTCCAGTAGAATCAGAAACAGCATTAGAAAAAAGTGATGTTTGGAAAGCTTACCTAGCATCTAAAAAAGAACGAAAGGAGGTTTACCGTCGCCTTGCCAACTCCTAAATTTTTGTCCTTAGATGAAGTGCTAGAACTTCATGCAGACCAAATTTCTAGCTTTGGCGGCACTCCAGGTGTCAGAGATGAAGGCTTATTAGAATCAGCTTTAGCACAGCCGCGATCGACTTTCGGCGGCGAATATTTGCATTCTACAATTAGCGAACAAGCTGCCGCCTATTTCTACCATATAGCAATGAATCATCCGTTGATTGACGGCAACAAAAGAACGGCTTTTGCGGTGACAGATACCTTTTTGCGCCTGAATGACTGCACTTTGAATTTGACGGACGATCGCGCTTACAATTTAGTCATGGAGGTAGCGCGGGGAAGCATGACGAAAGAACAACTCAGCGCCGAGTTAGAATTATATATTGTAAAGTTTTGAGAAGCAGGGCGATCGGTACGTACTATACATTGAGATAAGTAAGAAATCCGGGAACAAAATAGCGAGTAAAATTATCATTAGTAGAAATATCGACCGCCCTGACTCCTTCAACTTCCCCTGTTGCAGGTCAACTGTTAACCGCAGATAAGTGCAGATAAACGCAGATAATTTCTCTCAACTGTCAACTGTCAACTATCAACTATCAACTATTAACTATCAACTATCAACTCTAAACTCTCATGAATACTAACTTTTCCCGTTTCGATACCTTAACTGCCCTGCTAACAGGAACTACCGCAGCCTTAACTATAATTATCAGCCAACCCGCGATCGCCAAAACTCCCCAAGAAGTCGCCAACATTGCCGGGCCGCTGACAGTACAAGTTAACAGTTCCCTCGGCGACGGTTCCGGTGTAATTATTGCTAAAAATGGCACAACTTACACAGTTTTAACAGTAAATCACGTTGTCGAAAAACCCGACATCAAATATACTGTTCGCACCTCAAAAGGCAAAAACTATCAAGCAACAGCCGTTACCCGCTTGCAAAAAACAGAAACCGATCCCGATTTAGCAGTAGTTAAATTTGAAAGTCCCGAAACATATCCAGTCGCCACGATCGCCGATTCTGACCAAGCAGCGATCGGCACTCAAATCTTCGTTTACGGGTATCCCGCTACCGGAGGCCTTTTCGGTGCTGAAAGAGAACCAGAACTCTCTCCCGGACTGGTTACCAGCCGTCCCCGCAACCGCCCGGAAGGTTATACTTTGCGGTATCAAGCTGTTACTTGGAGTGGCATGAGTGGCGGGCCAGTTTTTGATTCTGAAGGGCGAGTAATCGGCCTACACGGACAAGGGGAATTCGGTTTCGCTCAAACCAGTTCCGGCGAAGTTGCCCCGATTAAAACTGGATTTAATGCAGCAGTTCCGATCAATACTTTTATCGATAAATTAGGGGTGGCGGGGATGAACAAATCCGAGTTAAAAGTAGACAATTCTCCTTCAACGATCGGCCCGATTTCTACTGTCAACCCGCAAGACGCTCAAGCTTATTATTTTCGCGGACTTTCGCGCTTGGATCGGGGAGATGCTTGGGAAGCAATTGCCGATTTTAACAAAGCGCTGACTCTCAAACCCAACAACACTCCGGAACTGTATTTCAACATCGGTAATGCGCGCACTTTTATCGCCAGCAGTCCCGATACCACTCGCGGATCTAACGCCATTCAAGCATACACGCGCGCGATCGAAGCCAATCCCGGTTTTGCCGACGCTTATTACAACCGAGCCCTAGCCCACCTCGACAACAAAGACAAACCAAAAGCAATTGCCGACTTTCAAAAAGCAGCGGAACTTTACAAACAAGGTGGCAGAACGAGTGCCTATCAAGACGCACTTAACCGAGTCAAACAGTTGCAATAAATTTAGTAGCGGTAAGGTGCGCACTGGTGCGCAGTGCGCACCCTACATACAGACACAATATTATCGGTAAGGTGCGCAGTGCGCACCCTACATACAGACACAATATTAGCGGTAAGGTGCGCACTGCGCACCCTACATATAAAGTCGGTGCGTAAGTCCCGATCGGGTTTAAAACTCCAAAAATGCGTAATTTCTGTCCCGATCTCAAACCATTTTTTAGGCAAATTCTGTTGGTGTTTGAATGTACTAAATATCAGGATAAATTAATAATTAGCAACTGCCATGAACGTAAATTTTTCGCGTTTCGATCGCTCGATCGCCCTGCTAGCAGGTATTGTGGCAGCCTTAATCGCAATTTTCAGCCAACCCGCGATCGCTAAAACTCCCCAAGAAGTCGCCAACATTGCCGCCCCAGTGACAGTGCAAATTAACAGTTCTTTAGGAGATGGTTCCGGCGTAATTATTGCCAAAAACGGCAAAACTTACACAGTTTTAACAGTAAATCACGTTGTCGAAAAACCCGACATCAAATATACAATTGGCACTTTTACAGGCAAAAACTATCAAGCAACAAATGTCACCGGATTGCAAACAACCGAAACAGATCCGGATTTAGCCGCAGTCAAATTTGAAAGCCCCGAAGAATATCCAATCGCCACCATTGCCAATTCCGACACAGCCGTCATCGGCACTCAAATCTTCGTGTACGCCTATCCCGCTACCGGTGGACTTTTCGGGAATCAAAGAGAACCCGAACTCTCTCCCGGAATCGTCACCAGCCGCCCCCGCAACCGCCCGAAAGGATACACTTTGCGGTATCAAGCTGTTACTTGGAGTGGCATGAGTGGCGGGCCGGTGTTTGACTCCGACGGGCGAGTAATCGGACTCCACGGACAAGGTGAATTCGGTTTCGCCCAAACCAGTTCCGGCGAAGTCGCCCCGATTAAAACTGGATTTAATGCAGCAGTTCCCATCAATACATTTATCGATAAATTAGCGGCGGCGGGCCTCAACAAATCCGATTTGAAAGTAGACAATTCTCGTCCTACTGCAGTTCCTCTATCTACCATTAACCCAAAAGACGCCCAGGCATATTATTTTCGAGGGCTGGTTTATTTAGATGAGGGTTCTACTTTCGAGGCGATCGAAGCTTTTAATTTAGCACTTAAGCTCAATCCCAAAAATACTCCTGAATTGCATTTTAATATCGGTAATGCCATCACTCTTGCCGCCGCCGGCGATATTACCCGAGGAAGTGCGATTCAAGCATACACGCGGGCGATCGCAGCCAATCCCGGTTTTGCCGACGCTTATTACAATCGGGCGATATCCTACCTCAATCACAAAGATAAACAGAAAGCAATTGCTGACTTTCAAAAAGCAGCGGAACTTTACAAACAAGGCGGCAGAATCAGTGCCTATCAAGATGCGATCGACAGAATCAAACAATTGCAATAAACGGTTGACAGTCGATCGGGAGTTCTCAGTTTTGAGTTTGGAGTGGCGATTGCTGTAGCTCTTAATATTTGGTAAAATTAGAAGCTAAGATTTAAGAACTCAAAATGAGTGATTTATTTTGATTTTTAAATTGCGGTTTGTTATAATTTATTAAATCAGCAGGTAAATAACTATGACTGCTATCACCTTAAATCTCAACTCTCTAATTAAATTAACCGCCGAACAGTTCTACCAACTGTGCGCCGAACACCCCGATTTAAAATTAGAACGCAACGCCAACGGAGAATTAATCGTCATGCCACCAACCGGAGGAGAAACAGGAAAACGCAATGTTAAATTAAGCACGCAATTGGATTTGTGGAACGAACAAACCGAACTTGGAGAAGTATTCGATTCTTCCACAGGATTTACTTTACCAAATGGTGCCGATCGCTCTCCGGATGCCTCTTGGGTAGAAAAATATCGCTGGGAGGCTTTGACACCGCAACAAAGAGAAAAATTTATCCCGCTTTGTCCCGATTTCGTAATTGAATTAGTTTCGCCCAGCGACAGTTTGAAAAAAGTTCAAGAGAAAATGCAAGAATACATCGAAAATGGCTGCCGTTTGGGTTGGCTGATTAACCGCAAAAAACGGGAAGTAGAAATTTATCGCCCTGGCAGAAATGTGGAAGTTTTGCAATCTCCTCAAACCCTTGACGGCGAAGATGTTTTGCCGGGATTTGTGCTGAATTTGCAAAAAATTTGGAATTGATTTTTCGGTGCGATCGCAGGCAAATTCCGATCTATAGCAATGCTAAATTATTTGTGAATTTCTTACTCCTTACCCTTAGTAAGAGGAGGGTTGGGGTGGGGTAAAAGATTTGCAATTCATTATCGCTTTTTTCTTGATTTTAAACCTATAATTTATTGTAAAATAAATCTGAAATTTCAAATCTTAAATCAGATGATTGAACCGCCTGCTGAATACGATACCACTTGGAAAGAAGCCCTAGGGCAATATTTTGAACCTTTCTTAGAATTAGTTTTTCCTCAAGTTCACGAATTAGTAGACTGGACTAAACCGCCGCAATCTCTTGATAAAGAACTGCAACAAATTTTACAAGACTCCGAATCGGGACTGCGGATTGCGGATAAACTATTTCAAGTGTGGCAGCGCAATAACCAACCCACTTGGATCTTAATTCATGTAGAAGTGCAAAGCCAAGAGCAGGCAGAATTTGCCCAACGGATGTATATTTACAATTATCGGGCATTTGACCTTTACCTGCGCCCAGTCATTAGCTTAGCCGTATTGGGAGATGAACGTGCATCTTGGCGTCCCGCTTTCTACGGTTATGCGCTAGGCGGTTGTGAAGTCAGCCTGCAATTTCCGATTGCGAAATTACTGGATTATGAAACTCAATGGCAGACTTTAGAAGAAAGCAGCAACCCATTTGCCGCGATCGTCATGGCGCATTTGAAAACCAAAGCCACGACAGGGAAGCCAAACGAGCGAAAGCAATGGAAGTGGACGCTAATCAGGCGGCTGTTTGAACGAGGCTATAGTAGAGATGAGGTAATAAACCTGTTCCGGTTTATCGATCGGATGATGGCTTTACCAATTGAATTAGAACGGGAATTAAAAGCAGAAATAAGACGTTACCAGGAGGAGAGACAAATGCCTTTTCTGAGTCAAATGGAACTAATTGCAATAGAGGAAGGAAGAGAGAAAGGAAAAGAGGAAGGAAGAGAGGAAGGAATTCAGCTAGGATTCTTGCAAAATGCTCGTGAGTCTGTGCTCGCAGCTTTACAAGTGCGATTTGAAACGGTGCCACCGGAGTTAGTTGAAGTCATCAATAAGATTGCCGAGATTACCAGATTGAGACAGCTTTTGCTTCAGGCGATCGCCATCCCTTCCTTAACCGAATTCCAGCAATTACTAGAGAGAGGTTCAGATGAAAGCAACGAAGGCGAAACCAAGGAGGTTTCTGAGCCAAATTGAACTAAACGCGATGGCTTTGCCGAGCGCAATTAATCCATTCGTTTCCAAAGCATAATTGAATTGCGATCGCAATTTCTCACCCTCATGAAAAGCTAACATAAAATTGGGTTGTGGAGCGCGATCGCTTTCATTTCTTTAATTAGCTATCGAGGGCGCGATCGAACCCCATCTCAATAGAAACAGGGGATAAAGGCACCGATTCTCGATCGATCTCTGAAAGCGCGTGAAGATCTAGCCGATCGCGCTTCTGGGGCTCTTCTTCAATTCAAAACTCAAAACTCAAAACTCAAAACTCCCGAACTACCAAGGCGAACCGATCGCGGTAAAAGCCGCCCAATAATAAGGATGCGACAAATCACGATCGCCCGAAGCGGCCAACTCCGCAGGTAAAGGCAAAGCGCGATCGTTGCTAGCCCCATGCAAATAACCGTCTTGCAGGCGAACTTCCCCTCGCAGCAAAGCTAACTGTGCTTGCCGCAAAGCTTCAGCCTTAATCGGTGCCGCGCGCAACTGCTGGTAAAACTCCGTCATCAACCCCAAAGTACCCGCATCGCTGACATACCACAAACTCGCCACAGCCGTTTTTACTCCCGCCTGAAACGCCAGCCCTGCAAATCCCAATTCAGCCTGTTCGTCTCCCACCGCCGTAGTACACGCACTCAAAACTAACAACTCTACCTGCGGGTTGGATAACTTCAACTGATCCAACTGATCCAACCGCAACTTAGTATCCCAAAACTGAATGTAAGAATTTTCTGCCCCCCCAGGCTGAAAATCACCGTGAGTCGCTAAATGAATAATTTTATACTGCGGTCGATCGCGCTGATTTTTCAAATTTCCCAACGTAAATTTCTCGTTGAGAAAAGACGAACCGGGCCACAATTTGCCAACAATTGTCGATATTTCCAGCGGCACTGCCGGTAAAGGATTTTGATCGTATTTTTCGGGAAATTTCGACGCACCCATCGCCAAAACTTCAGCAGCTTTAACACCGGCATAGCGAGTATCAGTTAAACTCAAACTGGGAATCAGCGCCAAACTGTAATCTTCTATTAAGAACTTTTCACCGTCAAACAAAGCAGCTAAAGGCAAAGTTCGCAAACCGGCATCCATCGAAAACACCAAAGTATTAATGTTGTTAGCTTCCAATTCCGATCGCAGCGGCGCAATCAACCACTGGTAAAGTTGTTGGGCTGGTTCTTTGTAATCGGTACTGTTTGCTCTGCTCGGAGTGCGCACCGCATTAGTAAACTCCCTCGCAACTTGCAACACTGTTTCGCGGCTTGCAGGTACGGTTTTAAAAATATTTTTGCCGTCAGGAAGCAGCAGCACCAATTCTAAACGATCGGCCTTGGCCCAGACGTAAAAAATCGCGGGTTTAATCCCCAAATGACTGACGCTGCTGAGAGTATCTCGAATGCTTTGCTGCGTGAACTGCTGCCGATCGAGATTTTTGCCAAAATAACCTTCAAATTCCCTTTCCCGCGCCAGATCGTTTTGCTGCACTACTTCGATCGGATTGATTGGCGAAAGCGCACTCGATCGAGCAATCTCCGGCACTCTGATATTTCCAGCCTTGGGCGCGATCGCTACCGCACCGTTTTCTGCGCTCCCATTCGATGCTGGATTCTCTTTTAACAGCTCCGGCGATGCCAGTACCGACCCCCCAGTCGTCTCGATCGAACGCGCTTCCCCAGGGCCAATAACAGCCTGTGAAGGGACATTTGCCGCACCGTCTTTAACCTGAGTACCTGCGGGAACGAGAGTTAACCGAGGAACGCCGGAAGTTTCGGTCAATTTCAATTCCACAGTTTGGGGCGAGGGACTCGGGGCAATCGCGATCGACCCGCCTGCTGTACCGCCTTTCGCCTCGGAATTTACCGTCTCGAAGGGATTTAGAGTAGTGCAGGTTCCCGACTTGCAAGCGCTTTGCACCAGCGTCAGCGAGCCCGATCGATCGCGCCCGTCAGTGGAAATGCTAGGGCGATCGGTCTGAGGCCCCGATCCCGTTACCCGAAACGCCCCCCCAGCAGCAATTTCCACATCGCCGCCCGTATTGCCGCGGGCTTTGATCGAAGTGACTTCAATATCTTTTTGTCCGGTAAGCGTGCTCGAACCGGCATTTCCCGATTGCGAACTCGAATTGATCGTCCCCGTACCGATCCGGCCCGAGGCTGAAATCGAGATATCTCCGCCGCCGCTGGCACCAAAAGCATTGACGTTGCCGGATGCCACCGCCCCGGCACTGCGGATGCTGATATCGCCCGCTTCCCCGTTTTGGGTGCGAGACGACAGCGTGCCGGTAGAAACGCTGCCCCGACTGCTGGTAATGTTAATTCCTGCCGTTGAGGTAACGTCGCCGACGCTGACGCTACCGCCGATGAGAGTAATTGCAGCGTTATCCGTACCCGCGATCGCGCCCGTACCCGCGATCGAACCCGTTCCCGAGGGCGATTGAATTGTCGTCGGATCTTGAAAAGTGATTGTCGGGGGAGCAATAGTTATCGTACCGCTACCGTCACTGCGCCCGATCGCGATCGAACTAAATCCGTTCCGCAGCGAACTCAATTCTGCAGCAGTCAAGTCCAAAGCCTCGGTGTCGCCAGTGGCGTTAAGGGTAATGTTTTGGCGCGGATCGGCAGGTTGCAGCACCAAATTTCCGTTGCTTGTCACCGAATTGCTGCCGCCGGTCAAGTCAATTTCGCTACCAGTAAGGGTGATATTTCCTCCCGTACCGCCTCCAGCATCGATAGCGCCGGCACTCACGCCGCCCCGGCCCGTCAGCGTTACGTTACCGGGCCGTTCGCCCCGAGTGTCGATCGAACCCGCCGTCACCTTCCCTTCGGCTGTAATGCTGACATCTCCCATCGCTGCTGGCATTCTTGAGGAATTTTGAGAATTCTCGGGGGCTGCCGTTCCGGTGTGTAGCTGGCCGGCGGTAATATCGCCGCTGTTGCTGGCGAGGCGAATTTCTTGCCCGTTGGTAGAAATATTTCCGGTTCTGATATTGCCGTCAGCCTTGATGGTAATTGAGGCATTGTCAGCCCCTGTCAGACCTCCAGTTGTAGTTATCGTTCCTGAGGCTGCTGGCGATTGCAAGGTTAGCGGGTCGTAGGCAGTAAAATTGTTAGCGATCAGGATGGAACCGCTGCCGTTATTGCGACCGATCGTTATGCCAGCAAAGCCATTTTGCAGAGTTTCCAGGTCGCTTGCGGTTAAATTTAAAAAAGTATTGGTGCCGACTTCGCCAGTACCCGCGATCGCGATGTTTTGCCCCGGACTCCAAGGTTGCAAAACTAAAAATCCGCTGCCCCCGATCGAATTGCGACCGCCTTTCAAATCTATTTCATTGCCAGTTAACAGAATGTTTCCCGAACCCGCAGCAGCAGTTCCTAAAGTCAAATTGTTGCGGGCATTTAAAATAATATTTCCCCTGGCTGCATCGCCGCTAGCATCTATTTTGTCGGCTGCCACGTTCAGACCTTCGAGCAAAATATTCCCGCTGGTGCCGCTGCGGGGATTAGTTGAAGAAATTTTGCTAGCTGCTGTCGATTCTTGACCCGTCAGGCTGATATTTCCGCCGTTACTCGACAAAATTCCTGCTGTAATTCGGTAGCCGGAAATCGATATTGCTCCGCCGTTCGTGCTAATTGTATCTTTAACATTCATCGAAAAAGCACCCGCCCCGCTGCGATCGGCATCGGCTTTAAAACTAATGGAACCTGTAGTTGCCCGAAAGCTCAACTCACTGTCAGCCAAATCGGATATTTTGATGTCGTTGAGTGCTTCCAATACCACATTTGAGGTTGCCGACATATTTTCCAAAGACTGTGCCGAAATTGTCAGCGATTCGCCCGAACTGTTTGGTTCTTGTCTTTGATTTCCTGTTGCCAAAATACTGGTGTTGGCAGGCACTGCAGCATTTTCCTGACTTGTTTGGGAGTCGGTAATTAAAATATTTTCCGGGTCAATCAGCAAAGTCCCCAAACCGTTGGTGCCGCTGGTATCGACAGTACCGCTAAAAATCAATCTTTGCTTGCCGGAAACTTCCACCAGCCCGCCAGTACCGCCGCTGTCGGGAGTTGAGGAAACGCCCCTAGCGCTGATACTGCCTAAAATGCTGCGGTGTTGTCGGCCCAGATGACTGCATTGCCGCCGTTACCTGCCTTGGTAGCATCAACCGCGATCGAACTTGTAGCATCTACGTAAGTTACAGACGCATTCGGCACTCTGCCGCCGCCCCGGAAATCTCCTCCCACTCGCACCGTCCCGCCGCCATCGGGTCCGTTGGCTGCGATGCGAGCTCCCACCAGCCCTATCCTGTCGCCCAAAACGTTAACTGTTCCCCCGGTACCGGTGGTTGCAGACGCCTCGGCTGTACCGGATACGATCGCACTTCCTGGGACGATGGGGACTGCGACATCGCCTGTCAGTACAATTTCACCTCGATCGTTCGCAGTTATACCTGTAGCGTGGTCAGCCCCGGCACCAGCCAGCAACCGCGGCAGACTCAGGGGAGAAAAGGGCAAAGTCGGAACTCCCGATTGCGAAGCAGCGGGAGAAACTTCTAAATTTAGCAGCAGTCCGTTTTGACTCAACCGCACCAGATTTTCTCCGGGCACCGCAGCGACGGTAATTTGCCCGCCGGGGGCTGAAAGTTTTCCCGTACTAATAACTGTCCCGCCCAGCAAAGTTAAATTTTGTCCGTTTTTGACTGCTAGTTGGCCGGCATTGACAATACTCCCCGGTTGTGATGGAAAAGCAAAAACATTCGGCGTTCCTACCAAGGAAGCGTAATCGCTGGCACCCGTACTGCTGAGCCAGCGGTTGTCAAAACCGATACCGCTAGCGGTGGTAGCAAAAAAAGAGCCGGATACGTCGAGTCGGGCGTTATTGCCGAAAATAATCCCGGCTGGATTGATTAAAAATAAATTGGCATTGCTACCGCTAACTTGAATCAAACCGTTAATTAACGAAGCATCGCCACCGACAATGCGGCCGAGGATATTTTGAACTGTCGGGTTTGAGATAAAGTTAGCAGTGTCGCCAGCATTGAGATTGAATCGAGTAAAACTGTGAAACAAATTTGCGCCGTCTCTGGAGGTGGTGCCACCTGTAATGTCGTAGCGATTTTGCGGCCCGGTTTGAGGGCCTGGGGTGATGGCGGTACCGGTGCCGTCTGGGGCTGGAACTATGGATTGTGCTGCTGCAATTTGAGATGAGGGATAAATTGCGACGATAGACCATCCGCTGCTGTGGGTTTTGATAACCAGCAGGTGAGGGAAACAATCTAACATCCAAAATCCGGCAACGGGAATTGCTGCGAGTATTGACCGCACAGCACGTTTTGCATTCATGAATTTTGCCTCGATTCAGACTTTTGGCGGAGTTGAAACTTGAGATTTTAAGTACAAAAGAGCCATCGCACCCCAATCCTCACTGTTCTTATTGCTGGCTCTCGATCGCCAATCTCAAATTTCCAGTCTATTGTTATTGTGCCACCAACATAGCAAAAACTAGCTGTCAGTGTCTAACAATACATTAAAAACAGGAAAAGTTAAGACAGGTTAAACATTAGACAGCAAACAAACGAAAGTTTGAAAGGTCTAAAGGCTTACGGGGTCGTCATTCTTCCCTCTTCCTTCCTCCCTCTTCCCTCTTCCCTCTTCCCTCTTCCCTGTTGTCTGTTGCCTATTCCCTCTTCCCTCTTCCTTCTTCCCTCTTCCTTCTTCCCTCTTCCTTCTTCCTTCAATAAAGTTTTCCGCAAAGAT
>JAAUPF010000130.1 GCA_012034575.1 Richelia sp. CSU_2_1 | reverse complement strand
GGCTGGAATTACGGCGGATGAGCTGAAGTATTGAAGGAAGAGGGGATGGAGAGAGTGGGAGAGGGGGAGAGTGGGAGAGGGGGAGAGGTGAAGTTTTAAGTTCTAAGTTTTGAGTTTTGAATTAAGAACTGTCTTTAACTCAAAACTCAAAACTCAAAATTCCTTACCAATTCCCAACTGTCAACTGTCAACTCTCAACTGTCAACGAAGAGGGCGGGCACGGGGGCACCCCCTCCGCTTCGCTTCGCCCCTACCTGTCAACTGTCAACTGTCAACTGTCAACTGTTCTCTTCCTTCTTGCAAGCGATTGTTAGCATACTTTGGCAAACTCTATGTATGGAATGCCCGATCGAAAGCTACTTGAAATATTTTTAGAAAACACGCCCACTGCTGTAGCCGTACTCGACTCCCAGATGCGCTACATCGCTGCGAGCAAGCGGTGGCTGAGCGATTTCGGGCTGGTTGATACTGAGTTAGAAGGTCGATCGCACTGGGATGTTTTTCCGCGCATTCGCGATCGCTGCAAACAAGTTTATCATGACAGTTTAGCTGGCGAGTCTAGAAGTTGCGAGCAAGTTGTGATTAATGCTGACGGTTCCGCCGACTGGATGAATTGGGACATCCGCCCTTGGTTGGATAGCTGCGGGGAAATAGGAGGCGTTATTATCTTTAGCGAGGTGATAACCGAACGCAAATCGGAGCTAAATTACCGCTCTATTTTTGATGCCGCTAACGATCTAATTTTTATTTGCGATATTGAAACCGGCGAGATTGTCGATGTCAATCAGACAACTGCCGATGTTTTGGGCTACGCGCAATCAGAAATTAAGTGCTTGGGCGTGAGCGTTTTATGTTTGGAAGTAGCGCCTTACAGTATCGAAAATCTCCGAGAATTGATGCAAAAAGCAGTATTAGGAGAACCGCAAATATTTGAGTGGAAAACTCGCAACAAACAGGGACGGCGCTTTTGGGTGGAAATCAGTTTAAAGCTGGCTCAAATCGGCGACAATCTTCGCTTGCTGGCGGCGGTGCGGGATATTACCGATCGCAAGCGGGTTGTTGATGCTTTGCGCAAATCGGAAGCGAGAGAACGCGAAAAAGCGCAGCGTCAAGAACTCCTCAATCAACTCGCAGGTCAAATCCGGCAATCTTTGGAATTGACAGCAATTTTGGAAACT
This sequence comes from Richelia sp. CSU_2_1, assembly GCA_012034575.1. GTDB lineage: Bacteria > Cyanobacteriota > Cyanobacteriia > Cyanobacteriales > Microcoleaceae > Microcoleus. The sequence continues at coordinate 18,709 of JAAUPF010000130.1, read as the reverse complement.
GCTGTTAGCGAAATCCGCAATCTGCTGCAAATCGATCGGTGCAGTTTTGCTTGGTACAAACCTTACAACAATCCGCCGGTTTGGGAAATTGTTACCGAATCTTGCGCTGCTGATATTGATAGTTTGACTGGTGTTTATCCGGCCCCGGATGTCGAGAATGCAACTGAATGCGATTTGAGATCGGAAATTCTGTGGGTTGATGATGTGAGCGAGTTTTTGCAGCCGAGTCACCGGGAGATGGTGCTGTCTCTAGGATACAAATCGCTGTTGAGTTTGCCGGTGCGGACTGCTTCCGGCTTGACAGGGGCGATCGTGTGCGGTAATTGCCGATCGCCCAGGGCTTGGAAAGATGCGGAAGTGGAGTTATTGCAAGCAGTAGCGGCTCAATTAGCGATCGCGGTAAATCAAGCGGATTTGTACGCTCAAACTCGCGAGGCGGCGAATATTGCGAGGGAACAAGCAAAACAGTTGGAACAAACTTTGTACGAACTAAAACGCGCTCAGTCTCAGCTAATTCAAACTGAGAAAATGTCGAGTTTGGGGCGGTTAGTCGCTGGTGTCGCTCACGAAATTAACAATCCAGTAAATTTTATTTATGGCAATCTCAGCCACGCTAAAGTTTACGTTCAAGAGTTGCTGGAATTGGTGCAACTTTATCAAGCAGAATATCCCGAACCTGCAGCGGCGATCTTCGAGACGATGGAAGACATGGATTTTGAGTTTTTAATCGACGATCTGCCGAAGCTGATGGCTTCGATGGAGGTGGGGGCCGATCGCATTCGGGAAATCGTTCGCAGCTTGAGAAATTTTTCGCGCCTAGACGAAGCTGAAATGAAGTTTGTGGACATTCACGCGGGGATTGACAGCACTTTGATGATTTTACAAAATCGCTTAAAATCTCAACACGAACGGCCGGAGATCGAGGTTGTCAAAGAGTACGGAGAATTGCCGCAAATTGAGTGTCGTGCCGGTCAGCTAAATCAGGTATTTATGAATATTTTGACGAATGCGATCGATGCTTTAGAGGAACGCGACAGCAAACGGTCGATCGAGGAAATTACCCTGCGTCCCTCGCGAATTACTATTGTTACAGAAGTCCAACAGCAAGATGCCGCATTTTTTGCAGTAATTCGGATTGCAGACAACGGGGTGGGGATGAAGGAGCAAGTTCAAGAACATTTATTTGAACCTTTTTTTACGACTAAGCCCGTGGGTAAAGGTACTGGTTTGGGATTGGCAATTAGCTATCAAATTGTCATTGAAAAACATCGGGGTAATTTGCATTGTTTTTCCCAAGAAGGTGCGGGGACGGAATTTGCGATCGAAATTCCGATTAAACAAGGTAATTAGTCGTTAGTCATTAGTTAGTAGTCATTAGTCATTGGTTATTAGTCATTAGTCATTAGTTAGTAGTCATTAGTCATTGGTTATTAGTCATTAGCTCTCGCTAATTTTATCGATGCTATAGCCTTCACGATCGACAAGAAATCTGCAACAATCCTGTCAGTATTGTCAGCAGTTAAAATTGGTACGTGTACGAAAATACATTGAGTCGCTATCTGAGAATCGCAAATATGCTTCAGCACTGCATAATAAAGAGCCTCACAAACAAATTTCCCCGCATCGTGACTGATTTCTGTGGCTGTTAAATCGGTTACTAATAGTTCGAGATTTACAGGTGTTTGTAGAATGTCGCGATCGCCGCCGCACGCGCAAGATTCCAAAGTTAAATTTTGCCTGCTTTCTGCCATGCCGCAGCAGATAATAGAATCCGGTTGGAGTTGGTTGATGCGGGCGATCGCCAAATCCGGCGCTAGTTCAAAATCAACGGGCAATTTTCTCAATAAATTCAGGGAATAAGACAAAGATTTCAGGGCAGAAACTTTCTCCAACAAATCATCGGCAGAGTTAGACTTTTGATGCGGCAGCCAAGTGTCAAATGAAGTTAGCAGGATTTTTACAGTCATCAGATTGGTAATTGGTAATTGGTAATCGGTAATCAGTAATTGTCAACGATCGACTGTCAACTGCTAACTATCAACTGTCAACTATCAACTGTCAACTGTCAACTATTTTTGTGTAATAATACAGATATCAATAATATAAGGCAAGTAAGTCAATGTCTGTCATTGCAGTAGTAGACTATGACATGGGCAATCTGCACTCGGTCTGTAAAGGCTTGGAAAATGTGGGTGCAGTGCCAAAAATTACCGATTCTCCTGCCACGATCGAGCAGGCTGATGCTGTAATTTTGCCCGGAGTTGGTTCTTTCGATCCGGCGGTGCAGCATTTACGATCGCGCGATTTAATAGAACCGATAAAAAGCGCGATCGCTTCGGGAAAACCGTTTTTAGGCATTTGTTTGGGCTTGCAAATCCTGTTTGAAAGTTCCGAAGAAGGTGTGGAACCCGGATTGGGAATTATTGCGGGAAAAGTGCGGAGGTTTCGATCGGAACCGGGGCTGACAATTCCGCACATGGGATGGAATCAATTGGAATTTACTCAGCCGAATTTGCCGCTGTGGTCAAATTTGCCGCCTCAACCTTGGGCGTATTTCGTGCATTCCTATTATGTCGATCCGATCGATCCAAAAATGCGAGCCGCAACTGTTACTCACGGAAATCAAAACGTAACGGCGGCTGTAGCTAAAGACAATCTGATGGCCGTGCAATTTCACCCGGAAAAATCTTCGACTGCGGGATTGCAAATGCTGTCAAATTTTGTCAGTCGGGTGAGAGAAAAAGTAGCTGTTTAGAGTCATCGATTAAAAATCCGGTTTATTATAAACCGGGTTTTTAAGACAACTGACCAAAATAAAAAGTGTCATTCAAAGGGTCGATCGCAAACCTAATTCTTTCTAAAAAACCAATTTGACCGATAAAAGAAGGAAAATCGCCCCAAAATTCCTCAACATCCGGGATAAAAGCAGTAGCATCTACATCCAAATCTTCACCTTCCTCAGCTATCAATTTCATGTTCAATCGAATCACGCTTCCCTCTAATCGCATACCTCTCACAAACAAAGTGATTCTGTCAAGAGGAGGAAGGTCATATAAACCCGCCTGTCTTGCTATTATAGGTGCGATAATGGGATAGGGAGCACCTGTATCAACCACAGCATCCGTGATTATACCTTCAACTGCTACAGTTATAATAATCCGATTGGTGGTTTCATTGGTAGTTGCAGGATGATAATCATAAATCATCGAACCCCTGGCAAAAGTTCTTCCGTCTGGAAACAGCAGTAATGCCATCAATAAATTACTGTAAACAATACATCATTTGTATCATCTACTTGCCCGAATAACTCATCAGCAGAACTGCTAGCAGCTAATAATTCACCATTTCGTACTGCTACCCATTGATTGAGATAGTTGCGATTATAGCGTTGCTGCCTCACCCATTCTCGACTCTTTTTCAAACTTTGGCGATCGATATCATTGCTGCGACTGACAGTTACTTTGGCTGGTGCTAGAATGTAAGCGAAATTTTTGATACGTTCATGATCGGGATGATGCTTGACAGCTTCTAGGGAAATTAGCTGTGCTTTGGAAAATTCTCCTTTCTCAAAAGCAGTTTGGATTGCTTGAATAAAATCTTGGGGAGATGCGTTTGCTAAGTCTAATTCTTGAGCAATAATTTGTTGAATTCTCGCCAGTTGTTGTTTCTCTCTTTCTTCTTTTCGCTGTTGAGCTTCGAGCCGATCGTTTGGCTGTCTTAGCTGTTCTAAACGTTCCTGAAGTATGATGCTAGCTAAGGAATTGAGATTGGAATTGAGCTTTTTGGCTTCAGCTTCGAGGTACTCCCAGTCTGCATCGGAAATTTCGACGGTTAATGTTTTAGGTAAATTCATATTTTGATACTTCGATGACGGTGTTTAATTGCTATTATAGCGAGTTTACTGTGCTACAATTAAAAAGCAGTAAATTTCAGTTACTGACTCAAATCAACTATAAAATACTGTAAAATCGGGCTGGTAAATGAGCTTGAGAATCTACGGCAACCGCCAACTTAAAACTTTGCCGGGACTGGCAACTCGCCCCACACCTTCGCGAGTCAGAGAAGCTTTATTTAATATTTGGCAGGGGACGATCGCGGGTTGCAGGTGGCTGGACATTTGTACCGGTAGCGGTTCGATGGGTGCAGAGGCTTTGTGTCGTTCTGCTGCAACTGTCACCGGCATCGAACAATCGGCAAAAGCTTGTGCAATTATCCGCGAAAATTGGGAGCAAGTAGCCGATGATTCTCAAGAATTTCAAATATTGCGCGGAAATGCGATCGCCAAATTAGCCTCATTATCGGGACAGCAATTCGATCGCGTTTACTTCGATCCCCCCTACGCTAGCGACTTGTACGAGCCAGTATTGAGCGCGATCGCCAGCACGCAAATGTTAGCATTAAATGGTGAAATCGCTGTCGAACACAGGCGCGATCGAGCGATCGAACCGATCGAGGGTTTGGAAATCTGTCGGCAAAAAACCTACGGCAATACAGCCCTAACTTTTTATGCGGTAAATCAAACTGCTATCTAACAAATACAGCGTATTCCTACTTGGAATACGGCAGTGTCCATAGGTGTCAACTTAAAGTCAAAAGTAGTCACAGATTACTGTTCAGCCTTTAGATTTCGATCCCCCCTAGCCCCCCTTAAGAAGGGGGGGACCGGAAGCGCTCTTAAAGTCCCCCGGGAGGGGAGCCACTGCGATCTTGAGCCCGGACCAAGTCGAGCAAGTGGCGTGGATTTAGGGGGATCGGGACTCGGGAAAAAACGAAATTTATCAAGGATTTCAGTCTTCAGTTGACACCTATGGGCAATTCCGCGTCCCTCCGGTTGGTGTACTTCTGTATCTAGAGTTTAGCTGGAACGATTCAAAGATTTTTGCACCGATTCCAACCACTCTCTGACTGTTAGATCGTCGCTGCTGGGGTCGTAGTAACAACCCAATTCCTCCAAAACAAATGTTTCTAAATCTGGTTCTGCGATCGGCATTTCTAGCAGTTGCTTGAGTTCGGCTGATACAGCTTCAATACTTTCAGGCGGTGCGGTATTGCAATAGTTTTTTACTACATCGCCAGCACTTTCAGATTCCAACAACCAGTCTTGATGAAAGTAGGAACTAAAAAATTGAGTTAAATGAGGAAATCGATCTATCATGCGGGGTAAGCTGTGAGAATAAAGTATCCTGGAGGTAATTTAGCACTGCGTTGGAGGACGATTCTCAAACGAGATGTTGTAGATATTTTATTCTGGCGGCGGCGCAAAGTAATACCCACTATTCTGTTAGCGTTGTAGTCGATCGCGTAACGATTTTCTCGACTTCTCAGCCACGAGGAAATTTCCCGTTCATTTCTACTAATAGCCTCGCCGATCGCAGCTTCAGCAACGGCACGATTTGTAAAAGAAGATGCAGCAGCAATTTGCGGTTCGGCGGCAAGTCGCTGTGCTAGTTCAGCTTCGGTTTTACCGACGTGTCTTTCTAAAGTATGTCCTCCAGCTTTTTCGTGAACCTCCAATCCGCCGCCCGGTATTTTCGGCACTAAAACTACAGTCGTTTGTCCGTCTGCTGTTGGAATTTCTCTTATAAAAATAGCGGCAGAAACAGCAGGTATTGCCGAGTGGAATAACAGGATTATCGAGGCAATAGCGCTCGCGATAGCTAAAAATTGTTTCATGCGATCGAGCTTTGTTTTCAAAATAAAAAGAATTGTTTTTTTGCAGGGCGATCGTGCGTCACATCGATTTTAGATTTTAGGTTAATTATATCACCTTCGGTCTATTCCCATAAAAAACAGTTTGTAGTGCAGACTTCAGACCGCAAAATTCTGCGAACTAGGGCGTGTTTTTAAACTACTCCAGCAGATCCAGATCCCCCTAAATCTCCCCTCAATGCGGGGGATTGTAATACTCTTGCTCCCCCCTTAAAAAGGGGGGCTGGGGGGGATCTAGACTTTGCAAACACGCCCTGAAGTCCGCACTACGAACTAATCTTATCGCGCTCGATCGACCGGAAACAATATTACGCCAGGGCTACTGTAAAATTTACGACAAACCTACTTGAGCCGATCGTCAAACAAAATGTTGAAATCCTTTTGATATTGTCAGTTGTTCCTCTGCATAAATACCAGTGCTATCTACCAGCAAAATATCAGATCGATCGGTAATATTTCCCACGATCGCGCTGCCATTTCCCAATCTTTGAACTAACTTTTCAGCTAAGTCAGGAGGCAAACACAAAACTAACTCAAAATCTTCACCACCGTAAAGAGTCCAATTGAGTGCTGTTTGAGGCGATACTATTGACTGTAATGCAGCAGGTACGGGAAGGCGCGATCGCTCGATTCTCGCTCCAACTTTACTCGCCCGACAAATTTGGACGATCGCATCTGCTAAACCATCGCTGCTGTCCATTCCCGCGATCGAAATTTGTTTGCTTTCGGCATCTAAAATTTCCCAAAGTACCGGCAACACATCCAACCGCGGATTAGGTTTTTGATGAGCGCGAATTAAAGCAGCCCGATCGACTTCCCCGAGTTTTTTCCCCAATTCCGAATGTAACAACAATTCCAATCCCGCGCGAGAAGCACCGTGAAAACCGGTAGCTACAATTGCCCAGCCCGATCGAGCATTTCCCCGGCGGATAGTGCGGTGGCCTTCAACTTCTCCAAAAGCAGTAATTGCAGCAGTCACAACGGGCGATCGAACGATATCTCCACCGACGATCGGTGCACGATCTTGTTGCAAGCAAGCCGTCATCCCCCGATAAAATTCTTCCACCCACTCCACAGCCGTATTGCCGGTAACTCCCAAAGCAACAGTCACAGCTAAAGGCGTCGCACCCATTGCTGCTAAATCCGACAAATTCGCCGCCGCCGCCCGCCATCCAGCATAATAAGGTCCTGTAGTGCGATCGCTAAAATGCACTCCATCTACCAACATATCGGTAGTAATAACTAAAGAGCGATCGGGTTTAGTAGCTATCACCGCTGCATCATCGCCCACTATTTCCTGCGGGCAAAATCGCTGCAATATCGTTAAAAGTCCCTGTTCTCCGATATCTTTAATTTTCATTAATTATTTTCTCAACTGAAGGAAGAAGGAAGAGGGGTAGAGGTGGATAATTCCCAATTCTCAATTCCCAATTCCCAATGCCTAACTATCAACTATAAACTATCAACGATCGACTATCAAATTACCATTCCTGCCTCGAACTCGGCGGCAAGCGCAACCTCGGAAACCTGTAAAAAGTATCTCCTTCCTCATCCACCTCCAAAACCGCCGAAAAAATTTTCACTTGTCTGTCTAAATACTGCTGGGCAACCTGAGCCTCCACCCTAGCGCTAGCAGCCAATTGGATTAGAGAAACCTGGCTGTTTTGACTTTCCAACAACTGATAAAAAGCCTCATCTAACTGCCGCTTGTGCTTGTTTTCTTGCAGGTTCTTAGCAACCGCCAGTCCGATAAATCCACCCAGACTAATTACTAATAAAAATTGTAAAATCGCCATATTAAGTAGAAGGAATAAGGAAGAAGGAAGAGGGAAGAAGGAAGAAAAGGCAGCCAGCAGGACTTACGCACCGGCCCTATATTTAGCTCTATATGTAGGGTGCGCACTGCGCACCTTACCGCTACTAATACTGTGTCAAACTACATGAGGCGTAAGTCCTGAAAGTATTTTCGCAAAAAACCCGGTTTCTGACTGCTCGCATCTGGGTCCCAATTAAGCTGCTTGAGGTCGAATCAAATTTTCGTCTCCCTTAATTACCTTAGCAGATACAATCTTGTCTCCCTGCTTCAGTTGCTCCAAAACCTCTTTACCCTCAGTCACGTAACCAAACACAGCATAGCGACCGTCTAGCAAATTCAAACCGGCCGGCGTTAATTCCGGTTCAAACAAGAAAAAGAAAAACTGAGAAGAACCGCTATCCGGTTCAGCTTCCTCCCTCGCCATCGCCACAGTCCCGAAAGCTGAAAAAGGCAAAACAGGCAAATCGCGGTAGCGTCCCGCATCTTCCAGAGTAATGCCGTAGGTAGGTTCTTTGTCTCCCCTGACAAGTACCTCTAGCGGTACATTGCGGTATTTGTTAGTAGCAGAATCGATAAAACCGACTTCCGGGCCTGCGGGGTCTCCCGTTTGCAAAACGTAGGATTCTTCCGATCGAATAAACGGCAAACCGTCATAAAAACCCCGATCGACCAAATCCACGAAATTACCCGCAGTTAATGGCGCACTGTAACCGTCAACTATCAGAGTAATTTGCCCTTTTTCGGTTTCTACCGACACAGTAGCCCGACCTTGAAGTTGAGGCAAATTAGCATACTTTGAAGGTACTTCAAAGGGAAACTTGGCTACCATCAACTCTTCGAGTTCGCCCACCTGTGCGAGTACATCACGCTTTAATTCAATGACTTTTTCCCGATCTTTAGCTTCTACTGCATTTTGCAGTTGAGAAACTCCTGCCTCGATTTGTGCCAGCAGGCCTTCAGCTTTGGCCTGTTGCGTGTCGGTAATACTCTTTAAAATCTCAGACTTCCGGAGGTTGAGAATTCTCGAAGCTTTACTGACATCGCTGCTAATCGGCCCCCAACGTTTCGCCCGAATGTGGTTGCTAATATCTTCGAGACCGTTCTGCAGCTCGCGCACTGTTTGATTGTCAATAGGTAAAGCGTAGCGCAGCAGGGCTGCGCCGTCGGTAATCGCATTGCCGGCGGGCATACTGCTGGGGCGTTTGGCAGCGCTGGCAACCGAACTGAAACTGAGTCCGAGACCGAACAGCAGGATTGCTAAAGCAACGGTTTTGACCCAGCGCTTGCAGGTATCGATCGCAAAATTAGACCAATGCAACATAACTTGTACTTTTATTTACTTTTTCATCTTCCCACAGCCGTTACAAGATTGAATTGCGTGCGGAATCAGACCCTCCAGTAAGGTGACAGGAAGCGCGGCCCGATCGAGCTGGCAGCCATAAAACACCGATCGCACCTAACGCACTGGCCCCGATCGGAAATTTAATTAAAGTTTCTCGCCCTGGGAACGGTAAAATATAATGCCAATTGTTTTTTGATGCCGTCAGCTAGGCTGCGGCTTGAAGCTGACTGTACTTCCCCCGCGCCATTTGGCGGGAGCCTGCAAAAATTTATGATATCCAGTAACGATTTTCGACCAGGTGTTTCAATTGAATGGAATAACGGCGTGTGGCGCGTAGTTGAATTCCTCCACGTCAAGCCAGGAAAAGGTTCGGCTTTTGTGCGGACAAAATTAAAAAACGTACAAACCGGCAACGTAGTAGAGCAAACTTTCCGCGCTGGGGAGACATTGCCTCAAGCCAACCTGGAAAAGAGCACGATGCAGCATACCTATAAAGAGGGCGATCGGTTCGTCTTTATGGATATGGAAACTTACGAGGAAAGCAGCCTCAGTGCCAGCCAAATCGGCGATCGGGTGAAATATCTCAATGAAGGGATGGAGGTCAGCATCCTGCGCTGGAACGACCAAGTGATGGAAGTGGAACTGCCCAATTCTGTAGTTTTGGAAGTGACGCAAACAGATCCTGGAGTTAAAGGAGATACTGCCACCGGCGGCAGCAAACCCGCGATCGTCTCTACGGGAGCTCAGGTAATGGTGCCTCTATTTATTTCGATCGGAGAACGGATTCGGATCGATACTCGCGACGACAAATACCTCGGTCGAGAGTAACATTCAGACAGCAAAGACAGGAAGTTACGAAATATTAATGGTCTAAAGCCTCCGAATTGTGCCATCAGATTGTTTGTAGGACAGGACTTAAATCCTCAGACAGTTGACAGCAGACAGTTGACATTTTTTTCATCGTGTTAAAACCTCGCTGTCAACTATCCCGATCTACTTTAACTGTTTAATAACCTCGTGCTTCCTTTCGTCAACTGTCAACCTGTATGCTGCTTGCCCGCTCGCGCAGCCGCAAACTCGACTGTCAACTGTCAACTGTCAACTGTTTAATTACCCTTGAATCTGCTGTGCAATTAGATTTAAACCAGCTTTGCGAACTGCTGAGCGTTTTAGACCAGACTGGCATTTCCGAACTGACCTTAAAAAGCGGGGAGTTTGAACTGTCTGTACGCAAAGGCTATCGAGCCGGCGAACCGGAAGTCCAATTAGGGGGCGATCGGGCGATCGCTGCTGTCTCGCCTGCGACAGCCCCCACCGCAGAAGGCTCTCCCCAAGCGCCGCCGGCTGCTGCAACCCAAAATCCGGGAACGCAACCCGCCGCCCCTGCTGCCGCCCCGGCCTCCGCCCCGGCCTCGGTGCCAGCCCCTAACGATGCGAAATTGGTGCCGATTATTTCGCCGATGGTGGGAACCTTTTATCGCGCTCCCGGTCCGGACGAACCGCCGTTTGTAGAAGTGGGCGATCGGATCAAGGTCAACCAGACAGTCTGCATTATTGAAGCCATGAAGCTGATGAACGATATTGAGGCCGACGAGGTATCCGGTCAAATCGTGGAGATTTTGGTTCAGAACGGCGAACCCGTAGAGTACGGTCAAGTTTTAATGCGAATTAATCCTGATTGATTGATTACTTTATTGTTATAGACAGAATAAATGTTAATATTTCGAGATCAGTTCTCTCAGGTGAGTTTGATGAAGTCATCCCAACCTGTCCCCCAAGAGGTCGTGCAACAAGTTGCTGAGTATTTCAGCATTTTGAGCGAGCCGATGCGTTTGCGAATTTTGAACTTGCTGCGCGACGGCGAAAAATGCGTCCAAGAATTGGTGGAAGCTACTCAAACCAGTCAAGCCAATGTTTCCAAGCACCTGAAGCTCATGCTCCAAGCTGGTATCCTCACTCGCAGGAGTGAAGGTACTTCGGCTTATTACCGAGTAGAGGATGAGTTAATTTTCGAGCTGTGTACGATGGTGTGCGATCGGCTTGCCACCCGGATCGAGCAGCAAGCCCGCCACTTTCGGGCATTTAGCTTAAAACAATGAGCGGCCCGATACACTAACCACCAAATGTTGACCTTCTTCCGGCCTCAGCCATCAGTCCCAACTCTATATTTTTCTGCTAATGATTGATGACTGATGACTGATGACTAAAAATCACTGGAACCCAAAATTTTTGTCAAAAGTTTGGCGCGTACTCGGCTGAGCTACTTCCAAGCCTTCGCCGCCCAAAAGTTCTAACGGCTTCCCTTCCACCGAAATCCACACCCTAGCATCGGGTTTTAAACTGGTAGCCGTGTAAACAACTTGCCCCAACCTACCTGTCATCGAATTGCTTCCTCCTCCCGAAGTAAACTCGGCGGACAAATCGACGTAAACGCCATCATTTTTGACGCTCAAACTCCGGAGTTTTGTCCCCTGCGGAATTTCGCTCGAAACATTTGCATCCTTGGGCCCTGCTAACAAATTATTAAAAGCAGCCTTTAATGTGGCATCAGGCTTGTCAACTTCTGGGAGCGCTACTTGAGTAGCAACTACCTGCAATTTGTCGCCAGCATCTTTAACCCAATACACTTGCACTGTTTTGGCGGCTGTCTGCTGTGCGGGCTTAGGCTGCGGTGACAGCGGCTGCACGGCCTGCGGCGTCTGAGCCTGTGGCGTCTGAGCCTGGGGTACCTGAGCCTGGGGCACCTGAGCCTGCGGTGTCTGAACTTGCGGTGTTTGAGCTTGCGGTACCTGAGCCTGCGGTGTTGGAACGGGAGTGGGTGGGGGTACGGGGATAATTACCGCTGGGGAGTCGGCTGGGCTGGGGGAAAGTGCGGGGGCTGTGGGAGGGGCAGAAGACTGGGTATCTGCCGGGGTTGGCGAACGGTTCGCCGCCCACCAGGCCAGACCCCCTCCCGTTGCTACAACTAGCCCGCAAACAGTGGCAATGAGGGCTGTGGGAGGGCGGCGTATTTCTTCTTGTCCATCTTTCATACTAAAAATTCTCCTTGCAGATAGAGTGCTTGGGACGGTGAGGAGCTACTACCGATCGACTACAGTGGTACCTGGTGAGATTTAGGAACTGCGAACAGCTAACCTGCCACACAAGATTGGCACAGGGCTGTTTCTATGGTGAACCCAAATATAAGCAAATATTACAGAGCCTGGGAACTTATTTCTGATTTCCGTTACATTTTGACTTCGAGCGGTGTCACCCGACTCGGCCCAACTGTGCAGATCTCGATCCCTCCCGCAAAAACATTCAGGATTGCTTTTATCAAAATATTATAGGAGCGATTCAGCATTTTTTGCAGGTTTTTTGCAGGTTTTTTTGCATGGGTTTTCGCCGCTCTGACAGCTTGATGCCTACTGATGTTATCCTCAAACTATTAAAGTATATATAGCAGCCCTAAATCAGTCGCAAAATCGATCGAGACCAGAATCCTTGTAGTGCAAGGATATTGCTCGCATATTATTTTTAAAATCATTTAGAATTGCTATATTACGATCGAGAAACTGCCAATACTTGCTAATATTTTCTGACACCTTTTACAAAACTTACTACCTGCAAAATTTATTAAATAATTTATCAAATAATTTAGCGGAGGGAGACGTGGCTGATATTCAAAAACTTGCTGGTATGGCTGCATTTATCAATGCCGCTGTAGCGGTAACAACTCTGATGGTGGCGGTTTTTGCGATCGGACTTTCTGCACTCGCAGACCCCAACAAATTAGTGGATTTGGCGATCCACAATCCGAGACCGCTGCTCGTCCAAGACTTCTTGAAGTTGGTTTCTGCTGCAATTTCCTGCGTCCTAATTTTAGCTTTATGCAACCGCTTGCGCTGCCATACTCCCAAATCGATATTAGTAGCAACTGTTTTTGGTTTCTCTGCTGTTATCTGTTTGGTTGCCAATGCTGCATTGAGTCTTCATGCAATTTTTCAGGTTGCTTCTGCTACTGAAGGAACACCTGCTGCGGGCGATCGACTCAATAGTTTAATTGGCTTGCTGGCAATAGCTACAATTATGCTCGATGGCTGCTGGTTTTTGTTGGTAAGTCTAGCAGCACTCAAGAGCGATCGGCTGCCCAAATCTTTGAGTTATCTTGGGTTGGGAATGGGCGTTCTCAGCCTGGTCCCGCCTTTGGGAATAGTTGTGCTATTTCTGAGTATTTTATGGTCAGTTTGGTTGGGGCAAATATTGTGGCAAGAAGGGCAAGCAAGCTGAGTGGGAATCTCCATAGCACACTGGTACGACAACTCCCTCAGTTCCCGACAAATCATTTAATGCTTCGATCGCCGAGTTAAGATAATGTAAAAAGAGGTTAAAATTGACTAAAACTCATGTCAGAAGATCGCGTAATCTTAGATGTCGGGGCTTATCAGTCTCTGATGGGCGAGCTAGAAACTCTCAAAGGGCGGGTTGCTGAATTAGAATTAGCAGCCAAACTAGAACCCGGTCGAGTTGCCAAGCAAAAGGCACTGTTTGCTGTAGTGACAAAAATTCGCGAATCTTTGGATTTAGATATGATTTTTAAATCCACAGCTACGGAAGTGCGGCAACTGTTAAATTCCGATCGAGTGGGAATATTTAGATTTTACCCCGATTCAGGATATGACGACGGGGAATTTGTATCGGAAGATGTGCTGCCTGAGTTTGATTCGGCAAAGGACATACAAGTACACGATCGCTGTTTTGGAGAACAATACGCGCCCGACTATCAAGCAGGAAAAGTCAGAGTAGTTGCCGATATTTACCGTGCTGGATTGAGCGATTGTCACATTGCGATTCTCTCCCAATTTAAGGTGAGAGCAAATTTAATTGTACCTTTAATTAAAGGCAGCGAACTTTGGGGATTGCTGTGCATCCATCAATGCAGGGGGCCGCGGGATTGGCAGGAGGATGAGATTGAATTTGTCAGTCAAATTGCAGTGCATTTAGGAATTGCAATCCAGCAAGCAGAACTGTTAGAAAAAGCCGAAAAGCGATCGACGGCGCTCCAAACTACTTTAGAGTATCAATTGCGCAAACGGACGGAAGAACTCGTGCAGGAAGCAGAGCGAGAACGAGCGATCTCTCGCACGATCGACAAGATCCGACAAACCTTAGACCTGAACGTAATTTTCCAGACAGCAGCCACAGAAGTCCGAAAACTTTTGAATATCGATCGCATTACTATTTATCAATTTCGCGATGACTATTTCGGAGACTTTATTTTTGAATCTGAATCCGATGAATGGCCGAAATTGGTGGGCAGCGGTTGGGAAGATCCGTATTTAAACGAACATCAAGGTGGCAGGTTTACCAGAGGCGAAACCTTTGTCGCTGATGATATCTACAATGCAAATCAAAGCGAGTGCCACATAGAAGCTTTAGAATATTTTGGAGTAAAATCCTGTGCCGTAGTTGCTATTTTTAAAGGAGAGAAACTTTGGGGTTTGATGAGTGCATTTCAACACCGAGAAGCCAGACACTGGGAAGAAAAAGAAATTAAGTTGTTAAATCAAATAGCTACTCATTTAGGAGTTGCCTTGCAGCAGTCTGACTACTTGGAACAAATTCAATCTCAAGCAAAACAGCAAGAAAAAGCAGCGGATCAGGAACGCACTTTGGCGCGAGTAATTGAGAGGATTCGCCAAACCCTAAACATTGACCAAATATTCAGCGCTACGACTCAAGAGGTGCGGCAAATTCTTAACTGCGATCGCGTCGCAGTTTACCGTTTTTTTCCTGATTGGAGTGGGGAATTTGTATCGGAATCGGTAGCAGAAGGCTGGATACCGTTAGTAACTGAAAAAATTAAAACTGTTTGGCAAGATGATTATTTGCAAAGAACAGAAGGCGGACGGTATCGCGATCGCGAAGTTTTTGCAGTTGACGATATTTATAAAGTCGGCCACAGTCAGTGTCACATTGAGGTTTTGGAGCAAATTCAAGTCAAAGCTTATTGCGTAGCGCCTGTGTTGGTAGGGGAAAAGTTGTGGGGATTGCTTGCAGCTTACCAAAATTCTGGACCCCGCCATTGGGAAGCGGGAGAAGTTAGTTTGCTGGCTCAAATTGGCAGTCAGTTGGGGGTGGCGATGCACCAAGCAGAATTGCTCGATCGCACGAAAAAGCAGTCGTGGGAATTGCGGACAACGCTGGCGGATTTGAACGCGATTGTTGACAATTTAGCGGACGGTTTGTTAGTTACGGATATTCAGGGAAAAATCACGCGGTTCAATCCGGCGCTGCGGGATATGTTTGGATTGCAAGAACTCAATTTAAGGGTAAAAAAGTAGCAGAAATTTTTCCGAAAAAATTAGCAGATTTGGTCGAAGCGACTGAACACCGTGAAGGAGAAATAGTCACTCTGGAAGTGGAATTGGGAAATCACAGAATCGGTCAAGCTCTAGCAACAACTATTCTTAAAGAAGCGGTGAAAGATGAAGCCGATCGCTCTTTAGGCTCGGTAATTTTGATTAGAGATGTGACGGTGGAACGAGAAGTCGATCGGATGAAAACAGATTTCTTGGCGACAGTTTCTCACGAACTGCGAACGCCTCTGACTTCGGTTTTGGGCTTTGCTTCGATTATTAAAGAAAAACTCGAAGAGGCGATCGTGCCTGCAGTGCCGGTGGAAGACAAAAAAACTAAAAAAGCCCTCAAAAAAGTGGGTGACAATATCAATATTATTGTCTCGGAAGCAGAGAGGCTGACATCTTTAATTAATGATGTTTTGGATATTGCTAAGATGGAGGCGGGTAGGGTTGAATGGCACCTAGAGCAGACCGATCCAGTGCAAATTTTAAAACGGGCGATCGCTGCTACTTCATCTTTGTTTGAAAAGAATAATTTGAAGTTGATTAAAGATTTTTCACCTTCACTGCCGCACGTATCGGTCGATCGCGATCGCCTGATTCAAGTTGTCATCAATCTGCTCTCAAATGCAGTCAAATTTACGCGATCGGGTTCTGTTACCTGTAGGGCCAGACTGATGACTGACGAGATAGTCATTAGCATAATCGATACGGGTATTGGCATCGCACCCGAAGATCGCAGCAAAGTGTTTGAGAGATTTAAACAGGTGGGAGATATACTGACCGAAAAACCCCAGGGTACGGGCTTGGGGCTGCCAATTTGCAAGCAAATTGTCGAACATCACAGAGGGAGAATTTGGGTAGAAAGTGAATTGGGTAAAGGCAGCACTTTTGCTTTTGCAATTCCGCTCGATCGCAATCTTCAGCCGCTGGCAGAATACACAAATCTTACTGCTTTAATCGCCCAATTGAAACAGCAAGTCGCTAACAGAACTCCGAGAAATATTAAAGAAAGCAAACAAATTTTAGTGGTTGACGACGACGCAAATATCCGAGAAATGCTCAGACAGTCCCTCGAAGAAGAAGGCTATGAAATTGCCGAAGCGTTGAATGGAGTCGAAGCGATTTCTAAAGCTAAAACAGTCAAGCCCGATCTAATTATTTTAGACGTGCTGATGCCGCATATCGACGGTTATGATGTGGCTGCCGTACTCAAACACGACCCACAAACGGCGGGGATTCCGATTATTGTACTCTCTTTAATTCAAGACAGAGAGCGGGGAGGGCGCTTGGGGATTGACAGCTATTTTACCAAGCCGATTAATATAGCTGGATTGTTAAAAGAAATCAACTTGCTGCTACAGCAAGGAAGTTCAAATAAGACGGTTTTAGTAGTGTCTGGCAATGATTTAATCAGAAAAACTCTGGCAGATGCTTTGCTGTTTCAGGGATATAATGTTATCAAAGCATCAGATGCAGCAAAATGCCTCGATCGAGCTAAATCGATCGCACCGGATTTAATTGTTCTGGATGAACTGTTTTCGCAGGATCGGGAACTGGTCAAAAATTTGCGCCTGACTGAAGGCTTGGAAAATGTCTCTTTAATTTTTTTGGGACATCTGGAGGCTGATAGCGGCTACTCTAAATAGATAAATTGAGGATTTGCAATGAAAAAAGTTTTAATTGTGGATGACGAACCGAACATTTTGATTTTGATGGAGCAAGCTCTGGAAAAACTGGAAGATGAAGATGAGGTAGAATTGCTGACGGCGAAAAATGGTTTAGAAGCGTTAGATATCATCAAGGAAGAACACCCGGATTTAGTTTTTCTTGACGTGATGATGCCCAAAATGAGCGGGTTAGAGGTTTGCAATACGGTTAAAAATGAGCTGGGCATGAAAAATGTTTACATTATCATGCTGACGGCTAAGGGACAAGAGTATGACAAGCAAAGCGGGATGGCTGTGGGTGCAAAATCTGTACATGACAAAAGCCTTTTTCGCCCGAACCTGTAATAATCAGCGCCATCGTTTCGGGTGGCTCGAGACAGGCTTCTAAAGCCGCCCCAAGCTCTTGCAGCGTCTCGCTGTTCAGGGCATTCAGCGCCTTGGGGCGATTTAAGGTAATGATCGCAATTGCGCCGTCTTCGCTGTAATCTAGGGTCAGGTTCTTAAACTCGAGTTCGTCCATGTGATGTAGTCTAGCAGTAAATCCATTAGGCATTCAAAAACTCGAGACCAATAAAACACAAAATTCTTTGATTAGATTTTTTTGAGCAGGCATGAGCCCGTTGAACGGTGCGTTTTGCAACTCAAAATAAAATCTTTCAAACTTCAAATTTTTATCAATAAACTATGTAAAATAAAAAATTCAAATTAATGATCTATTTAAATAAAAATATTAGATTAACTCCTTATCTCTATATTAATAAGAAGAACTATGTTTAGAGATTTTCATAGACATAGAGTGCTTACACTTGAAAGACAACTTCTGACAACAGATCATGGTTTTAATGTTCCAAAAGAAATTTCTGTACTAGGGTTAGATAAGGACTTTAAAGATTGTATGTACAAATCAAAAGAAGTCTTTGATATGATTAGAAAAAAATATCCTGTACATGCACAGTATGTTGTTAATTTTTCATATAACTATCCATATTTTATGCGTTTAAATTTGCGTGAAGCTTGCCACTTAATTGAGCTTCGTACAGTTCCACAAGGCCATATAGATTACCGAGAAGTTGCACAAAACATGTTTAAAGAAATTAAAAAAGTACATCCAAATTTAAGTAAAATTATAAAGTATGTAGATTTAAAAAATATGAATTGGAAAGATTTGAATCAGAAAAAAGAACTGAGGAAAAAAGGAGAAACTAGTTTTGACATCAAAAGAAAAAATTTCTAAAACTAATGACGAATGGAAAAAAATTCTTACATCTGAACAGTACAGAGTATGCAGAAATAAAGATACAGAGCCGCCATTTACAGGAAAATATTATGATTGTAAAGAAGATGGAGTCTACAAATGCTCTTGTTGTGGAAACAAGTTATTTGATTCAAAAACTAAATTTGAATCAGGTACAGGGTGGCCTAGTTTTTATCAACCAATCAATGATGAAAATATACAATATGAATCAGACAACAGTTATGGCATGAGCCGAATTGAAGTCAACTGTAAGAAATGTGGTGCACATTTGGGCCATGTTTTTGATGATGGTCCTCAGCCTACAAACCTTAGATTTTGTATTAATTCTATTTCATTAGAATTGGATAAAAAAAAACGAGTAATGAACTGTTTCATTATACGGAAAAACTCATTAGATGAGAGAATATCTTACGGATTTGTGGTAAATTGCGACTAATTCTTTGCGGTTTTGGAGTAGTTGGTCAAAGCCTTGCAAAACTGTTGGAATCAAGGTCTGAAGATCTGTATGCTCGATTTGGCTTAAAACCTAGAATTGTTGGCGTGTTTGATACTAAAGGAAGTGCAGTCGAGTCTGCC
>JAAUPF010000359.1 GCA_012034575.1 Richelia sp. CSU_2_1 | reverse complement strand
TTAAAAACAGAAGTCCTGACTCCGAACTAATTTTATTGCAGGCGATCGAGTTTGTAGCTCTCACATGGAGCAGCCATATCAACAAGAGGTTTTCTGGTGGCGTGGGGGGCGGGTTTATTAACCTGAAAAGCTACCTTCTGTGGCTGTTGAGAACCCGCCCCTACAGCCTATTGAGAATGGTGTAAGATCTCAGTAGAGAGGACTTCAGTCCTCTCTATCTTAAGGACTGAAGTCCTGAGTGCGAACTAAATTTATTGCAGTCGATCGAGATATCAAATAGAATAATACAGCGGAAAAGACTTGGCATCTTTTGGCTTGACGTAAACCTTTTGCTGCGGCTGCAACTGTAACTGGTCAAATTTTTCTCGACTCAAATTAGCATTTACTACTTGACCGTCATCTAAGGTCAATTCTACCTGAACTTCCCAGCCCAAATGAATTAAGCGGCTGATTCTAGCCGGCACCGTGGCGCTATTTTCGCTAGTTTCAATAACCACGTCGTGCGGTCGCAAAAACATCTCCGGATTGGCCGAGTCGAAGCCGTTATCCTGAAATATTCTCGAACTGCTGGGCAATACATTGACCGGCCCGATAAAACTCATGACGAAAGCGCTAGCTGGATGGTCGTAAATTTCTGCGGGCGTGCCGACTTGTTCGATTTTACCTTTATTCATTACTGTAATTCGATCGGCCACTTCCATTGCTTCTTCTTGGTCGTGGGTTACAAACACTGTGGTGACGTGTACTTCATCGTGCAGCCGCCGCAGCCAAGCGCGCAAATCTTTGCGGACTTTGGCGTCGAGTGCTCCAAAAGGTTCGTCTAGCAGCAGCACTTTTGGTTCCACTGCTAAAGCCCTAGCCAGGGCGACCCGCTGCCGCTGACCTCCTGAAAGCTGCGACGGATACCTATCGCCCAATCCTCCCAACTGCACTAAATTCAACAGTTCTTCGACTCGGGCTTTGACTTTCGCCACAGGCGTTTTCTGAATTTCCATGCCAAAAGCGATATTTTTTCGCACTGTCATGTGTTTGAACAGGGCGTAGTGTTGGAACACAAAGCCAATGTTACGTTCTTGGACGCTGGTATTGGTGGCGTCTTGGCCGGTCAGCCAGATTTTGCCGGAGTCGGGCATTTCTAAACCTGCAATCAGTCGCAGCAGGGTAGATTTGCCGGAACCTGAGGGCCCTAACAGGGCTACTAGGGAACCGGATTCAATCTTCAAGCTGACTCGATCGAGCGCTTGAAAACTGCCAAACTGTTTGGATACGTTTTCTATAACTATGCCCATAGGAAGGAAGAAGGAAGAAGGAAGAAGGAAGAAGGAAGAGGGAAGAAGGAAGAAGGAAGTTACCTGTTGCCTTGAAGGCAGAGGTTCGAGGGAAGAAGTAAGAAGATTTTAGCGCTTGTGGAACAGATTTTTGCTCTCAGTGCCGGCTGCAAGTGTAAAATTGCAAAAAAAAAGGCCGATCGCGCTGCTGCGTTCTAAATTCGCATTGCAGTCGATCGACCCTACAGTGAATCCCGCAATTTCCCCAGTCAATCTTTAGTTAATTAGTGGCGTCAGTATCGGGTTAGGGAGTCATTGACTGGTAAAAATTTTTACTAAGTTCCGCTGTACGGTGTCCGAACTCAGGATTTTTTTATTTATCCCGATCGCGCGGTATACTTTGCTATAATCCCTGTAACAGATCGCTGGGCGGGACTTCCAAAGCTTTAGCCAAACGGACAATATTGATCAGGGAGACATTTCTTTCGCCGCGCTCGATACCGCCGATGTAAGTGCGGTGCAGTCCCGTTCGTTCTGCTAGCTGCTCTTGCGAAAGTCCCCTATCTTTTCTCAGCGTTCTAACCCGATCGCCAAATTGTTGTAGCTCAGATTTTTCTACCACATACAGGAATCTAAAGGTTAGAATCGCTACAAGTCTACAGAATATGAGTATCAATTTTAGCACTGTTGCCAAATTGCTGTAAGTAAGAACAGCTCGATCGCTCGCCCCTCAATCCCCGAGAAACACAATTCTTTACCTCCAAACTTGGCATTTGGTACTACAATGCAGCAAAAGTTCAAGCGTTTTTGAATTAAACGGCTGAGGGGTAAAGGAAAATGGGAGATGTTGGACCTGTGCCTGTAGGAATAGTAGGCGCTTCAGGCTACGGCGGCGTGCAACTGGTGCGGCTGCTGGCGGATCACCCCGCAGCGGAAGTAGTCTATTTGGGTGGGGATAGCAGTGCGGGGAAACCTTTTTCTAGCCTTTATCCGCACCTGACTAATTGCATCGACCTGACCATCGAGGCGATCGACCTGGAAAAAATTGCGGCAAAATGTGAGGTTGTGTTTCTGTCGCTGCCGAACGGTTTGGCGTGCCAAATGGCACCGACACTGATAGAAAAAGGCTGCAAAGTCTTAGATTTGTCGGCGGACTACAGATTTGAGAATCTGGAAACTTATAAAGCTTGGTACGGAGGCGATCGATCTGACGGGGCTGTAGCGGCAAATGCTGTTTACGGTTTGCCAGAATTATATCGCGATCGGATTAAAGATGCTCAATTAGTAGGCTGTGCCGGCTGCTACGTAACGGCTAGTTTATTAGCCCTGGCACCCCTGCTAAAACAAGGTTTGATCGTTCCAGAAACGGCAATTATTGATGCCAAATCTGGCACTTCTGGAGGCGGGCGCAAAGCTGAAGTTAATTTATTGCTGGCGGAAGCTGACAATTCTTTAGGTGCTTACGGAGTCGCCCGCCACCGCCACACGCCAGAAATCGAGCAAATTTGCAGCGATTTGGCCGGACAGGATATTAAAGTTCAATTTACACCGCACTTGATTCCGATGGTGCGGGGAATTCTGGCAACTGTTTACGCAACTTTGCGCGATCCGGGTTTGGTGCGGGAAGATTTAATTACGATTTTCAGTGCCTTTTACCGCAATTCTCCTTGGGTGAAGGTGCTGCCTAGCGGAGTTTACCCGCAGACAAAATGGGCTTGCGGAACTAATCTTTGCTACATTGGAATTGAAGTCGATCCGCGTACCGATCGCGTAATTGTGATGTCGGCGATCGATAATTTAATTAAGGGTCAAGCCGGACAAGGAATTCAGTGCATGAATTTGATGTTGGGATACGAGGAAACTTTGGGTTTGCCGCAATTGGCTTTTTATCCTTAACCCGTAAGAAATCTTGTTGTTACCTGAAGTCTCGACTATACCTCCCCGTCCGGGACTTTGACTCTCTTGCTCCCCCCTTTTTAAGGGGGCTGGGGGGGATCGGAAATCTCAGGGTCAAACAACAGTCTGGCATTAA
>JAAUPF010000129.1 GCA_012034575.1 Richelia sp. CSU_2_1 | reverse complement strand
GGGCGATGGCTAATTGTTGCTGTCTGTACGTCAATGGCTTTGGCCGAGTTGCCCAAATAGAGGTAGGAAGATCCCAGATCGCCCAGTGCCCCACCTTCGTTATAACGGTGTTTAATTTCGCGGGCGATCGCTAAACCCTGCTGCCCATACTCAATAGCTTTGGCGTAGTTGCCTTGAGAGTAGTAAGCAGATCCCAAAATGCCCAGTGCCACACCTTCACTTTGGCGATCTTTAATTTCGCGGGCAATGTCTAAACTGAGCTGTGAATACTCAATGGCTTTGGCGTAGTTGCCCAGAAAGCGGTAACCCATTCCCAAACGGCCCAGTATCCTACCTTCGGCATCGCGGTATTGAATTTCGCGGACGACCGCTAAACTCTGCTGCCAATACTCGATCGCTTTGGCAGAGTTGCCCAGAAAGAGATGAGCGTTTCCAAAAATATCCAGTACCCAACTTTCCGCATCGCGGTCTTTAATTTCGCGGGCGATGGCTAAACTCTGCTGCCAATACTCAAAAGCTTTAGCATGGTTGCCCAGAGAGTGATAAGCGAGTCCCAAATTGCCTAGTGTCCTACCTTCTCCTCGGCGGTCTTTAATGGCGCGATAAATTTGCAGTGCCTGTTGCCAGGAATTTAGAGCTGCTGGAAATTGGCTGGTCTGATACTGTTGAATCCCCTGCTCCAACAATCGATCGGCCTCGGTTTTACGAGCATCAGTAGTTTGAGCGATCGCTGGGAATAGAGAGTCAGGAGTAGTTAATAGCAACGCAGTGGTAAATAGAAACAGGGAAATGGAAGCTAGGAAAACAGGAGTGAGCCTAGAGTGGGTCGATTTGAGTCGCTGAAATGGAGAATACAGCATAGGATTCTGGGGTTGGGATTTAGAGAGTTAGCCCGATCGCTCTTTCTGCCCTCGCGCGATCGCCTCAATCTGCTTAAATCGATATTTAAATCTTAAGCAACCCAGATGGTAAATTCATTGGTTCTACCCGCAGATCCGATCTTCACAGAGGTGCAATGTTGATTGCGGGAAAGTGCAATGTATCTCAAACCCATAGCACTTCTCACTACAGCTTGTTTAATA
Source organism: Richelia sp. CSU_2_1 (assembly GCA_012034575.1). Classification (GTDB taxonomy): domain Bacteria; phylum Cyanobacteriota; class Cyanobacteriia; order Cyanobacteriales; family Microcoleaceae; genus Microcoleus. Next base: position 18,831 of record JAAUPF010000129.1, on the reverse strand, counting down.
ATTCCACCAGCTTTCTGGACTCTCGGGCGATCGCGCAATTACCTCTTGGAGTGCGATCGGCGATACCCAGCCAAAAGTTCAGGTTGTTACCCGATTTTACAGGCAGTTATTAGCTAGCTTTTTGATAGGTTCAAAACTCAACTTTGATGCGATCTTGAAGCTATTAATGGAGGATCTCGACGTTGCCGGGGTGGCGGCGATCGGGATGATGGGCTGTTTGAGAGGATTGGACGCGGTTTGGACAGCTTCTTTCGCTAGAGTATAGAGAGGATCGCAAAGCTTAGGTGGTTCGGTTTGTGATTTTTCTCCTCCAGATTGTTAGCTAATACCAAATCCCGCCTTTAATCATCCTATTCTTAGGTCTGCCAAGGCGGGATTTGTTTGTGCGGTCACGAATTACTGTCGTTGGGCAAAAATTAATTTTATCCAGTACCTTAACTTCTTTAATAAGTCAGGGTTTTAGCTTCCCTTATTTACAGAAAATATGAATGCAATACAGCCCGCATACCTGATGCAGCAAGCCCCTGGAATGGGTAACGCTACCATATTTAGTGTTGGCTTGGTTATCGCCTGCTTGCTATTGCTAATTTTGTTGTGGTTGCCCGATTTGCTGACAAAAGAATAAGCCTCATTTTGCTCGATTCATAGTGAGGGCTGTAAGGGCGGGTTCGCCGACATTGATGTCAACTTAAAGTCAAAGGTAGTCAGAGATTGCTGTTTAGCGATTAAGATTAGATCCCCCCTAGCCCACGCCAGTTGCTACAACGGAGGGAACCTCCGCAACGCACTGGCTCCCCTTAGGTCGGGGGGGACCGGAAACTTCTTAAAGTCCCCCTTCTTAAGGGGGATTTAGGGGGATCTAAATTCAGGTAAAAATGAGATTTATCAAAGGTTTCAGGTTTAAGTTTGTGGGGTGGGGCGGGTTTACGAAATTGTATGTTTTTGTCAGATATTGTTGGTGAACCCGCCCCTACGGGTTTGTGAAATCGCGTTTGCATTACTCTATCTGCCGCTCAACTAATCTTGCAAACAATCCTCCCTGTTTTACCAATTCTTCAAAGGAACCCGCCTCCACCAAACGGCCTGCTTCAAGCACATAAATTCGATCGGCATTGCGAATCGTACTCAGGCGGTGGGCGATGACAATTCGGGTAACATTTAACTTGTCCAAACTATCAGTAACAATTGCCTGCGTGTGATTGTCCAAAGCACTGGTAGCTTCATCCATCAGGATAACCTTTGGTTTGACAACCATCGCGCGGGCAATTAACAATCTTTGCCGCTGTCCTCCCGACAGATTCGTGCCGCCTTCGCTGACAACTGTGTGCATTCCCATCGGCATTTGTTCGATATCGGCGGCTAAACCGGCCATTCTGGCGGCTTCCCAAGCTTCCTCCTGCGTTACTAGCGCCCCGCAAGTAATATTATCAAACATCGAACCGGCATTAATTCTGCCATTTTGCAGCACTACTCCTAACTGCCGGCGCACTGCTTGAACGTCGAGGCCTGCTAAATCTTGATTGTCGTAATAAACAGTGCCGCTTTGTGCGATTTCAAATCCCAATAACAGCCGAAATAATGTTGATTTGCCACTGCCAGAAGGCCCGACGATCGCGATAAATTCCCCCAGTTGAATGCTGATGCTAACATCATCTAAAATTGGGGGGCCATCTTCGCGGTAGCGGAACGTCGCACGATCGACCGTAATTTGACCTTTTAAACGCCCCGGATCGGCTTTTGTCGGATCGGATTCTGGAATGCCTTGGACGATCGGTTTCGATCGCTCCCACAGCGGTACAATTCCTAAAATATCAGTTACGGTATTGCTCAAGTCTGTGATGCCGGAAAGAAAGGTTCCGAAGGCGGAATTAAAAGCGAGAAATGTCCCCATGTTCAGTACGTCGCCTCCTGTTTTATGGTTTTCCATGAACTGAATTGCAAACCAAAACATCAGGATAGAACTTACTAATGGCAGCGCTTCATTAAATACTGAAACGCTGTCGTCAATTCGTTTAATTCCTGTTCTTAGTTTGATTCGCTGGCTGTACTTTTTCGCCCAAGCTGCAAACGCTCGCCCTTCTGCAGCAGCTACCTGCAGCTTTGATACTCCGTTAATCAGTTCTACTGTCAGCCCGTTAATGTCGCCTTCTCCTGTTTCCATCTTCCGCTCTTTTGGGATTAGGAGTAAGCTCGATGTGACTGTTACTATAACCGCGATCGAGGTTAAACCAATTCCGACTAAAGCCAGCGGCAGGCTGTAAATAAACATCAGCCCCAAATTCAGCAAGGAAAATATCGCGTTCAAAAGTGTTCGCTGCGTCGCGCCGCTGAGTTGGGCGCGAATTTGATTTACTGCTAACAAACGAGTTAGCAAATCCCCAGAGGAATAGCTGCGAAAAAATGCCGGTTTTAATCTCAGCAATCGATCCCAAACTGCCGGTTGGAGAGTGCCGCTGGCAGCATTTTCGATCCGCAGTGTCATAATTGTTTGGGCGATGCTAAATACAGCCCGTCCGATCGCGGTAACTAACAATACCAGCCCTAATTGCCACAGTAAAACGCGATCGCTGTCAGGAATCGCATCATTGACCAAAATCGAGGTAGCTTGCGGCGTCACCATCCCCAACAACGTTCCCAATATTCCCAGCCCGAAAGCAACAATAATGTCTTTTTCATAGCCTTTTGTTCCGAACCGAAACAGTTGGGCAGCGTTGCGAAGTAATGGCGGCAGGGGCCGGTAAAACATGAGAGTTTCCGACGACAATTCTTGGGCGATTGCTTTAGTTACCCGTTTGCGAGTGCGATCGATCGGATCGAACAAAGTATAACGAGAACCCTTACCGGGCAACAAAGCTACTGGTCGATCGCCAAACTTTGTATAAGCCAATAGCGGGCCGCAGTTCTGCCGCCACCAATCCCCAGCCAGCAACACGCGACGGGTGCGAAATTGGGACGATCGCGCGATCGCCTCCATCGGATCTTTAACTCGACTCAAGTCTTCGGAACCCGCCGGAGGATTGACAGTTATACTTTGTGCCTTACCCACAGCCCCAGCAGCGATTAACAGCGGCGTTCCTTCCTCAGAAAAGGCAGTTTTCCGGGGATGCAGCACCTCGGTTAACTCTCCCAAAGCTGTCTGGGTTACTTGGCGGTTTAGCTGTTCTCGTTCCTGAAATCGGCGGAATTCCTCTAATTCGGTGCAGTTTCTTAACAGGATTTAGATCGAGCATAGCTAGTAATTGGTAATGAGTAAGATCGAGTTCGATCGACAAAATCGATCGGGCTAATCCACTTAATGTCAGTTAAAACTCACATCAGGCACATCTTTTAACAATCCTGTAGGGGCGGGTTCGCCAAGGTTCTCAAACGTAGCAAATAGGTTAAATAAACCCGCCCCGCCACACGATAAATCTCTAATTGACATTGTTGCAAGATGTCAGTCAAAAATGAGATATTGTGCGCCTTTCAATCAACCATGCAAGAAACCGGGTTTTTGACGAAAAATATTCGCTTTTATGCAGAGTCTTTGCCAAAAACCCGGTTTCTGACGCCGAGTGCAAGATGTCAGTTAAAACTGAGATCTTGTACGCCTTTCAACATGGGTTATTTGGGGGTTATTTGTGGGGTAGGGCGGGTTATTTAACTTATTTGCCAGCTTCAAAGTCCTTGGCGAACCCGCCCCTACAGGTTTATTAAATAAAAATGATGCAAGATCTTAGTTAAAACCGTCTGCTGTTTATTGTTCGTTCCCCACCAAACGAGCATAAGCTCCTCCCACCTTTTGCAACTCCTCGTGAGTACCTCTCTGAACTACTTTCCCCCCAGCGAGCATAATAATTTCATCGCAATCTCGAATCGTACTCAAACGGTGAGCAACCACAATACAAGAAGTACCCCGCCGCCGCAAATTGCGATCGATAATTAACTCAGTTTCAGCATCCAGAGCACTCGTCGCTTCATCCAACACCAACACCGCCGGATTTCTCACTAATGCCCTAGCAATTTCCAAACGCTGCCGCTGTCCGCCGCTCATATTTGTTCCCCCTTCATTCAGTTGAGCATCGTAACCTCCCGGCATATTCAAAATCAATTCGTGAATTGCCGCATCAATGCAGGCTTGCACTAAATCAGCTTCCGGTACTGTCGGGTCCCAAAGCGTCAGATTTTCCCGAACAGTGCCGGCAAATAGAAATATCTCTTGTTCGACCATTGCCAGCGAATTCGCTAGGATAGAACGGGGAATCAAATTGCGAGGAACCCCGTCCAATAAAATTTCGCCATTCATTGGTTCGTAAAGTCCGGTAACAAGTTTGGCAATAGTAGATTTGCCAGAACCGCTACCACCAACTAACGCTACCCGCTGACCGGGTTTTACGCTTAAGTTCAAGTTTTCAATTAGGGGTGCTTCCAAGCGGCTGTAGCCAAAACTGATACTGCGCAATTCAATCCAGCCCTGTAAGTGAAAAGAATCTTGTGCGATCGCGCCGCGGCCGTTTTCATTATTAAAAGAATCGCGGTCTGCTTCAGGATCGATCGGATTTTGCAAAACGTCATCAAGTCGGCTTAAATCGGCTTCTAATTCTTGCAGAGTGCTGCCAAAATTGACCAGATTGTTAACAGGTCCGAGGAATTGCTGAGTGAGACTTTGATAAGCAATTAACATCCCGATACTCAAACCGCCGTTCATCACCCGCAAGCCTCCAACAACTAAGATAGCAGTTGCCGCTAATGCTGTTAAAAATGCTGGTAATATTGACAGAATTTGAGTGGGCAGAGCCAATTCTTGCTGAGCGTTGCTCATGTTGGCATAGTACCCGGCAAACTTAGAAAACAAATCGAATTCTAAACCGCTAGCTTTGACAGTTTCGATCGATTGAATGCCCGCGATCGCAGCACCGCCCACCTTGCCTGTTTCTTGAGCTAATCTGGTATTAGCATCGACGCGACTGCGGGATAAAGATTGCAGTGCTAAAAAGTTTAAAAGTGCGAAAACAGCGGCGACACTGGTCAGAACCCAGTCGTACATTACCATAATTATTGCATAGAAAACCATCATCACGGCGTCGATCGCAGTTGCCGCCAGCTTGCCCGATAAAATATCAGCAACCTTGTCATTAACTTGGCAGCGGCTGCTAATTTCACCTGCAAACCGCTGGGTGTAAAATCCCACAGGCAAGCGCAAAGTATGCCAGAGAAATTGTCCAGACATCGAAATCGAAAGCTTGTTTGCCAGCCGCCGCAAATAGAAAAACCGCATCCGTGCTAGCAGTCCTTGAATGGCAGCCGCAAACAGCATTCCTAATATTAAAGGTCGCAGCCATTCGTGACGGTTTTCGACCAGAATTTCATCCACAAAAATTTGGGTAAATGCCGCGCCAGCCAAACGGGGAATAGTGAGTAATAAACCAGCAATTAAACAGAATGCGATCGCCCAGCGGGAACTTTGCAATCGGGAATCTAAAGCACTGGCAATACTCGGTTTTTTGCCGCCCTTTTTAAACTCAGTTCCAGGCGCAAAAGTCAAAACAACACCCGTGTAAGCTGACTGAAATTCTTCCAGAGAAACAGTCCTCGGCCCTGATGCGGGGTCGTTGAGGTACACCCGCTGTTTCTTCATCCCTTCTACGACCAAAAAGTGATTGAAATTCCAAAAAACAATAAAAGGTGGCGGTACAGTTTTCAATTCTTCAACAGTTTTTTTAAACCCTCTAGCATCTAAGCCGTACAGTCGGGATGCTTTGAGGATATTAGAAGCTTTACTGCCATCGCGAGAAACGCCACATTCACTCCGCAATTGAGCTAAAGGTACTGGGTGTTCGTAGTAACTCAAAATAATTCCTAAAGCAGCAGCACCGCATTCTACTGCTTCCATTTGCAGCAGTGTGGGAGTACGAACTCGCCTTAATTGGCGCGGCATAAAAAACTTGTCAATCCAGGGAATTCTCATCGGCTATTAATGGGTAAAATTCATGATAAATTTTGCTTGTATTCGAGCCTCGATCCCCCTAAATCCACGCCACTTGCGACTTTTGGGGGGACACGCCACTTGCTTCATTTGGGGGGACCCCAAGATCGCAGTGGCTCCCCAAGATCGCAGTGGCTTCCCTCCCGGGGGACTTTGACTGCTTCCGGTCCCCCCCTTCTTAAGGGGGGTTAGGGGGGATCTAGACTTCGATATAAACAGTCGATTTTGGTTGGGATAGTTGGTGGCGACGCACCCTACAACTATCAATCAATTGACAACAAACAGATTGACAACTGTCAACTGTCAACTGTCAACTGTCAACTGTCAACTGTTAATAAACCCCTGTCAAAGACCTCAAAATAGGAATCACATAAGAAATCGGCGCTAACTGCCCGATTTGCACCCGAACTAGCGCAGTAGTACCGGGGGAAATCTTCAGAGGAGGTCCGTTCGATGAAGACCATTTGTAACCGCTGAAAGTGTTCGGATCTTCCTGCAATTCCACAAAAACTTGCACGGGAGCACCGCCACCAGCTACGTTTTTTACAATGCTGTTAGCTAAATTTTCATTGCCGATAATTGCCGACATATCTTGATTAGTAACCGGAAAAGGAGAAACTTGCGTTATTTTGCCGACAATGCCACCGTAGCGCTCTCGCTTAACGACGCTAGGGGTAACTTGTACAGTCATTCCAGGTTTAATTTGCTTGCCGTCTCTGTCAGCCAAATAGACGAGACTGACCATTTTTTCACGATTAGCTTTAGCTTCAACCGTCCCGATTTTTGTACCGACGTTCAGCATTTGACCGGCAACAGCGCTCACTTCTAAAACACGGCCATCATATTGGCTGGTAACTTTGCTTTCGGTAGCTAACTGATTCTGTAAGTGGGCAATCTTCCGTTTAACTTCCTGAATTTGATTTGTTTGGGCGATCGACTTTTCTAAATCTTGTTGAGCTAGTTTGACAGCTTGGGTTCTGATGTCTTTAATCTTAGTTTTGATTTCGTCAATTTTGTTCAGGTTTTGCAGGTAATCTCGTTCGGTATTACTTTTCTGAACTTTAAGTTCTTGGAGATTGTTTTTAATTTCGTTCAGGCGGTTGACATTTTGCAGGTAATCCCGTTCGGTATTGGTAGTTTCTATCTTGAGTTGCTGCCGCCTGTTTGTGAGCTCGTCAATTTTAGTGAGATTTTGCAGGTATTCGCGATCGCTATTAGTTTGCTGAACGTCGAGTTCTTTTAACTGCGTTTCAATGTCCGCCAATTGCACCTGAGAGTCCACGAATTCCTGTCTCGCTTGCAGCAATAAATCCTGACTGATAGCCCTCTCTTCTTCGTAAAGAACGCGGCGAGTTTCAAACCGCTGCTGCAAAGTTTCTACCAAAGAATTGATGTGCTGCTTTCGCTGCAAAAGACTGTTGCGTTTTTTCGCGATCGCAGCCTGAGTTTGCTGCCACAGTACCGGTGAAACTTGTTCTCGCCGCAAACTTTCCTCCAAACTTTGGCGTTTTTCTGCTAATGCTGCCAGAGTTTGCTGCCGCAATATCGGTGCAATTTGTTCTCTGGGCAAACTTTCCTCCAAACTTTGGCGTTTTTGTTCTAATGCTGCCATACTTTGTTGGTGCAGTATCGGTGCAACTGACTCCCTATTCAAGCTTTCTTGAAGGTCTTTTTGTTGCTGTTCTAGCATTTTTAATTCCAGGGCAATCTGCTGTTTTTGCAGCTTATTAGTATCTTGCTTTTGCCCTTGCAGTTCGGCTAATTTTGCTTTCTCTTGCCCTAGCTGCTGTTTGAGGTCGAGTTTATCAATTCTGCCGATTTCCTGACCCCGTTTAACAACATCTCCCGGCTTGATATTCAGCTTTACCAATTGACCGGAATTAGCAGCTTGAAATTGCACGACGTGGCGGGGCATCAGCAACACACCTTGACCGGAAACAGTCAGTGGAATTCGCCCGATCGCACTCCAAACCCCCGCAGCAGTAACTAAACAACCAATTGCAGTTAGTGGCAGCCACGATCGAGGACTAACCACCTGCATCATTTGGTCTAGACGTTCCGGTGAAGATAAGCGATCGATCGCTTCTTGAGTAAAAAGTTTGTTTTGTTTTGCCTGCATTAGCTACTCCTTTTGAAAGTGCGATCGCGCTGCAAGCAGTGGTGTATTTGAAGGGGAAATTCCTTGAAACTCAATTGAGGCACAAACAATTTCCCAACAAATGTTCAAAGCTTCCTTGCAATTACTTGAATGTTCTCACATCTGTTTGCAGCTTGCCTGATAAGATTACTGTACGACAATTAACCGTGGCGATCGCTAACCGACAGTAGAGTTTTCAGCTAACAAAAAGACCGACTTGCAGCCGGCCTTTAGATGGGGGAATAACCCGAACTTTCGGCCAGGTATCGCCAGTCGTTCGGACAGAAAGTAACCTTGCCACACAAATAAATGATTTAATTAAAAATACGTTAAATTTGAGTCGATCGACATCCAACGATTTTAGCTATTGTCTTCAGAACCGCCAAATTGTTGTTCCTCTATCTGAGCAATGTCCTGCATCGAGTTCTGCAACCACTCTTGAATGGGTTGCTCCCAGCCTTGTGTAAATTGCGTAGATAGCCAAATATCTACTATTTCCCTAGCAGCTTCAGGAGTGGTAATAAACCCTCCTAAAGTCAAGACATTCGAGTTGTTGATAGAGCGAGACTTTTCGGCTGCATAGGTAGTTTCACATACAGCAGCATACACGCCAGGGTGCTTGTTAGCGATGATAGCCATTCCCATACCAGTACCGCACACCAATATCCCGCGGTCAGCTTGGTGACTTCCCACTTGTTTAGCTACTTCCGACGCCACTTGATAGTAAGGGGTTTCTTTGGCGGTGTCAGACACTCCTAGATCTTCGATTTCCACACCTTTGTCTTGCAGGTACTGCTTCACCGCTTCCTTGAGGTTGAAGCCATAGGGGTCAGCTCCAAGTACAATTTTCATAAGTTTAACTTACAGGCACAGCCTGTTAACGAGTACAATTGACATCTGGCAAAATTAGGTTTTTGCCCTGATGCGGCAAGGCTTTCACAATCTTTTTACCAGATGTCTAAATGAGTGCAATCTCAAATTGAATACTGCAATAATTGCCCAACTGATTGTTAACTATGCTAGCAGCAACTCGATAAACTTGTCCCATTCTGCATCTGGATTGTTTATTGCGTAAGTCCTATTGTTGTTTGTTATATTTTACCAATACCCAATCCCTTCGCTGCGCTTTGCCCGATATCCGATGCCCTCCGCTTCGCCAGACCAATTTCCCACGATTCAATCATCTCGATAACCCGGATCGTTTTCTCTGGATGCAGGGCGACTCGGCCGAGGTACGTTAATCACTTGCGAAGACCCGCCATTAGGGGAAGAAAGATTACCATCTCTAAATCCCAACAGCAATTTCGCATCGGCAAAATATCTAGTCCACTGTTCGATGCTCGAATTTTGTTGCCAGTTGCGGCGCGATACTCTCGATCGCAAAACCGGAACTAATTGTCTGGCGCGATCGGCAGTTATTATAATTGTAATTTCCGTCAGTTTCGGATTTTCTTGAAACTCGCGGGCGATCGACTCTTTCGCTAAATCTTCCGCCTGCTGCACTAAATTCGTAAAAGATTGACTGCTATCCACATCTAGGGTAAGATAGCGTTCCTTAGTTTCTGCTAGGGCTGCCGATCTGCTGGTGGCAACGAAAATAACCGCTACTAAAATAAAGGTTGAAAATAAGCGCCGGGGCAAACTCATTGTTTTTGTAATTTTTTTCGTAACTAAATGCCGACACTTGTCAATGATAATAAATAAAAATTAACATCATGTTAAGCTGCGATTAAAATTCGATCGAGGGGAGTTTTGAGTTTTGAGTTTTGAGATTGTTCGATCGAGACATTGAGAGAATTCCCAATTACCAACTGTCAACCGTCAACTTCAACTGTCAACTATCATGAAATTTATTGAGTGGCGGCGTTATTCAACACCTTATTTGTTTTTATTTCCCGCTTTATTTGTACTGAGTTTGACGGTTGCGTGGCCGGCGCTGCAAGCTTTTTATTTGAGTTTTACCAATTACGAATACGATCTGACGCAAGTGCCGCAATGGGTGGGATTGCAGAATTTTTACAGGTTGGCGGCCGATCGTACTTTTTGGCAAACTTTAACTAATACGGTTCTCTACCTCGCCTGCGTTGTTCCTTTATTGGTGGTTGTACCTTTGGGATTGGCAATTTTGTGCAATCAAAAACTGCGGGGGATGAACTGGTTTCGGGCTGCTTACTACACCCCGGCGGTGATTTCTATGGTGGTGGCCGGGATTGCTTGGAAGTGGCTGTTTGCAGAAAATGGAGTCCTGAATCAATTGGGGCAATTGTTGGGTTTGCCTGCGGTTTCTTGGCTGGCAAATCCGCGGTTTGCTATCTTTAGTGTCATGACCGTGACTGTCTGGAAAGGCTTGGGTTATTACATGGTAATTTACTTGGCGGGGCTGCAAGCTATTCCGGCCGAATTGTACGAGGCGGCTGCAATTGACGGTTCGGATGGTTTCAAGAAGCACTGGGATATTACTGTGCCGCTGATGAGGCCTTATTTAGTTTTGGTGGCGGTGATTTCGGCGATTTCTGCTACTAAGGTTTTTGAAGAGGTTTACATTATGACTCAGGGCGGACCTCGCAATAGTTCTAAAACTGTGGTTTATTATCTTTACGAACGAGCTTTTAAGGATTTGGAAATCGGTTATGCTTGCACGATCGGGCTGGTGCTGTTTTTGCTAATTCTCGGTTTGTCTGTGTTGCAAATTAGCATTCAAGGTTTGGCGCGCAAATATTAAGATTTGTGGAGCGATCGAATCTGGACGCTACCGCTGGGAAGATTTAGAGTAGAGAGGACTTATCTGATGCGAGGTCGATCGGCGGGTTTGGCAAGCAGAGTCAAGAGCAAAAACCAACTGTTTGCTGTCAGACAATCCGGTTTCTGGCTGTATACTGAGAGTCAGGAGTGGCGGGAAATGCGATCGACCTCAAACATTTGACAGTCGAGCTTTGACAGTGAAGTTTTTCAACTGTTTTGTCACCCAAAATATTTGTGAGTTTTGAATTCCAGCTGCGATCGCTATTTTTTTGTCAACAATTTAGATGCCAACTTTTAAAAACATGATAGCTCTCAACGGATATCAAATTGCGGAAAAAGTTTACTCGGGAGCCAATACGGTTATTTACCGGGGAATCTGGCAAAAACACAACGTGCCTGTCATCGTAAAAACTCTGAAAAGCGAGTATCCGACTCTCGAACAAATTACCAGGTTGAGACACGAATCTAAAATTAGAAGACATCCCGATGAGTTAAAAAATGTTGTCAAATTTTACCGAATTGAAAACTATCAAAATGGCATCGCATTAATATTAGAAGATTTTGGAGGAGTCGATTTAGCGCAGTATTTATCAACCGCCCAACTCAACCTGAAAGATTTTTTGAAAATTGCCATTCAGCTAGCAAATGGTTTGGCGGAAATTCATCAAAATCAAATCATCCACAAGGATATTAAACCTCACAATATTATCATCAATCCGGAAACAGAGCAGGTAAAAATTACCGATTTCAGCATCGCCTCCCGTTTGGGCAGAGAAAACGCAACTTCCAGCTATCCTAAATTTCTTGAAGGCAGTTTGGCCTATATGTCGCCGGAACAAACGGGTAGAATGAATCGCGTAATTGACTACCGCAGCGACTTCTATTCTTTGGGAGTTACTTTTTATGAAATGCTAACGGGCAAATTGCCTTTTAGCGCGATCGATCCCCTAGAATTGGTTCACTGTCACATCGCTAAAATACCCGACTCTCCCCGCAGTTTAAATCCAGAAATTCCCGAGGTAATTGCTGGGATTGTGATGAAATTGCTGGCAAAAACGGCGGAAGATAGGTATCAAAGTGCTGAAGGTTTGAGATTTGACTTAGAAACCTGTTTGGCAAAGCTGCAAGCTAGCGAAAGTCTCTCGGATTTTACTCCCGGCAATGCCGATCGAGCCCGTCAATTAACTATACCTCAAAAACTCTACGGTCGCAATGCTGAATTAGCTACTTTGATGAGCGCTTTTAACCGCATCAGCGGTACGAATTCTGCCTCAACTACCGGGGTTGGGGGAATAGAAATGATTCTCGTTTCCGGTTATTCGGGCATCGGCAAATCTTGCTTGGTAAATGAAGTTCAAAAGCCCATAGCCCGCCAGCGGGGATATTTTATCTCGGGTAAATTCGACCAACTGAAGCGGAATATTCCTTACTCTTCTCTGATTCAAGCTTTCCAATCATTAATGCGGCAATTGCTCACCGAAAGCGAAATTTCTATCTTGAGTTGGAAATACAAATTACTGGCCGCTTTGGGAACTAAAGGTAAAGTAATTGCCGAAGTGATTCCCGAAGTAGAACTGATTATTGGCAGGCAATCTCCCGCCCCAAAATTAGGAGCGATCGAATCGCAAAACCGCTTCAATCAAGTGTTGAAACAGTTTATTAGCGTATTTGCTACCAAAGACCACCCGCTAGTAATTTTTCTCGACGACTTGCAGTGGGCTGATTCGGCTTCGCTCAAATTAATAGATGTGCTGATGAGCGACTCGGACAACAAATATTTGCTGCTAATTGGAGCTTATCGAGATAACGAAGTCAGTGCCACCCACCCGCTGATTCAAACAGTAGAAAAAATTCAAGCAGCGGGCGCAACTGTCAATAATATTATTCTCAGTCCCTTGCAGTTAAATCACGTCGGCGAATTGATCGCCGATACCCTGAACGAGAAAAATGTAGTTTCAGAATTGACGGAATTGCTGTTTAACAAAACTCAAGGAAATCCTTTCTTTCTAACTCAGTTGCTGAAAACGCTTTATCAAGAAGATTTGTTGGTTTATGACTTGCAGCTTGGAAGTTGGCAGTGGGATATCGAGCGCATCCAAGCGATCGGCATCACTGATTGCAATATTGTAGAGTTAATCGCTCGAAATATCAGAAAATTGCCCGAAGCGGTGCAGTCAGCCTTAAAGTTAGCAGCTTGTATTGGCAGCCAGTTTAACTTAGAAGTGCTGGCAGTTGTCAGCGAACAATCCCTGACAGAAACGGCATTAAATTTGTGGGATGCCCTTCAGGCAGGCTTGATATTGCCCCTGAGTAAAGATTACAAAATTCCACTAGCTTTTGAGGGAGAAGAAACCCGGTCGATCGAACTGCAAGATGTTAAAGTAGATTATAAATTTTTGCACGACAAAGTGCAGCAAGCAGCTTATTCTTTAATTCCGGAAGATTTCAAAAGAGAAACTCACTTAAAAATCGGTCAATTGCTGCTGAAAAATACTCCGCCGCGAGCGCGAAAAGATTGCATTTTTGCTTTGGTAAACCAACTTAATTTCGGCATCAAAGCCACAGCCAAAAATATTAATTTGCTCGCGGCGGAATCGGAAAAATACGAGTTGGCAGAACTCAATTTAATTGCAGGTCAAAAAGCCAAAGCTGCCACAGCTTATGAAGCAGCCCTCAGGTATTTGAAAGTAGGTTTGGGACTGCTGAAATCGGAGTCTAGCTGGCAGAATCATTACCAGCTAACTTTCAATCTATTTTTAGAGACAGCGGAAGCAGAATATCTCAATACTAATTTTGAGCGGGCGGAAACGTTAACTAATATCATCTTGCGCCAAGCTGCCGATCGGCTCGATCGAGTCAAAGTTTTTGAGCTGAAAATCCAAATTTATGCAGTCCAAAATCAGATGTTGAAAGCTCTTACTACAGGGCTGCAAGCCTTGGAAATGATGGGCATTTCTCGCTTAAAAATTTTAGATTACAACCGCCAAAAAATCACCCTGCCCCTGCTAGCAGATTTGGAAAACTTACCGGAAATGAAATCGCCGGAACAGTTAGCAATTATGCGAATGCTGATGTCGATTACTTCCCCGGCGTTGAACGTTAAATCAAAAACTTTGCGCTCGATCGTAGTTACCCAAGTCAACCTCTGCATCGAACAAGGTTATTCGGCACTAGCTGCTTTTTCCTATAGCTGGTACGGCACAATTTTGTGCGGGTCGATCGGGGATATTGACAAAGGCTATCAAGCCGGACAAATCGCCGTGAAGTTGTTGGATCGGTTTGATGCCAACTTAATCAAATGCCAAGTCTTAAATATCTTTAACGGTTTTATTAGACCGTGGAAAGAACACGCTCGGGAAACCCTCGAACCGTTACAGGAAGGGTTTCAAAGTGGCATGGAAGTAGGAGATTTAATTTATGCTGGGTTTAATGCTTTAAATCGCTGCATTTATACTTTCCTCGTGGGAGAGAAACTAGATTTATTAGATCGAGAATTAGAAGCATACCTCGATTTGTTTCAGAAAAATCGCATCATGTTTTTGCTGCCAATTTTTGATATCTGGAAGCAAGTAAAAATTAATTTGCAAGGTTTGAATGTCGATAAACACTGCTTGATGGGCGAACATTTTAATGAAGGCCCCGTGTTGGAAAAATTGCAGGCACAGCGTCAAGAAGATTGGACGCTGTTTAACTTTTACTTGGCAAAACAAATCATTTGCTATTTATTTAAAGATTGCGAGGGTGCTGTAGCTAGTGCTTTGCTAGCTAAAGAATGCCTGCAATCTGCTGGCGGATCGATGCTGCTAGCAATTCACAATTTTTATGAGTCACTGGCTTTGCTGGCTACCTGCGACAACTTACCGACAGATGAAAGGGAAAAATGCCTTGCTAAAGTAAATGCCAATCAAGCAAAAATGCACGAATGGGTTCACAAAGCGCCGATGAATTATCAGCATAAATACGAGTTGGTAGAGGCTGAAAGAGCACGGGTGTTGGGAGAAAAATACCGGGCAATGGATTATTACGATCGCGCGATCGATCGCGCCGCCAAACAGGGATACATTCAAGAATCAGCCCTAGCCAACGAATTAGCTGCGGAGTTTTATCTATCTCAAGGCAGAGAAAAAGTTGCTAAAACTTACATGACGGATGCTTATTACGGCTATATCCGCTGGGGTGCAAATGCTAAAGTTGCAGATTTGGAATTAAGGTATCCGCAGTCGATCGTCCGCACTCCAGAAGTGGGAACTTTAACCAAGAACGATCGAACTCTGGCGGTAACTTCTGTAACTTCTACCACCCACCAAGCAAGTTTCGATTTTGCTTCTGTTATGAAAGCATTTCTGGCTATTTCTGGCGAACTTGTTCTCGATTCTTTGCTAGAAAAGTTGATGGTAATTTTGCTGGAAAATGCAGGTGCTGAAAATGGGTGCTTGCTTGCCCCAAAAGATGGCGAATTTGTGGTTGAAGCTGAGGTAAAAGTGGGCGCTAAAGTCAAAGTTGTCCGCTCTTTAATATCACTTACAGACGAGGTAATACCCTATCCCTACCCGCAAGCGGTGATTAATTATGTCAATCGCACTTGGGAAGATGTAGTTTTAAATGATGCCAGCAGCGAGGTAATGTTTAATAGCGACCCCTACATCGCTCAATACCAACCCAAGTCGCTGTTGTGCGTGCCGATCGTCTATCAAGGCAAATTAAATGCGATCGTTTATTTGGAAAACAATTTGACAGTTTGTGCTTTTACACCGGCGCATTTAGAAGTTTTGAAAATTTTGTCTTCCCAAGCTGCGATCGCCCTGGAAAATGCTCGACTTTACGCTAACTTGGAAACAGCAAATCAAAAATTAGAGGAATACAATTTCAATCTGGAAATCAAAGTAGAAGAACGCACCCAACAATTGCACGAAAAAAATACCCTCCTGTTTCAAGAAATTAAAGAAAGGCAAAAAGCCGAAGCTGAAGCCAAAGCGGCAAGCCTCGCCAAAAGTGAATTTTTAGCTAATATGAGCCACGAATTCCGAACTCCGCTCAACGGCATTTTAGGATACACTCAAATCTTCAAGAAAGACAAACTTTTGACTCCGCAGCAACAAGACGGAATTCGCGTAATTCAGCGCTGCGGCGAACATTTACTAGAGCTAATCGGCGATATTTTAGATATTTCTAAAATTGAAGCGAGGAAAATGGAACTGGCGATAACTGAGTTTGATTTTCCCGAATTTATTCACAGCATCAATCAAATCTTTAGCATCCGAGCCGCTCAAAAAGGCATAGCTTTTAACTGCGAATACCTTTCCTCTCTGCCGCGGGCGATCGCCGCCGATGAAAAGAAATTGCGGCAAATTTTGATTAATTTAATTGGCAATGCAGTTAAGTTTACTGAAACTGGTGGAGTTACCTTAAAAATTTTAGCCCAAAATTGTCCGGCAGATGGCGGTGAAACTGAAACTGCGACAGCAAAGCAGAGGATTCGCTTTCAAATTGAAGATACCGGAATTGGCATCGGTGCTGGCGAATTGTCAAGAATCTTTTCACCGTTTGAACAGGTGGGAAATACTCGCAGCCATACTGAAGGGACGGGATTGGGACTAGCAATTAGCAGCGAATTAGTAGGGATAATGGGCGGCGAGCTTCAAGTCACAAGCACTTTAGGAAGAGGCAGCATTTTCTTCTTTGAGTTGGAGTTAAAGCAAGCTAAAATAGAAGACAACAAAAAGTTTTATGAAAAAACCATCAAAGGTTTTAGCGGTAATAAGAAAAAACTTTTAGTTGCTGATGACAAATGGGAAAATAGATCGGTATTTGTCCAACTGCTCGCACCCTTAGGTTTTGAAATAATTGAGGCAGCAGACGGTCAAGAATGCGTGGCTAAAGCTAAAGAATTCAAACCGGATTGTATTTTAATGGATTTGGTAATGCCGGTGATGGACGGCTTTGAAGCAGTGCGGCAAATTCGCAAGCTACCCGAGTTACAAAATGTGGTAGCGATCGGCACTTCTGCCAGCATTTTAGAAAACCAAAAGCAGGTAAGTTTGACGGTAGGATGCAATGCTTTCCTGACTAAGCCGATCCGCGCTGAAGAACTGTTTGATTGCTTGCAAATCCATTTGGGTTTAGAATGGATTTGTGAAGAATTGCAGGAGGAGAATGCTGAGCTTGAAATTTCTGGTATGTCAATTTTTAGCAGCCCACCTGCGATCGACCGACAAGAAACGATCGCCCCTCCTCCTGAAGAAATAGATCTCCTCTTTGAACTAGCAATGATGGGAGATTTGGGCGAAATTCAAAAACAAGCAGAAAAACTGGAAAAAATGGATGTAAAATATGTAACTTTTGCCAGAAAACTAATTCAGTTAGCTAAAGATTTTGACGAGCAAAAAATCTTAGCATTGGTAGAACAATACAGGGGCCAGTAAAACATGAGCACTTTACTCTTAGAACAGGGCGTTATATTAATCGTTGACGACAACCCAAACAACTTAGCATTTTTGTTTGACTTTTTGACTGAATTGGGTTTCAAAGTGTTGGTGGCGCGGACGGGAGAAAGTGCTCTAAAAAAAGTAGAATATTCGGCACCGGATTTAATTTTGCTGGATGCGATTATGCCGGAAATTGACGGCTTTGAAACTTGCAGGCGATTGAAAGCAAATCCGTCGGCAAAACAGATACCGGTAATTTTTATGACGGCGCTCAACAGCACGGAAGATAAAGTAAAAGCCTTTAGCGTAGGTGCGGTTGATTACGTTATAAAACCAATTCAAAATGAAGAAGTTTTGGCTCGGGTAAAAGCGCATTTGAGCATCAGCAGGCTGACTCGGAAACTGCAAGAACAAAATATTCAAATGCAGCAGGAAATTGCCGATCGCAAGCAAGCTCAAGCTAACCTGCGGCAGTTGGCGGAACAGTTAGAAAAACGAGTAGCAGAGCGAACTGCGGAACTTTCCCGAACGAACGATCGGCTGCAAGCCCAGGTGAAAGATCGCCAGCAAATGCAAGAAAGTTTGTATCAATCTTTGCAGGAACTCCAGCAAACTCAAAGCTTGCTAATTCAAAATGAAAAGATGTCAGCTTTGGGGCGGATGCTGGTAGGTATTGCGCGCGAAATTAACGAGCCGGTCAATTTCCTGTACGGCAATCTCGCTCGGGTGCGAGATTCTACTCAAAGTATCCTCAACCTACTGGATCTTTACCACCAAAGTTATCCTCATCCCGCACCAGCGATCGAACTGCAACAGATTGCTGGAGATTTGCTGCAAGTTTTGGAATCGATGCAGCTAGGAGGAGATCGGATTCGAGATCTGGTGCGATCCCTGCAATTTTTTTCGCCCCAAGAAGGGGAAGAAATGAAGCCGATCGACATTCATGAATGCCTTGACAGCACGCTGATGATTTTGCAAACTCGGCTGAAATCTCAACGCCACCGTCCGGCGATTGAAGTAATTAAAAATTACGGGCCAAATCTGCCCAGCGTCGAGTGCTGCGGCGGAGAAATCAGTCAAGTATTTATGAATATTTTAACTAATGCGATCGATGCCATTGAAGAATGCTACATTTCGACAACTGGCGGGACAATACCAGTAAATAGCGATCGGATTCAGATTGTCACTGAACTCAGCAGCCGTTACACTGCAATTATTAGAATTACCGACAGCGGGGCGGGAGTTGCTGAGGAAGTACGAGAGCTAATATTTGACCCATTTGTTACTACCAAATCTGCAGGCAAAAATACGGGAATCGGCTTGTCAATTAGTTGGTATTTGATAGTAGAAAAACACGGCGGCAGCTTGCAGTGCATTTCCACACCCGGTCAAGGGACGGAATTTGCGATCGAACTGCCACTTTTACAACAATAAGAAGGAAGAAGGAAGAAGGAAGAAGGAGGAGAAGAAGGAAGAAGGAAGAAGGAAGAAGGAAGAAGGAGGAAGGAAGAAGGAAGAAGGAAGAAGGAGGAAAGACGTAACTCAAGTAAGCTTATCGGAGG
>JAAUPF010000358.1 GCA_012034575.1 Richelia sp. CSU_2_1 | reverse complement strand
TTTGTTTTTGGGTGTCGGTAGGCGTGGGAAATGGGAAGGGGTCGAAGCATTTTGTCTTGACATATACTGGATCGTTCCCTACACCCAGCCATCCACCTGCTGCTAATGCCCAAACAACATGAATTTTGCTGGATAAAATACCTAAAAAATAAGCATCATCAAAAGCAATTGCAATCAATTTGTTGTCAGGAACGACATCATTCTCTAAAAATATAAATACTCTGTGTTTAGCCGTCTCCACAGTTGCTATATAGCGTTTTATGTATTTAAGTGCAGGTCTAAAAGTTGCTCTTGCTTCTCCATAAATCCACCAATTTTCACGAGAAGCCTTGCGTCTATTAACATCTCGCTCTGGCTTAACTCTTTCATAAATCCACTGATAAATATTTGGATAGTATAGTTGCACATCTTCAATCGATAAACCAAAAAGGTCAACTGTATATAAGCCTCTAGCTAAATCAGTCACGTCTCGACCGTTCAAGTATCTTTTTATGACGACTGGTGTTCTTTGATATTCATTATAGCCAAGGCAGAAAGCTTGTTCCTTTGTCAGAAGAAAGCCTGTGCCCCGCATTTCCATACCACGACAAGAAAGTTGAGAGTTAGATATTAGTTTTTGAGCATTCCCAATAGCTGCACCGACCGTCAAGTTACTGAAAATAAATCCTACATTTTGCCGTCGTATTTTGATAGTTTCTGCTAAATCTTCTGGTGTCTCTACTTCAGGATCGGCTTCAGCAACAACAGTTCCTAAACAAGGAATTTTACCAGCTTTCCTGAGTTCGTGGATTTCCACTACCGTCATTGCAATTCTGACTGCCGCACCCTCGTCAGTCCAGGGATGATCTGGAATAGCAAAAATCAAGGAAACAGAATTTTTCTGATTCTGCTGAAAATCAATAACTTTTCGTTGTCGAACTTGGCGAATACTATTGGTGGTAATAAATCCAAAGCGTTTAATTTTGCTGGCTCTAGTTAGTTCTGCTGCCTTGTGCCACCAATACATCACAAAATCAACAGTATCTGGCACATCTTCATAAACCTTCCTCAACGTTTCTGCATATCCATCCCCCAAAATATCCCGCATTCTCGCATTCCCAATAAACGGCGGATTCGACACAATATAATCCGCCTCCTGCCATTCTGCGGGGCGTGCATTAATGTATCGATAAATTGGAATCAGATCGCTCGGATCGGGAATATCTTCTCCCGTCACCGGACTTTTCATCGTCCTTCCGCCCCAGCGAGTTCTTACCTTCCCCGCCGCATCCACATCCGGTTCTATCCCGTCATAGGCTAACACCGCATCCCGGCATTCAATATTGTTGTATTCTCGCAATACAGGTTCGATCGGCGGCAAATCCCCAAACCGCCGAAAATGCCACTGCAAATACCCGATCCAAATTACCAAATCTGCGATCGCCGCCGCCCTAGGATTAATCTCAATCCCCAAAAACTGACTCGGATTTACCTGGTTAATATCCAACCGCAACTGCGCCGCCCCTACGACATCCTCCAAACGCCGCAACACCTCCGACTCCAACCCTTTTAACAAATCCAACGTCACATACAAGAAATTTCCAGATCCGCAGGCCGGATCGAGAATTTTCACCTGTTGTAACTCGGTCATAAATGCCTCTAAAACAGCGATCGCCTTTTTCCTTTGATTTGCAGTCGGTTCCGATTCTCCCGCGTTGAGCAACTGTTTAACCTCCGCTTGTACCGCAATCCAGCGATCGCCCAAAGGCTCCATCACCACAGGTTTTACCAACCGTTCCACATACGATCGCGGTGTATAATGCGCCCCCAACTTACTCCGTTCCCTCGAATCCAGCGCCCTTTCCAACAACGTCCCAAAAATCGCCGGTTCCACATTGCACCAATCCCGTTTCGCCGCCTGCAACAACACTTCTAACTGCGCCTTTGTCAGCGCCAACGCCTGCGACTCCGCAAACAATCCGCCATTAAACCGCAACAATTTGCCGTGAAAACCAAAACTCGTCCCGTCATTCATCGCCACCCACAGCGTCTCTACCTCCGGTTTAAACGTTTTCGGGTTAGCAATCCATCGCGTTTCTAGCGCCTGAGTAAACAGATGTTCCTTCAGCAATCCCACATCCTCAGCAAACATGGTGAAAATACAGCGCATCAAAAACTGGGCAACTTGCTGCGGATCTACATTCGCCTCCATCCCCTTCGCCAACTCTGCCAAATCTGCCGCCACTTCCCGCGTTACCCGCGCCGCAATCTTCTCCGGGTTGCGCTGCTGCGGATTGCTAAAAATATCGACAAACAAATCGAAAATATCGGGTTTTCTTAGTTCTACCAATGCAATTTCTCGCCGCGCCCCATAGCCGCCGTAATCGCCGCTAAACCCCATCCACAATTCAAAATGATCGCCAATATCGCAAGTCAATAAAAACGGCGGCTTGCTGCTGAGATTGCGCGTATAAGCAACAGCCTGCACAAAGGCTTTTTCCATCTCTCGCAAATAGGTATTAGTTCCCCGCTTTGCCGTTCCTTTTTTACCCGTAGTTCCGCCCTGTTTTGCCTCAATTAAAAAATGCTCTGCTTTGTGAAAATCGATAAACCCCGGAGTCACTTTCCCGCTGGGGTGAAAGATTTTGACATCTTTATCAAAGCAGTAGGGATCGTCGGGAATTCTGCCTTTATCGCAAGGTCGATCGACTCCCAGCGCATCGCACATTTCCGCAAAAAATAGCTGGTAGTTTGCCCGTTCGTTGCCGCTAGAACCCGCCCAGCGAGTGATGAAGGTTTCGATTCGGGCGCGATCGACTTCATTCATGTTTCAATCCTGCTGCTGCTTACTTTTTCTTTATTCTACAGTCCCGGATGCGCGCGGGGTCAAAAACCCGGTTTCTCGATCGATCTTTTCCAGGAAGTAGACGAGATTTGCTGTTCGAGTAGTTGAATGCTTGCGAGGATAACGCGCCCTGATTTTTTCCAAGTACGTGCGAGCGAAGCTATCCCGAGCGTGAATCGCCCCTTTCCCATGTTAGATCCCAAAGTGCGATCGCATTCGCTAAGTTAAAATATAAGTTGTCAGATGAGAAAGGACAACTTATGCCCGTAAACTGGAGAGAACATATCGTTAGTACCCCCGACGTACTGCGAGGTAAACCAAGAATCAAATGAACTAGAATTCCCGTTAGTCTAATTTTAGGTTATTTAGCATCCGATCGTACTGTCGAACAAATTATAGATGAGTTTCCCGATCTAGTCAAACAACAGATATATGCTTGTCTGGATTACGATCGCGATATGATGAAGTTGTCCTGTATTTA
>JAAUPF010000357.1 GCA_012034575.1 Richelia sp. CSU_2_1 | reverse complement strand
TTAAATTAGAAAACAATCGAATCGTTACGGCGCATTATGAAGAGTGCGTCCGCCAATCGATTTGGACGATATTAAGTACCGCGCGGGGAGAACGGTTGATGCGTCCCGATTTTGGTTGCGGAATTCACGATTTAGTGTTTGCAAATAACAGCGCTGGCACGATCGGAAGCGCGATCGATGAAGTGCGTCAAGCGTTAATTCAATGGGAACCGCGCATCGATGTATTGGATGTCGATGCGAGTCCCGATCCTAGCGAACCAAATCGATTGCTGATTCAGGTTAATTATCAAGTTCGCACGACAAATAACCGATTCAATTTAGTTTATCCGTTCTATCTGGGTTAAATATTATGTCGATTCAACCGCCAAAAATTGACAATCGTACTTATGAAGATATCGTCGCACAAACGGTAAGGTTAGTACAACATTATACCGCTGGGGATAGTAGCGAGTTAGTCGATAATAATCCTGAAAATTTGCTCGATCGCACTCTCGCCCAAGACATCAAAGATACTGATGGCAAGACAATCGCGACTGCCGGGACGTTAATCGACGAAAAATTAGCAGGTGCGATCGCGCAAGTCAATAGTTTAAACCAAATTAATGTTAAGGTCAAAGGCTGGTACAAACAAACAATTGATTCCGATCCAAACAATCCAAAATCCACCCCTCCTAACCCCCCCCTTGCCAAAGGGGGGACTCCAAAATCCAAAATCGAATGACGCAGGTTTGGCACTAATTCGCATTTTTGGACGCATGGCTGCAACGGTAAGCGATCGCCTGAATCAAGTTCCGGAAAAAAACTTTCTCGCCTTTCTAGATTTACTCGGTACGCAAATTTTACCACCTCAACCTGCGCGAGTTCCTTTGACTTTTTATTTGGCATCGGGCATTCCAGAAACAACAACAGCTTTGGTTCCCGCTTACACGCAAATTTCCGCGCCACCTGCGGAGGGAGAAGAGGAAGAAGTTGTGTTTGAGACGGCAAGCGATTTGTTGGTAACGCCAGTACAATTGCAAGCGGTATTTGTACGAGATTTGAAAGAGGATAAATACAGCGATCGCACGTTACAAGCAACAGGAAAAATAGATTCTAGTTTTTTAGCTTTTGAAGGAGATAGTGCGATCGAACACTTTCTTTACTTAGCTAGCGAACTCTTTACGTTACCCGCCCCTAAAACAGTCACGCTAAATATTGCATCCTCAAACGCAGCAGATTGGAATAAATTATCTCTCGATTGGTCTTATTGGGATGGAAAAGGTTGGCAGTTGCTACCTCCAACTCCAACAAATCCTGCTTCAACAAATCCGGTGACATTTGCCAATTTTCCCGCAATTATTCCCCACACAGTTAACGGTTTGAAAGCAGCTTGGTTGCGCGTTCAACTGATGTCATCTCTCACAGCATCACCGCAGATTAATAGCATTACCGCCACCGTTAATATAAACAGAAACAATTTAACTACTCCCGATCGATGCTTTTTCAACACAATTCCGATCGATTTGAGTAAAGATTTTTATCCCTTTGGCGAACAACCCCGCTTTAACGATACTTTTTATATCGCCCACGACGAGGCACTTTCGCAGCCGAATGCCGCAGTGACGATCGCCGTTACACTGAGTGAGAGAATCCCCGTGAGAAGCGATGGCGGCGTGCAATTGGTATGGGAAACCTGGAACGGCAGTAGCTGGGAGGAATGTCTCCGCAGTAGCGATAGCAGCGGGCCTGCCAGCAGATTATTGGCAGTGGAAATGTGGAACTCACCCTTCCCAAAGTCGCACCCACCGAAGTCAACGGAGAAAGCCATTACTGGTTGCGCGTTCGCATCATTGCTGGCAACTACGGAACTCCGGCGGCGAATCAATCCACTGTATTTGCCACCCTTATAGAAGCCACTAATACAAATGAGGCAACCAAGGTAACAAAATTGAAAGTCAACAGCGTTCGCGGTTTCATGCTTGGAGATCCGATTCAGATTCTCAGTGCGATTCCCGTTAGCGCCAGCATCAACGACATCGATTTAAAGACTAATACTCTCACCCTGAATAGTGAACTTAAACCCCTGCCAACTGCCGGAACTTTAATACAGGTTACTTCCAGCAATTCGGGGATTCAGCCGCCGTCGGTGAAATCGCTGGAGTTGACCTATACCTATAACTATCCCAACTCCAACACATCCTCCAGCAAATCGCCTTTCACCGCTTGCCTGAGTTATAACGATTTCATTTACCAAGTTCGCGATCTATCCAGCAGCTTTACCCCTTTCGCCCGCAATACAAACTCCCTTTCTTCCTTGTATTTAGGTTTCGATCGCCCGTTTCCCAATCGCCCGATCGCCCTCTATTTCCAAGTAGAAACCCCAACCGCAACAGAATTATCGGAAACAACTACCAATCCCACCAAACCCCGCTTAGTTTGGGAATATTTCAACGGCAAAGATTGGGGGAAATTGAACGCGATCGATGAAACGGCTGCTTTTAGCGATCGCGGCTTAATTAAATTTATCGGACCATCTGACTTTACCGCTACTCAGGAATTTAACCAAACCCTTTATTGGTTGCGCGTGCGCGGGCAAAGTGACGGCTACCGAGTGCCGCCGCGCTTGCGCCGCATCCTGACAAATACGATTTGGGCAAGTCAAACAACGACGCTGCACGATGAAATTTTAGGTGGCAGTAATGGCAATCCAAATCAAATATTCCGTACCGTTAAATCTCCCATTTTACCCGGTCAACAGTTGGAAGTACAAGAGCAAAAAGTTCCGCCGATCGAAGAACAAAAAGAGATTGAAAAGTTAGAAAGAACAGACGCAATTACCGTCGTTCGAGATGAGAAAGGAGAAGTAGAAACGGTGTGGGTGCGGTGGCATGAAGTCTCGGATTTTTATGAATCGGGAACGCGCGATCGCCACTATACCCTGAATCGCTTGACCGGAGAAATCCAGTTTGGCGACGGAAAATACGGACTGATACCGCCTCAAATTCGCAACAACATTCGGATGGCGCGATACAAAACAGATGGCGGTGCAAAAGGTAACAAACCTGCTGAAATTATTAACCAATTAAAAACAACAATTCCTTTCATCGACCGCGTCACAAATTTAGAAGCAGCAGGCGGTGGAAGCGATCGCGAACCGATCGATCGAGTGAAAGAAAGAGGGCAAAAATTTATCCGCCATCGAAATCGCGCCGTCACCGTTCAAGATTTTGAAGATTTGACTTATGAAGCATCTCCCGATATTGCTAGGGTAAAAGCGATCGCGCCGAATTACGAACCCCTGACTGACGAATTGTGGTTAGACCCAAAATTAACCAAAGCAGAACGTG
>JAAUPF010000128.1 GCA_012034575.1 Richelia sp. CSU_2_1 | reverse complement strand
GCTTCACCCCTACAGATATGTACAACCATTTTACGGATACATCTAACTGTCAACTGTCAACTGTCAACGAAGAGGGCGGCACGGGGCACCCCCTCCGCTTCGCTTCGCCCCTACCTGTCAACTGTCAACTGTCAACTGTCAACTATTTAAAGTGCTTGGCGATCGATATGTCTTGACAGCATCAAACTCTGTTTAATTCTACCAATAATTAGCTCGAACATTTTTTTGCGGGATGGATTCTTGCTCGTGGGCGGCATTCCCAATTCGCAGCACATCAAATTCAAATCAGTAGCACTCATTGACGCTAACTTTTGCCTTACCTCTGCTTCATGACCGTTTTTAGCTTTTAAACGCAATTCTTCATACACTTGAATCACTTGTTCGGCAGATAAATCGACAGTTCTTTTAGCAGCAGGTTGCAACTCAGAACTTCTTAAATTTGCCGAATTAACTCCCCGCTTAACTTGAGTCTCAATTCTGGTTAATTTTTTAGCAACATCGCGCAGGATTTCTTTAATTTCGATAATTTCATCAACTAACTGCACGGTTCCTTCATCGGCGGTCAACATTTCTTTGTCAATCATTTCAGGTACTCCGCACACTCGCGCCACAATTTTTCAAATTCTCTGACTAATTCTTTCGGCAGTTCTCCCTCATTGATCGCTCGTTTCAAACCGACACTTTCTCGGATTGTCGATTCTAAAAATTTAATTTCTATGTTATTATCTTTGGACAGTTCCTCGCATAGTCGCTTCACCTCTCTCATGTAAAATTGCACTTCATTAGTCAACAATCCGCCGTAAATTTTAGCTTTATTCATAAACACGGCAATTTTGGGAAATGGATAAGGCTCGATCCGTTTCTGCAGCGAGTTTAAAACTAAACTCAATCCCCGAGTGCCGAAATAATCTGGATTGACGGGAATCAAAATTAAGTCGCAGCAAGAAAGGACGCTGTAGGTGAGAAGGCTGAAGGAAGGAGAACAATCAAACAAAAACAATTCGTATTTGGGAAGATTGACGGAGTTGGCGACTTTGCCGATAAACCTGCGGATGAAATCTTTAACGCTTTTGCCTTCAAATCCATCTAAGTCCAACCAATAAAGTTCCTCGACTGAAGGAATGAAGTGCAACTGTTCGTCAATCTGATAAATTGTTTCAAAACCGACGGGAAATTTAAAATTTTCTCCGGCTTTTTTGAAGACTTCCAGGGCGTCGTAAATCGTGAGGCGGTGTTTGAGAGATTTTTCATACCACTTGCCGAATTTATCATCTAAATGGCCCGTACTTTCGTTAAGTCCGATCGCCTCCGTTAACGACATCTGCGGGTCTAAGTCTAGCATGAGAACTTCGAGGTCTGTGCTTTGGGAGATGATGTTTCCCAAACTCCAAGTGACGGTGGTTTTGCCGACACCGCCTTTGAAGTTGATTACTGCTATTGATTTCGGAGCCATGATTGGTTTTGTTTGGGTTGCGCTAAAATAAATTAAAACATATTGTACGTTACAGTCGATCGCTCGCAAGCAGACCGATGTGTAGGTCGAGGTAAAAGGTTGAGCGCGATCGAGTAATTAATCATCAAATAAAACGCCAGAAAATTCGATAGGTTGGGGAATTTATACCGCAGTTTGTACCCGCTGTCATTTTTTGGTCATAATTGTTCCCTATCTTAGGTTCTTGTAAACCAGACAGCAATGGGAGTATCTAGATCGTGGTAACAAATATCGGAGGATTGCCAGTCAGAGAAGATGTCATCGTGACAATTGCTGGTACTGTATCGGGTTTCAGTGAAGATGAATTTTTGCTCCGAGATAGTACCGGAGAAATTTGGGTTGCACCAGAGGGTAACAACCGGGTAAATTTAAATATCGGCGATCGAGTAACTGTTGTTGGCGAGCGCGATGATTTAGAAGACTTTGATGCGATTAGCATTACCCGTACCGACTCGGCACCGAATTCTACAAACGATCGACCGCCAGCATCAAATACTCCTCCGATGTCAACTAATTTGAGCGACAATTCCCTGCAAAATATCGGAGGATTGCCAGTCAGAGAAGATGTCATCGTGACAATTGCTGGCACTGTATCGGGTTTCAGTGAAGACGAATTTTTGCTGCGAGATAGTACCGGAGAAATTTGGGTTGCACCAGAGGGTAACAACCGGGTAAATTTAAATATCGGCGATCGAGTAACTGTTGTTGGCGAGCGCGATGATTTAGAAGATTTTGATGCGATTAGCATTACCCGTACCGACTCGCCGGAAACTCCACAAATTTTGCCGCCGAATTCTGCGAACAATATCAATGGCAGCGAGGGTAACGATAACTTAATCGGTGGAGAAAGTAATGATATCCTCACGGGAAAGCGCGGTCAAGATCGGCTATTTGGCAATCTAGGAAACGATACCATTTTCGGCGGAAAAGGATCGGATACTTTGGATGGAGGAGGAGGAAACGATATCCTTAGCGGGGATATGGGACAAGATTTTCTCACGGGCGGATCGGGGAATGATATCTTTGTTTTATCCTCCGCAACTGCTGCCGCTAATTTAGAGCTTGCCGATCGCATTCTTGATTTTCAAACAGGTATCGATCGCATTCAACTTAGTCCGGGGTTAACTTTTGCAGACCTCAGTTTAGAAACAATCGATCGAGGTACTGCGATTCGATCGAATCGGGGCGATCGAATTCTGGGAATTGTCGATCGCGTCACTCCTGGGATGCTTAGTGCTAATGATTTTTTGGTCTGAATCCTAAAATAAGTCAAGGGGTCAGAGAACCAAGAAACCGAGTTTCGGCTACCGACAAAGATCTTACTTTGTCTCGAAGGATTTGCGAGCGACTCGATCGGCGTTACCTGTTTTGTAAAAAAGTAGAAATTCTGCTAGGGGAAATCAGGGCGATCGTACTTGGGGAAATCAGGGCGATCGTACTTGGGAAAATCAGGGCGATCGTACTTGGGGAAATTAGGGCGAGCCAGTCATCAAAGAGCTATAATAATAAAAATAGAGAAGAGTTGATATTAGCTATGCAGCGAATATTTGAGGCTATATTGAAGGGAAACCTTTTAGAATGGGCTAATGAGGTTCCAAAACAGCGCGATGTCCCTATTAGAGTTTACGTTACTTTACAAGAAGAGCGATCGACTTTAAGTGCCCAGTTGCGGCGTCGGAGAATAGTTGAAATATTGGAAAAATTGCAGCAAATAATGTCTTTGCTGAGATTAGCGATCCGGTGGAATGGCAGCGAGAGTTGCGTCAAGATCGCCCACTTCCAGGTAGGGATGAATAATGCTGCTTGACAGTAATATTATTATCTACGCTTCCCAACCTGAAAACTCGCAGATTAGGCAGTTTATTGGCGAACATGACATAGTTATATCGGCAATAAGTTACGTTGAAGTCTTGGGTTTTCATCGGCTGACTGAAGAAAACAGATTGTACTTTGAGGAATTCTTTGATGTGGTGGAGGTTCTACCAATTTCTAACGCTGTACTCGATCGGGCAGTGGCGTTGCGACAGATGAGGAGAATGACGCTAGGGGATGCTATTATTGCGGCAACAGCTTTGGTATATGGCAGAACTTTAGTGACAAGAAATATAGAGGATTTTCGGTGGATTGCTGAACTTACACTGATTAACCCGTTTGAAGTTTAAGAAAGATGAGCGATCGTACTTGGGGAAATCAGGGCGATCGTACTTCCCTTTAGCCAAAATCAGTTTGATTGGGTTTGGCGAGCCTAAATTTGCTATAATTTATTGATAATCCCACAAACTAGGAGATTAAGATGCAAGTCAAAGATATGACAGTTGAGCAACTGCGGGACTTGATTCGACATACCGTCGAACAGTGCTTAGAAGAATATTTGGGCGATCCCGACGCAGGTTTAGAAGTTAAGGAAGAAGTCAAGCTGAAATTGTTAGAGTCAATGAAGCGTAAGCAAGCAGGAGAAGATAGCATCGAACCTGGAGAAGTTTATCAAACAATCGGCATGAAATCGTAATGACCTATTCGGTTGAGTTGACAGCAGAAGCTCTAGTTAACCAAGAAAGATTGACTCAGGCGGTGCAGGAGCGTATAGGTAATAAAATCAATTGGTTGGCTGAAAATTTTGAACAAATTACTCCTATGCCGTTGTCGGCTAATCTGGCTGGTTTCTTTAAGTTAAGAGTGGGTGATTATCGGGTAATTTATTCTTTTGATGATGATTTAAGAGTGATTACTATTCATCAGATTGGACACCGGAGAGAAATTTATGATTAACTAAAGGGCGATCGTACTTGGGAAAATAAGGGATCTCGTGCTTGGGAAAATAAGGGCGATCGCATTTCCCTAGCTCCTAAATTGCTATAATAACGATCAGCCCAAAAATCTTAATCAAGAATCTATGTCTAATTACAGTACGGTACTAACTCAGGTTCTAAAACTTGCACCAGATGAGCAACTGCGACTCATCTCTGAATTATTTGCACATATTCGTCAAAGAATGATTACTAAGCCCAAGCGGAGCATTTTAGAATTAGAAGGTTTGGGTAAGGAAATTTGGAATGGGATTGATGCTCAAGAATATGTGGATCGGGAACGAAATTCATGGAATGGATAGCTCAGCTACAAGGACAAGTTCTTGGATTGGATACTGCGCCTTTGATTTATTTTATGGAGCAAAATCCCAACTTGCGATCGCCCGATTCTATTCAAATGGCTACGGCTATCTGTGAGGGTGCTTCGTTTTTCTTGACAAATGATGCGCGGTTGCCTTCTT
The DNA here is from genome assembly GCA_012034575.1 of Richelia sp. CSU_2_1. Classification (GTDB taxonomy): domain Bacteria; phylum Cyanobacteriota; class Cyanobacteriia; order Cyanobacteriales; family Microcoleaceae; genus Microcoleus. Next base: position 15,472 of record JAAUPF010000128.1, on the reverse strand, counting down.
TACCGGGTTTAACGGTTTTAGTGTTGGAGAATTTGAGAAGTTAAGGGATTATTTTTGGATGAGAAGAGATGGGCGATCGTACTTTGGGAAAATAAGGGCGATCGTACTTGGAGAAGAAAAGACTAATTGCGCAATCTCACCACAAGCACTAGAATTAAAATTATCGTAAAAAGTAGAGTAGCACAGAAAAACCTATGACTGTAGAGCGTTGGGATGACGATCGACTCGATCGTTTGGCTAGCATGGTAGAGAGTAACGCCAGGGTCATTCAAGCTCTAGCTAATGCAGCAGCAGAAGCCAGAGAAGAAAGGCAGCAAATTTTACAATTGATTGCTCAACAGCAGGCTAGTATCGATCGACAACAAGAAGAGATTCGCGGATTACAAACTGAAAATCGTCGTCTAATCGATAGCATATTAAATCAGCGCGATCGCCCCGAAGATAATCCTAGCAATTAACTAAATAAAAATTAAGGGCGATCGTACTTTGGGAAATAAGGGCGATCTAATTTCGGGAAGATAAGGGCGATCGTACTTGGGGAAATCAGGGCGATCGTACTTGGGAAAATCAGGGCGATCGTACTTAAGGAAAGAAGGGTGATCGTAACTTCCCGACTGCTTAATTTCAGCAATATATACTTTACCTACATCTTTGCCCCAGTAATCTAATATCTGATACTGTAATAGGTAAAGTTTCCATCTTCTCTTCTTCCTTCTTTATTAACTTTTCACTTTTCGGCTACGCATCCACTTAGCTAAACGCTCTAGCTGCTGTCTTAAAAAAGCTCTTGATAACCGGCTGCCTTTTCACATAGTTAGCGATGCTAGGGCTGATCTTGTAATATAAGCTGACTAACCCTTGACCCACAGGATTGGTTAAAAGTTTTTTGTCCCGGAAATTGCGGAAGGTTTCAATGTCTGGATGTGTGGAAGTCGAGTAAGCTGCGGTGGCAATGAAGCAAGCGCCTGTAGAGTCCAATGTTACAGGGCAAACTTCAGTTGAGGAAATCTTGTCAAGAGCAGACCTTATTTTGGCGAGTCTCTGATCTTCTAACTCTTTGATAGATGTTTTTTTCAATTTTTCAATAGCTTCGCGATTTCTCTCAATATGCTCTTTTTTCTTATTTACACCTTTTTTGAGATCGTCGTACATTTTAAGCTGTTGAACATCAAAGACAGACTTATATTCAGCCAGCGCCTCCAAAATAACTTGAAGTTTATTCTCAAGAAATGCTTGTGTAACTGAATCGGCATAGCATAGTCTAATACCTGCCAAAATGTCACACACATCGAACAAAGTCCGAGAATAAATTTTTGCTGAATTTATCGGATTGACATTGATGTCAATTGGCATTTTTATTGTGATTGCATCAGTGTAATGTTTGGCAAACTTAGCATAGGCATTAAGGGCATCTACAAAGTTAGTGAGAGCTTGGCTTGTATCCTCTTGCTTTATATAATACTGAGCTCTTTCAAGAAGTCGATCTACTTCATCTTTTGATTGCTCTGCCAGCCTATCCAAATAGCTGAAATCTGTCATTTTTACGCTCCCTCGATTTCATCAATAGTTGGTATTTAGGAAATATTAATATTCGCAAACTTAGTGCTTTTTTATAATTATGTAAAGCACCTAAACGGCATTAGGTTAGCTCCGTCTTAGTGTCGTTGCGTAGTAGTCAGCTTTACGCAAAGCCTCACCCTTTGAGAAGGCTTTACCAGCCAACTCACTGCCAACATATACTTCGCCAGTACCTTGGTCCCAATAAACATAGTATGTAGAACCGGAAGGTGTTTTAACTTCACCAATTTTATCTTTAGCCATTGTTTAATCCTAATTACCTATAATCTAAATGAGCTGGCAAAATCCAAGCCGTGTCATTTGGAAATGTCGGGGCTTACCCCAGACACCCAGATCGGCAAGGTCGAAAAAATCCCCAAAATGTCGAAAAAATACCAGAAATATCGACAAGCCAGGATGTGGCACGATCGAGCCCAGCGCAACCAATTTCAACTTAAAAAAATCATACAATGACCCCATTGCTCGCTCGCCCACTCCTTCACGTTAGAAAATGTTATGTAATGTTATCTAAAAAGTTATAAAAAATAAGTTATAATAACTAAAAATTATCCAAAACGCGATCTATGGAGCTTAAGGAAGTCTTAAGATTTGCCGATGAAAAAGTGTTTTCGACAACAGGAAAACACTTAGACGACCTGCAAGAGGCGATTTTAAAAGAAGCCGTCCAAGGTCGGAAATATGCCGCAAAGGTAGCGAAAGACCGAGGTTGTAGCGAAGGGTATGTTAGGGTTGCGGCTGCTGAACTTTGGAAAATACTTTCAGAGGTATTAGGCGAAGAAGTCAGTAAAGTAAACGTTAGAGCAATACTGGAAAGGGCAAAGTTTTATAATTTTTCACCAACTATCGATAGCGAGAATGTAACAGTTAATAATCATGTCAACTTTTGTCAGGAAAAGACTCGATCGCCCGCATCTCCCGCCAAATCCGAACAAACTCCAGATAAACCCCAAATTGACTTAGGCGACGCACCGGAAATATTCACCTTTTTCGATCGCACCCCCGAACTCTCCACCCTCGAAAACTGGATAACAGTCGATCGCACTCGCTTAATCGCACTCCTCGGAATCAGCGGCATCGGCAAAACAACCCTCTCCCTCCGCCTAATAGACGAAATTAAAACTCAATTCGATTGCGTCATCTATCGCAGCCTCCGCTTTTCCCCAACCCTCGATGCAACCCTCACCAACCTCCTACAAATCTTTTCCCAAACATCAGAAATTCCCCAAAACACCGACACCAAAATTTTCCAAATTCTCGATTACCTGCGCAACTACCGATGTCTGATTGTCCTTGATGACGTGCAAATGCTTTTTAGCATCGGACATCTCGCCGGAAACTACAAATCTGAATGCGAAGATTATCGGTTATTTTTTAAACTAATTGCCGAAGTTTGCCATCAAAGTTGTTTGATATTGAATAGTTGGGAAAAACCCAGAGAAATTGCTAGATTAGAAAAAGACGATCGCCCGGTACGATCGATCGTATTGTCAAGATTAGAAGTCGCAGCAGCCAAAGAGATTTTGAGAGAACAAAAGTTAGCCGATGAAAAAACATGGTCAACTTTAATTGACATTTATCAAGGCAATCCTCTGTGGTTGGAATTGACTGCAACGCTGATTCGAGAGTTATTTGGCGGCAGAGTTGCGGAGTTTTTGCAGTGCGAAATGCCGATTTTAGATGAATCCCTACAATTTCAATTATCCCAACCTTTTGGGCGCTTGACTGTGGCAGAATTGGCAGTGATGGTTCACCTGGCTAATCAACATGAACCCGTTGCTGTGTCCCAGTGTTTCAACAAAATACCATATTCGCCGTCAGAAATAGTCAATGCAGTGCGATCGTTGGGAAATCGGTTTTTATTGGATGCAATAGAACGGGAAAAGATAACTTTGTTGAGTTTGAATCCTGTGGTGAAACAGTATGTAAAAACTCAGTTTTCTTAGTCCGCGCAGGCGGACTTTGTTTGTGTAGAAGCGGTTTCAACCGCCGTCTTTATTCGATCGAACTTGCGGATTATTAAAAGATTGCTGCCGCAAGCGGAGTTTGCGATCGCATTTGAAGTGAATTCGCAGCAGCTAACAAATTGTGCAAGATAATATAAGAGCGATCGTAGTTTGGGAAAAAAGGTCGATCGTACTTGGGGAAATAAGGGCGATTGTGAGATCCACGCAAAAAAGCTAAAATCGATGAGCTAGAATATTTCGCAATCCGGCTGATTTTGCCAGTTCATCTGCAACGTCAATCTACATTTGCAGAAATTGGACGCGATCGCCCCAAAATTTGACAAAAGAACCCGATTGTTTCGCGAAACCGGGTCACTTTTCAAAGCCATAAAACTGTGAGTTTGCAATTAAGTAGCAGTTAAAAACTCAATACTAGGCACCAGCGGATCTCGGACAATCCCCACCCCATTAAATCCCCAACGTTGGAGTAAACCTTTTAGTTGGGAACCGGAAATCGATTCTACGCCGAATCTATCGGCCATATCCGCTGCATGGGCATTCAGATAACTCAAAGCCTCATAGTCTTCGCGGAACATCAGCAAGAAACTCACTGCCGCGTCTGGATTGGGATTGGCAGATAGATATTTGCCGTCACTGCGGGAACGCAGCAAGTAGAAAACTTGAGATAACATCTTATCTATTTTGTGAAAATAATATGTTACCTCAAATACGGCACGGGCATGGGGCATTTAGGACAGTCAGAAACCGGGTTTTTACCAAAATCCTTAGCTGTAGCCCACAGATTCAGAAACAACCCGGTTTCTTGGGTCTTGATGCGTTCGAGACTGGTTAAATCAACGTCAGCGCCAAACCTTTAATCGCCCTACCGTCGCCAATTTGACCGACGATCGCAGCTTGACCTGTGGTTAAATTAATCCTGTACAAACTGGAAACTCCGCCAACATCGATCGCAGCTAAAGCCGTCTCGTTACCGCCAGAACTTCTAATATCAAAGCCGAGAATCGCAGAACCATCAACTCCCAACGATCCGATCGTATTTAACACTCCATTATTCGGGGGATCTTGCCTTACCAAAACATCGGCATTGCTGTCAATGACAAACAATGTTGTCGAAGTCGCCCCGGCAAAGTTATTCACATATCCAGCGGCTACGCCTGCGGGAGGATTGTTAAAATTCTGTGAAGCGAAGCTATCCCGAAGGGAATCGCCCGCAGCATAAACTAAATTGCGATCGAGTTGAATTCCCCCAGTTAAGGTATCAAAATCGACAAGTGCCCCGGTATCCGGATTAATTCTACCGTTTTGTCCGGCTTCATTGACAAACCGAATGCGATCGACCGTTGGATTGAAATCAAAACCTACAGCCCCCGGAGTTAAAGGAACAGCAAATTGTCCGCTACCGACTTGACTTGCAGCGCCAGTTACAGGGTCGATCGCGTACAATCGATTGCTAGAACCCAAACCGTAAAGCAAACCGTTGGCGGGACGAAAATCAATTCCTAACAAACTTTCGCCCGGTTGCAATCCCGTAACTGCCGCATCGCTGAGTAAATTACGCGGTGCAGATTCGTTAAAACCGACGATTCTGTCAGCGCCATTTCTAACAGTTAAAGCGTAAGCTGTAGGCAAAGGCAAAGCCAAACCGTTAATCTGTCTGCCGTCAGCAATTCTACCAGCAAAAGTGGCTTGACCCGTACTTAAATTAATATTGTACAACCCGGAAATTCCGCCAACTTCTAAAGCAGCTACCGCAACTTCGCGACCGCCAATACTTCTGATATCAAAGCCGAGAATGTTAGTCGCATCAACTCCCAAAGGTCCGATCGTATTTAACACTCCATTATTCGGGGGATCTTGCCTTACTAAAACATCGGCATTGCTGTCAATTACAAACAATGTTGTCGAAGTCGCCCCGGCAAAATTATTCACGTAACCAGCGCCGACACCTGCAGGAGAACTGCCAAAATTACGTGAAGCGAAGCTATCCCGAAGGGAATCGCCAGTAGCATAAACTAAATTTCTATCTAATTGAATTCCCGCCGCCAAAGTGTCAAAATCAACAAGTCCTCCCGTATCGGGATTGAGGCGACCGTTTTGACCTGCTTGATTGACAAATCGAATGCGATCGACTGTAGGATTGAAATCAAAACCCACAGCCCCCGGAGTCAAACTCACAGCAAATTGCCCGCTGCCAACTTGACTTGCTTCTCCAGTTTTTGGATTAATTGAATACAAGCGGTTGCTGCTACTTAAACCGTAAAGGATGCCGTTAGCAGGACGGTAATCAATTCCCAGCAAACTTTCTCCTGTTTGCAATCCTGTCACGGGCAAATCTGAGATGACATTTTGCGGGTTGGCGAGGCTAAAACCGACAATCCGATTGTCAGGAGTTAAAGCATAAGCTGATGTTAGCGGTGGAGGCGGGGAATTGGGAACAATGCTGTTAATATTATTGGTGAAATTTGCCGGACCGATCGAACTTTGTCTCACTCCTCTGAGGATAGCGAGAAATTCTCCGGTTACTCGGTCTTGAATAACAGTATCGCCTCCTGCTTCGAGGATATTTAAATCGCTAAAATTGAGTCCGCCCGCCAAACCGATTAAATCTATTCCTGGTGTAAAATCTGCGATCGTATCAGCATTTCCCAAACTCGCACCGCCGCTAGTCAGAAAAGGATCGGCAGCAGCATAGCGGGTCAAAACAAATACATCCGCACCATCTTGGCCTGCTAAAATATCGGCATCGCGATCGCCTGATAATACATCATTACCCGCATTACCGGAAATCACATCGCTGCCTCTGCCGCCGAATGCAAAATCATTATCTTCGCCGCCGCTAACAGTATCGCTAGCTAAGTCTCCAAACAGAGAATCTCTGCCAGCATTGCCATCAATTGAATCGCTATCTTTACCGCCAAAAATACTGTCAAATCCCAAATTTCCAGCAATAGTATCATTGCCCGTAAACCCAAAAATAAGATCGTCTTCAGGAGTGCCTGAAAGCGAGTCAGCTTGTATAGTACCTCTAATTTCTGCCATGATGTCGCTCGTTTGTAGTAGAGTCATGCCCAATACAACACAACTGCCCGCTGCCAAACTCAAGTGTTTGGCGGTGCGAACTCAGGAAATCTTGTGCTGTATTTATTAGTTATACGCTCAATTTTTAATTTTGGATCTGCGAGGTCAAAAATTATTTATTTTTCAACTTTAATAGCTAAACCTTGTAGTGAAAACTTCAGTCCGTTTTCATGTAGGTGAGGTACACAGAATACCATTGCAGCACTATAAAACAAAGCACAGCTTTTTTGACAACAAAAAGATTAATTACCTGCTGGAACTTCTCTCTTTACCAACATCCAACCTAACGCTGCCAAAATAACTCCCAAAGCGAGAAATCCTAAATCCCAGGCTAACTCATTGACACCGGGTTTAACGTGGTGAATTCCTAAAAATTGATGGTCGATGATGCCTTCAAAAAAATTAAAAATTCCCGCACCGATTAGTATGGAGCCGAGTAAAGTTTGAGTTGACAAAGGAACATCTTTGCGCTTAACCGCACGCCACAAACAGAAGATTCCCGCCAAGGTTATTAACCAATCTGCAGCGTGAAACAGTCCGTCTCCGAGCGTATTCAATTCTAAACCGGCAACCGTAGCATCGGTTTTAATGCTGCTAAACATATGGTGCCATTGCAGGAGTTGGTGCAGCACGATGCCGTCAAAAAATCCTGCTTGCCCCATACCGATGAGAATTCCTGCAATAATTAGGGGCTGGCGGTTGTTAGTAGTAGTGGTAGGTGAGTTTGTGCGATCGTTCAATGGAAAACCTCAGACCCTTTAACTGCTGAGTCTTAGCCTGTGAAGAGATTTGAAAATATATTCTTTAGTTTTGTTGGCGAGGGCGGGGAATCGCATCATCCACGAGATAGATTTCTGGAGTTGGTGGGGTAAGGTTTATGCGGGAATGTCGAATCGCCTTAGATTTTAGATCGAGTTCGATCGAGCTCTCCTATGTCCGATCGGGGCGGGTTTACTTTTTAATAGTTACCGCGACTGATTTAATAGCACAACTAGAGTACATAGCTTGCTAACTACAATTCATCGGGATTAATATTCATAGCCCTGAGAATCTCTGCCAATCTATTAGCTCGTTCTCTTTCCGCTTCTGCACGCCGACTTTCAGATTCCGCTCGTTCTCTTTCAGATTCCGCTCGTTCTTTTTCCACTTCTGCGCGCTGACTTTCAGATTCCGCTCGTTCTCTTTCCGCTTCTGCGCGCTGACTTTCTAATTCCGCTCGCTGACTTTCCAATTGAGCTCGCTGTCTTTCAAATTCTTCAGGAGTCAAAACTAAATTACCATTTATATCGTACCATCTCAACCACAGTCTCGCACAATTATGATAAGTACCAAACCACAAACCGATGCTCAATTCTAATTCCGGTATCCAGAATTTACCATTAGTTAAAACTTGCTCGCGGTAACGGTTGCGTACTAATTTAAAGATTCTTAGCTGGTTGGTATTTTTGCTGAAAATAATGTAGTAGGGAATTTTCAATATCCGCTCGTAAACTTGCCATTTGGTTGGCGGTTTGTTAGGTTCAGAATAGGTGAATCCTAGGTCTTCGGCTTCGGTACTGTCTGACAGAAATTCAGCTACTATTAAAGGAATTACTTGTTCGTCCCACACTACATAACTCATGCGCAAATCTCGCTCGCGGTAGAGTTGGGGGACGCCGACAACTATGAACCAATCGGGTTTTTTGTACCAATTGGGATGGTTTGGATCGTAATATATATTGAGATCGCTAGCTATCAATAAGCGATCGAGCGGATGGTTGGGGGGGATGCAGCTATCGCTAGTAAGTTGTGCTTGCACGCGGTGAAATACGTCCAAACCGGGCTCCTCTGGATCTTCACTGGGTAGATCGTACATCGTCGGGAGCACTTTTATTTGAGGGTGCTGCGCATCGTATTGGTATGCAGTCATAAAATTACCCTGCGAGACGTTAAGGAGATTCAGGCACTGCGGTAATTGTATTATAGCGCTAGGCTAGCTCAATCACCCTGAAATTCCGATCGCACGAGTTTCAGTTACTAATAATTTAGACGATCGCGCATTCGATTGTACGATCGCATTCCTCAGACTAAGGAATTATGTCTCAACCAGATTCCAACTCCGCAGAATTGACAATTGATAATTGACAGTTAAAAACAGTTGTGGTTTTTGTGAAATTCAAATATCCTGCTCTTGTCAACTATAATTTATCGGGATTAATGCCCATCGATCGCACCATAAATCGTGGTTTGTAGTTGTGCTTTCAAGAGCGCAAAAGCGCAACTACAAACTTCAATTGAATTAGGCAATGAAGGCATCAACACTGGCTGTGCCAATGTTAAATCCTGGTGTAAAGGCATTAATACCAAAGGCTTGATTGAGGGTTGTTGCAGCCTCACTTCTTAGCCTGACACCCACATTTTCTAAATCTAAATTAGTCAGGCTTCCCTGTGTAGATGTTGTCACGCTACCTAATTGTAAATCAAACAAGGGAGCGCGACTGACTAAATCGCCATTGACTGTTACAAGTCCGGTGAGAATAGAGCGATCGCCTAAATTTGAGATCGCAAAATCTGTTAAGTCTACCGCAGTATTGGCAGATTTAAGTGTCAAGCCACCACCGTGAATAATTTCGACTTTGGTTGTATCTAGATCCGCTGCACCACCTGTAATTAAAAAATCAGCAACTCCGTTACTAATTTCAGTGCTACCGAATCCTTCTGCTTGAAGGTTTAATGCGCTTAAAGCATTAACTAGATCCGTACTTAACGCTACCGATGTTTCGCCAGCTTCAGTAATATCCCGCGTCGATCCTGAGGTGCGATCGGATGGGGAATTTGCCAGCATATCGCTACTAGAATCGGGAGCAGATCCAACTTTTAGTTGTTCCCCAGCACTTTCTACAATGTCTCCGTTTGCAGGATTAACAAAAGCATCAACATTTGCTGTTCCAATGTTAAATCCGGCGGTAAAAGCAGTGACACCAAAGGCTTGATTCAGTACGGATGCGGCTTCATCTTTTAACTTGACTGCCACATTTTTTAGGTCTAAATTAGTCAAATCTCCCGATGTAGATGTGTCTAATTCACCGCCTTGCAAATCAAACAAAGGAGCGCGGGTGACTAAATCGCCATTAACCGTGACAAGCCCGGTTAAAATAGAGCGTGAATCGCCGAGATTTGATATGACAAAATCACTCAAATTTACAGTCGTATTTCCGGCTTTGAGTGTTAAGCCACCACTGTGAACAATTTCGACTTTAGAGGTATCGAGATCTGCGGCTCCGCCTGTAATGCCAAACGCAGCTATTCCGCTGTTAATTTTAGTGCCACCAAATCCTTCAGCTTGAACATTTAAAGCACCTAAAGCATTGACTAAATCGCTACTTAAAGTTACAGAAGTTTTGCCAATGCTTGACTGTTTCTGGCTGACTGCTTCGATATCCCCAGTAGCAGGATTAACAAAAGCATCTACTAGAGCTGTACCGATGTTAAATCCTCGCTGAAATGCTCTGACTCCAAAGACTTGATTCAAAGTAGCTGCTGCTTTCCTGGTGAGAGTTAAATCGACATCTTTTAGATTCAAATTAGTCAGATCGTCTTGTGTGGATGTTTCCACTCCACCAAGCTGCAAATTAAACAAAGGTGCGCGGGTGACTAGATCGCCGTTAACTGCAACTAATCCTGTTAATACGGCGCGATCGTTCAAATTTGAGTTAAAATTTGAGATCGTAAAATCGGTCAAATCTACCACAGTATTTGCAGCCTTGAGCCTCAAGCCACCACTGTGAATAATCTCGACTTTGGTATCATCAAGATCGGCTGAACCACCTGTGATACGGAAATTTGCAACTCCGTTGTTAATCCGAGTGCTACCAAATCCTTCTGCTTGCACATTTAGGGAACCCAAAGCACGAATCAAGTCGTTACTCAAAGTCACGGATGTTGCACCGACGCTTGACATCGTAGCAGTATTCATTTGTTCTGTCATGATTAACTCCTGAAGTTTTTGCGATCGTTGACATGAATTCCCAGCAAGCTAAGAAAATCCAGGTGAATGTTCGACTTTCAAATCATAAGTAGTTGCCCAGACAAGTATCTTGGATCGAATGTCCTAAGTTAACTAGGACTAAATTACTGACTTTTGACTGGGACTTTAGTCCTATTTTTTAACTGCAAAGAACAAAATATGATATGAAGAGTGTCAAATTAATTTCTACGAGCTATCCGATGCCACGATCTACTTCTTCTTTACGACTGTTGCTTTCTCTGGAATGGATATACATGGGATTTGCCATTTTTACAGAGGTGGCGATCGCTTTGTTTTCGCCTGCTTCCAAAACCGCACCGTTGCAAATCCTTAATCTTGTCGGATTCGGGTTGCTGGGACTAAAATTGCCCGAGGATAAGCTGGTTCCCAAAATACTCTATACTGCCTTGGAATTTGGTATTATTTTACTCCTACCGCTGAGCAATATCGGGATTTTACCCAATCACTCCCTTGGTTTAATTACCGTGATTCGAGCTGGTCGAATGTTTCGGCTACCGGGACGTTTAGTTGTAACAGCATTGGTATTTTTTTCTTTTGTAATTTTGCAATCTGTAGTTGGTGATAATTTTGGATTTATCTTTGTAATTAAAACTGCTAATGGCGAATTTAAACCGATTACTCCAGAACAGATAAACGGCGCAGCATTGCTAATTAATAGACTGGGTTCAGCTTTCTTTTTTGGCATGATGTTAGGCTTTAATTTGCTATTGCTGAATGCTTTATTGTCAGAACATCAAAGTCGGCAAGAATTGGCGATCGCTCACGAGCAATTGCGTCAGTATGCCCGCCGGATTGAAGACCAAGCAACACTGGAAGAACGCAATCGAATTGCTCGCGAAATTCACGATTCGGTGGGACATTATTTGACTGCCCAAAGTATTCAATTAGAAAATGCTGCGTTGTTTTTTCAATCCGAGCCAGAGCAAGCCAAAGAATTTTTGACCGAAGCTATACATCAGGGTTCAAATGCTCTTAGAGAAGTACGTCAGTCTGTTTCAAAACTGCGATCGGACCCCTTGCAAGGAAAATCTTTACCAGAAGCGATCGCACTTCTCATTAGCAACTTTCAAGCTATTACCGGAATTGTCCCTGATTGTAATATTAATTTATCGCGCTCCTTAAGCAAAGAAATTAGTATTGTTATTTATCGCGTTTTGCAGGAAGGATTAACTAATATTGCCAAACATTCTACTGCAACTGCTGTTACTATTGATTTAAAAGATAGCAAAACCTCCGTAAAATTGTGCTTAAGCGATAACGGTAAAGGGTTCGATCCCGGACAAAACACTACTGGATTTGGATTGCAAGGAATGCGAGAGCGAATTGCAGCCAATGGAGGACAATTGAATATTGTGAGCGAACTAGGGAAGGGTTGCGCGATCGTAATTCAAATTCCCCATCACCAAATAGTTTTGAGTTGTGGGAACCTATGAGTCAAAATAGTAGTCGTTGAACTTCAATACCGCAACGAGGGTGCTGTCATGATTCGGTTGTTGCTGGTGGATGACCAAATGATTATTCGTACTGGACTCAAAAGCTTGTTAAATGCTAAACCAGATTTACAGGTGGTGGGAGAAGCAGAAAATGGTCAGAGTGCGATCGTGCAAGTTGAAAAACTACATCCAGATGTGGTATTGATGGATATTCGGATGCCTGTGATGGATGGTGTAGCTGCAACTAAATTGATTTGTCAGCGCTTTAAAGAAACAAAAGTTTTAGTCCTCAGTACCTTTGATGATGATGAATACGTTTCGCAAGCAATGGGATTTGGAGCGAGCGGTTATTTGCTCAAAGATACCCATTCAGAAGAATTAGCGCAAGCAATTCGATCGATCTATAAAGGTTACACCCAACTCGGTCCTGGTTTATTTGAGAAAACAAATGCTTCTTTTGCCACCTCCTCAACTCGCTTTACTTTACCAGCAGAATTAGCAGAACTCACTCCTAGAGAACGAGAAGTATTGTGTTTAATTGTATCTGGATCTAGCAACCGAGAAATTGCTCAAACTCTCTACATTTCCGAGCGAACTGTCAAAAATCATATTACCAGTATCTTGAGTCGGTTAAATTTGCGCGATCGCACTCAGGCTGCTACGTTTGCACTACCGTTTTTGACTCAATTAAAGACAGTCGAAAAACCGGATTGTTGCTAAGTTATTGGCGATCGCAGCAAATCGCATCATCCGCGAGATAGATTTGTTTGTAGTAGACGTAGATTGGGTTGAAGAATGAACCCTCCGTTTCACTCCGCCCAACTCGATCGTCTAGTTGGTGTTGGGCGAAGCGTTTAGCGGAGGGTTCACTTCGCTCAACCCAACCTACAATTAAAATCCAAAATCGCCGGCTCCGATCGCCCCATTAACTCCGACAACTTTTGCCAAAACTTCGCCCGTTGCAGCCACTTGCAATAAAGTGCCACCAGCAGTTTGACTTAACAACAATTGTTGGAAATTCAATCCGCCAGTCAATACAAATTTATCCTGACCGATCTCGAAATTAATTACTGTATCGGTGCCACCTCCCGCACCCAAAACAAATCGATCGCTCCCAATTCCGCCAAACAAACTATCATCTCCCAAATCGCCAAACAACAAGTCATCTCCTTCGCCACCCAAAACTAAATCGTTATCTTTGCCGCCGATTAAAGTATCGTTTCCAGCATCGCCGTTAAGCACATCTTGACCTTCATTGCCGTAAATTAAGTCATCACCTTTGCCGCCATTAATACAGTCTTTTTGGCCTGCATCACCTACAGCAACATCAATTCCCCGGTTATCCCCAAAAATCGTATCGCTGCCGTCATCACCGCATAGCGTGTCGTTGCCGTTATCTCCCAATATCAAATCGTCTCCACCATCGCCATGTATGAAATCGCTGTCTTTGCCACCGTAGAGAGTATCGCCGTCTTCGCCACCGCTGAGAGAGTCGTCAGCTTCTTGCCCGTAAAGTAAGTCAAAACCACTATTTCCTAACAGCAAGTCCCTGCCGCTAGCATCAACAGCTAGGGGATTTTGCATCCCGCCGTACAGCGTGTCATTGCCGCTATCGCCCGTGAGGGTGTCGGAATCGAGCTCGCCCCAGATCTCATCGGGGCCTTTACCTCCCCAAACTCGATCGTCCTGTTTGCCTGCTTGTACGCTATCGCTGCCGCTACCGCCGCCGATGATGTCGCCGCCGTCATTGCCGAAAATTACATCTCCTTCGCCCGCACTTTCAGCATCTTCAGCGTTGCCGCTGTCGCCGAGAATCGTGTCAATACCTTCACCACCGTAAAAAGTATCCGAGTTGAGTTGGCCGAACATTCGATCGTCCCCTTTGCCTCCGTAAGCGCGATCGTTGCCTTTACCTCCAATTAGCGTATCTTCATTTTCTTGCCCGTTAAGCAAGTCATTGCCGAGGCCGCCGTATAGCAAATCCGTGCCAAGCCAGTCGGGGGCTGCGGAGTTGTTTGTGCCGCCAAAGATGCTGTCATCGCCGTCGTCTCCCAACAAAGTATCGCTGTCGAGATCGCCCCAAATCCAATCGTTATCTTTGCCTGCAAAGGCGAGATCGCGGCCCTTACCAGCAAGCAAGGTATCCGGGCCCTCGCCGCCGCCGATAAAGTCGGCACCTTCACCGCCAAACAGCCAATCGCCATCACCCGCAACGCTAGCAGCATCCGATCGATCGATGTCTCCTAAAATCGTATCCCCACCGCGATCGCCAAACAGAGTATCGGAGTCCTCGTCGCCGGAAATCCAGTCGTTTTGCTTCCCGCCGAAGGTTAAATCGCTGCCTTTGCCGCTGTAAGCAACGTCGCCGCCGAATCCTGCAAAAATTGTATCTGCTTCTTCGCTGCCGTACATTTCATCCGCACCGCCTTCGCCCAGCAGCAAGTCGCTGCCCCGGAAACCGACGATTTGTTCGCTGGCATTGCCACCCGCGATCGCATCTTGGCGATCGTTTCCCCAAAGGATATTTTCTTCGATCCAGCGCGCGAGCGGCCTGTTAAATACTGCTGCTGGCGGTTGTACCGGCGGCTGGAAGGTAATTAGCGCGTTTTCCAAATCTGACTCGCAACCGCAGTCGATTTCTGGTTCCGGGATGCGGGTTGGTGCGATCGCAGTTGGTGTCGGCGCGATCGGAGTTTCTGCGATCGGAGTTGGTGTCGGCGCGATCGGAGTTGGAGTTGGCGCGATCGGTCCCAAAATTGCCGAAACAGTAGCTGTAGCCGGAGAAGTCGCACCTAAATTATCGATCGCGCTGTAACTGAAATCCGCTGCGGTAAAGTCCCCCGTCGCTTGGAAAAATAATTGCTGGAGTTGTTCGGGTGTCAGACTTTGCCCTGCTGTTACCGGAATGCCGCCGTTCGCCGGATCGCCGATGTATAACACTCCTTGATTTGTCGGAGGCAGAGTATTAATTGTATAAGATGCGATCGAACCGTCGGGGTCACTTCCTCCCAATCCCGTAACTCTGATGCTGCCGTTGGGTGCAATGTTGAAATTAACATTGTTGGCGATCGGCGGTTGATTAACAGGAGTCAAAGTTGCCAAAATCGCCGAAACACTAGCCGTAGCCGGAGAAGTTGCGCCTAAATTATCGATCGCGCTGTAGCTGAAATTCGCTGCTGTAAAGTTCCCTGTCGCTTGGAAAAATAATTGTTGAAGTTGTGTCGGTGTCAGGCTTTGACCTGCTGTTACCGGAATGCCGCCGTTAGCCGGATCGCCGATGTATAACACTCCTTGATTTGTCGGAGGCAGAGTATTAATTGTATAAGATGCGATCGAACCGTCGGGGTCACTTCCTCCCAATCCCGTAACTCTGATGCTGCCGTTGGGTGCAA
>JAAUPF010000356.1 GCA_012034575.1 Richelia sp. CSU_2_1 | reverse complement strand
TAATAATAGCGATTCTTTAGCTTGGGGAATTTTGGAAGTGCTGAAAAATCCCGGTTAGGACAGTGGTTAGTGGATAATGCTTATGAGGATTTAGAACGCCGATTTAGCTGGCCGAAATTAGCGGTAGAAACCGAGTGGGTTTACCAGCGGGTGGTGGAAGAAAGGGCGGAGGTTGATTGGTAAATAGTTGAGAGTTGAGAGTTGAGAGTTGAGAGTTGAGAGTTGAGAGTTGAGAGTTGAGAGTTGAGAGTTGAGAGTTGAGAGTTGATAGTTGATAGTCGATCGCGATTGCTACAAACCCGGTTTGTCAAATTTTGGTTGTGGTGAGAAACCGGGTTTTTTCCAGCATCTTTTGTTAAAGGCGATAATTTAACGAAAACCCGGTTTCTTTGAGTTTTGCGGTTGATTCGTTTAGTTTGTTTGTTTCCGAGTCCTAGGAGTGAATTAATTCCCCGTCTCATAGCGAAAGTCAGTCTAAAATCTAAAATCTAAAATCTTTCGTTCGCAAGTACCGCAAATAGCCGCCAACAGCAACCAGCCTATCGCATTCACCCGAAAATCAAACAGCGTCACATCTAAAGTATTGAATAGCGTGCAGCCCCCAAAAGCTAATAAATAGCTGAAAAAAATCAGTCGATCGCCCGCTGCTATCTCTTGACTAATTCCCCCATCCGTGTTATAAAATATTGATTCTCGATCGGCTATTAAACCGCCGTCTTCTACTTCCCGTACAGCTATTTTATCCTCGGCAATACCTGCAGGAGAAATAGGCGGCCAATTCATTAACAACCACACACCTCTCGCCAAAATCCAACCGACTAAACCCATAAAAAACAGAGTTGTGGGTATTCCCGTTTCCGCAGTCAACATGAGAATCAAACTGTGAGGATGACCCAGCCATTGGTGCATTTGAGCTTCGTAAAGAGAGGTAAAATTTCGCAATCCCCAACCAGTCCAAGGTCGCTGCTGAGTCATCGACCAAGCAAACTGCCACTGAGTTGTTCTTAAAGTAGCTACAGGGCGATTGGGAAACATCTCATCTGTGAGTCTCGCCCAGAAAAAAGCCGGAATTATTCTTCGCAAATTCTGCCGCAGCGGTTCCGGCCCAAAAGCTGAGAGAAAAACTGCACCAACCGCACTAAAAACCGCAGCTAAGATTTTTTTGTACCCCGCATAAAATGCAAAAGCTAAAGCTGCTAAAACTGCTATGCCCCAAGCATTGCGAGAATTACTAAAAATCAAACAAATTGCATTTCCCGCTACTGCAAAACTTAAAAACAGCAAGCGGGAATTGGGAATTGGGAATTGGGAATTGGGAATTGGTAATTGGTAATTGGTAATTTTACCACTCTCCCCCTCTCCCACTCTCCCACTCTCCCCCTCTCCCTCTCTCCCTCTCTTTCCCTTTTCTTCGATCCACAGCCCTACAGCTAAAATAAAAACAATTGTTAGATAGCAGGCTAAGATATTGGCATACATAAATACGGAAGCCATTCTACCGGGAGGATTGCCTTGCGGTTCGAGTACCCAACCGAAAATAGGCTGCAATTGCACGATGCCATTCCAACTGAAAAATTGCTGTCCCAAACCTAAAATTATTACCGGAATTGAGCCGATTACTAACAGCCAAGATAACTGCCGCAATTGTCGGGTAGTTTGAATTAAACGGCTGAAAGCAGCAAACAATAGGAAAAACGGCAAGAAGTTGCCCAATCCTAAAACAGCTTCGATTTTGTTGTTAGCAAAAACAGCCCCGACCGCCAGAAATGCAGTAAGTATTAGTAATGCTAGATTGACGGGGTGACTGGCAATTTGAGTGAATTTTTGTTTCCAAGTTCCGACCAATCCGAGAAACAATCCCAAAGCACCCAAAATTGGAATGATTGGAAAAATCAACACTCCGATTTGAGCGAAAGTCCAAGGAAGTTGTAAGGCGCGATCGGGATGTTTTTGAATGGAAATTTTGAGATTTTTAACTGTTAGCTCGATCGCTAGTTTAAACAAATTTCTTATGCTCACTCACACTCCAATCTAAAATTGAACGTAGAGAAAAGTTTTTTAGATGTTCGATCGCACTTCAAGCGAAAATCCAAAATCCAAAATTTTTATGCTATTTCCCAGACAGGTTCCGATCGAGTCAGGCGAATTTGAGCTAAAGCAAAAATGGTGGGAATAATCCGAGCGTAATTAGTTGAGATCGATCGCCAGCCCAAATCTGCTAAAAACCAAGTCCACAAAACCGGCCCGAGAAACGAAAACACGCTCCGCGTCGCACCGTAACGGGCAGCACTTACCGCCATACCGCGGCGGGCTGTTTGAATTGCAACGTAATTTTGAAACTGAGTTGCTGCTGTGGCGGTACCGGCAACTACTGCTTGTTTTGCCATTTGATAAGTAGCAAAATGCAGGGCAAACTGATGGGCCATCAGCTTGAGCAACATTGGTTTTACAATGGAACTAACAGCTAAAGCGCTGCCGCCTTTAAACAGCAAACCCAACGGATCTTGTTCTGCAGAAATCGGCAGAGGTTCGGAGAATTTGGAGTCAACTATTGCTCGGTGCACGCGCGCTGTCAGGGCTTTTTGTTCCTGGGAAGGCAAGCGCTTCCAAGCTTTACCCATTAAGTGCAGAAATACTTCTGCTTCTAAATCGGTGGTTGACAATTGTTTGGAATAAGGAATTTTTAGATAGCGGCAAACTTGAATCAAAGCTTGTCTGTAAGTGACTTGTTCGGTGCGCCCTCTGAGTACCGTCAACCCGTCGGCGGCTAGATAGCGAAACCGCTGTTCTACCGCATCCAGCCAAGCTTCGCGATCGCGACTTTGTACGTCTATCGGTGCGGGGGTTTGCACGTAATCTAACGGGTTGAACCTGCGACTGAACAACAGTTCGGTTAGTTGCTGCAATTCATCTTCTGTTGCCAATTCCAATGCTGTTCTGAGTTCGTCCAAGATGTTTGCCCTCCCATAATACGATTTTAGATTTTAGATTTTAGATTGTCTGTTACAGGACTTGCAATTTTAGATGGGGGATTTTCGATTTTCGATTTTCGATTGTTTTGGTAGGAACGATCGGCCTTCGGAACTTGCCAACCCCTATTCTACTACTTGGCCGCGGGCGATCGGCTCTAGGCGTGAAAGCAGCAGGTTAGCAGGCTGCGACTCCTTTGGCATAAAGGCTTTAATTTCCGTAATATTTGACACTCCGGGCGCGTGAACGCGCGGGGATTCTTGGCTCAACCAGTCAACTTGCCCGTTGATGTCACCACCAACGAGTAGAGGTCGTTCTGTCCCCAAGCGTTAATTCCGGCGTGCCCCGCCGTATTTAAACTGATTCCTGCTTGCTTTAATCCCTTAGCCAGAATATTCTTCGCTGCATTG
>JAAUPF010000127.1 GCA_012034575.1 Richelia sp. CSU_2_1 | reverse complement strand
TAAAGACTTGAGTGCAGTCTTTTTTGTAAAAAAACTCGGTTTCTACCTAGTTCAAAGTTTATGCAAAAACACAAAGCTTCTACCATTAAAAAACCAACGATCGACTCTCAACTCAAAACTCAAAATTTTCGAGTCATCAATCATTAGTTATTGGTTAATTATCAACTATCAACTATAGCAATCCTTGCAGGAGTCACAAATTTTTAACCCCACCCCAACCCTCCCCTTACTAAGGTCCGGGAGTAAGAACTTCACAAATGATTTGCGATCGCTAAGTAAAGTCGGCGTAAATATTTATCGTTGGGGTCAGGTAGGAGCTCCGAGTCAGGAGATAGGAGTCAAGAGGGTTTGAGTGCGATTTATATTTCGTTACATAGTTTGGTTTATTTGCGCCTTTCTACTTATATCAACTGTCAACTATCAACTATCAACTGTTTAACATAACTATGACTTCCAGCAATATCCTATTTTCCGACATTCAAAATCACTGGGCAAAACAATTCATAGAAGGCTTAACTCAACGCGGAATTATCAGCGGATTTGGCGATCGCACTTTTCGCCCCAACACCAACCTCACCCGCGCTCAATTTGCCGCCATTATCAGCAAAGCATTTCCCGGACAAAACTTGCGGCCCTACGTTCCCTTTCGCGACGTTCCTGCTAATTATTGGGCTGCTGCTGCCATTCAAAAAGCCTTTAGCATGAGATTTATTTCCGGCTATCCCAACAACCAATTTCGACCGGAGAATCCGATTACCAGAACCGAAGCATTAGTTGCTTTAATGAGCGGCATATTTGCAGTCAATACCGTACCAAATGTCACGATAAACTTAGCAAATATCTATCAAGACAGCACCGAAATCCCCAACTATGCTAGAAGCGCGATCGCCCTGGCTACTCAATCCGAAATAGTTGTAAATTACCCCAGCTTAAACTTATTAAATCCTGCCGGAAATGCCACGCGAGCCGATATCGCAGCCTGGGTTTATCAAGCATTAGTTTATCTCAAAAAAGCGCCGCAAATATATTCACAATATATTATAGTTATCTCCAAAGTTCCGCGGCCGACAGTCAACGTCAGCCACCGCCGAGAATTTCGCGGAGTTTGGATCACATCTGTCTGGAATATTGACTGGCCTTCCAACAACAAACTATCTGCCCAACAGCAAAAAACAGAATTTATTAGAATACTTGACAGATTAGCAGAGATGAATTTCAATGCAATTATCCTGCAAGTTAGACCTGCGGGCGACGCTCTTTACGCATCGCAATTAGAACCTTGGAGTTTTTGGCTGACAGGCACTCCAGGAAGGCCGCCGCAACCTTATTATGACCCTTTAACATTTATCATTGCCGAAAGCCACAAACGCAACATTGAAGTGCACGCTTGGTTCAATCCATACCGCGCCAAAGTTTCCACTAAAACCCCACCAAATGTCAGCCCCCACATCGGAGTTACCAATCCCGAATGCGTTTATCAGTGGGGTGAGGAAATGTGGATGGACCCAGGAATTAAGCTCGTTCAAGATAAGACTTACAACGTAATTTTAGATGCAGTCAAGCGCTACGATATTGACGGAGTTCACTTCGACGATTATTTCTACCCTTATCCGATTACCGGCCAAGAATTTCCCGATAGCAAGACTTATAATAACTATCGATCGAACGGAGGTAATCTAAGTTTGGGAGACTGGCGTCGGGAAAATGTCAACAACTTAATTCAAAGACTAGCACAAGGCATTCGATCGACCAAAGCAAACGTTAAATTCGGCATCAGTCCCTTCGGTATTTATCGCCCCGGACAACCCCCCGGAAGTCGCGGTTTAGACGCCTACGAAGCACTGTATGCAGACTCAAAAAAATGGTTGGAATCGGGTTGGGTAGACTATCTAACACCCCAACTTTACTGGCGCATAGATCAAACAGCCCAAAGCTATCCCATGCTGCTAAATTGGTGGCTGGATAATAACCCCAAACAAAAACACATTTACCCCGGAAATAACCTCGGGCGACTCGACGGCGACAAGTGGACGGTAGGTGAAATTAACAAACAAATTGAAATTACGCGCAATTCAGAGAAAAGGTTAGCTTTAGGCAATGTTTTCTTCAGTATGAAATCCTTTAGCGACAATCGCCAGCAAATTTACGATAACTTCAAATCGAGTACCTACGCACAACCAGCCCTGGTTCCAGCTATGTCTTGGCAAGCAGGAACAGCCCCCTCTCGCCCCGCAGGATTAGAAGTGAAAACAGCAGGAAATAGCAATGTTTTAAGCTGGGATAATGCTACCGATCCTAACATCCGTTCTTGGACTTTATATCAAAAAATTGACGGTGACTGGAAACTGCTAAAAATACTGAATGCAGAGACAACTGAAATAGCTGTGGAAAAGGGAACTTACGCTTTGTGCGCGGTTAATAAAATGGCGTTAGAAAGTGTGGGAGTTTATATAGAAATTTGACTTTTGTAGCTTTTTGTGGAGAGGGAGAGGGGGAGAGAGGGAGAGGGGGAGAATTACCAATTACCAACCCTCAACCCTCAACTGTCAACTATCAACTATCAACTATCAACTGTCAACTATCAACTGTCAACTGTCAACTGTCAACTATCAACTGTCAACTATTCATTCATATTTTGTAAGTTGCAACTGCTGAAGGCGAACTCCGATTCAAGTAGCGGAAGATCCAATACTTAAATACCGTATCCAAAATCACCGGAAATGTTGCAATAAACAGAAAGATAAACTGCCTGTTTTCCGGCAGTCCCAAATGCCTCGACACTCCTTCGAGAATCACTTCCCAGCCGTGAGGAGAGTGAAATCCTACGAACATATCTGTCAGTAGAATAATGATAAAAGCCTTAGCGCTATCGCTGAGACCGTAAATCAAATCGTCCATGAAAGACTTAAGAACTTCAATCTCTCTCGTGTTAGTCACGATAATAAAGGCAAAGACAGCTAAGGAGAACATATCGGCAAAATATTTTTGATAGCATTAGCACTTTCGTCGCGATATTCCTCAGCTATTTCAATTGCTCTTTCTTCAATCTTCTTTTTTCTTTCCTCTGACGAAAGCGGCGGAGCCATGCCAATTAACTGTTGAAATTTTAGTTGCTGCTCGAAGCTCTCCAGTTCTTTAAATGCTTCTTCTTGGAGGTCAACATTTATAAATATTGGAGCAGTATTTTGAACTCTCACGCGATCGACGATCGGCCCCACAACAAAGTTTTTGGCAAGTTGATTCACCAGCAGCGGAATCAAAATTAAAAGCAAAATAAATCTCAGAGAAATGACCGTCTTTACTTGCGATCGTCGGAAATTTTTCACTACTTCTTTTTCGGCTTCTGGATCTAACTCTTTGGTAATTCGGCTCAGAGTTCCCAAAAGCGATCGGGGCAATAAATTCACTTCATCAGTGTTAGTTTCAACCGCATCAGCCGGATGTTTTATCGTCGAGTTAGCTGAACCTGTATTTGGGTGAGACTGGGGACGAGAATTTACAGAATTAATTGACAAATTTTTCTGAGTTTCCACTGGAACGATCGCGGTCGATCGCCTGTTAATGTACTTGCCAATTACCGAATCAATAAACTCTAGTTTTTCAAATACCAGCGAGGTTTTATCTTTTAAATTTACACCAGATTCGTGCGGGTACTTATCCGTCAATTGTCCGCCTTGGGATTTAGCTGCCACCCGTTCCGGCAATTCCAAAAACGAACGGCTGGCATTAAACTCAACCATTCTAGTTTCAATGACTTTGAGATATCTTCGCAGTTCGGATTTAAAAAAGGATAGAGTGCTGTGTCCGTAATCGCCAGATCGATCGGAAACTGGTTGACCGCCAAAATGCTCCTCTTCCATTGCCTTAATTGCTAAGGCAGCTTCATAAGCTTGTTCTAAAGCTCTTTCCGGCGTATCTCGATACCATTGGCGAGCATCGTAGAGATATTTTACAAACCTGTCCCAAGCGGAAGTGTTCATAGATAAAACTGGTTAGTTGACTTTACAGATTAACGATTAAACTATTCATGGTATAGTAACAAATTTGTAAATATTAGGAATTGTGGTGTCGGATTCAATTTGGATTGTCGGATCTGCCCGCAGCGGCAAAACGACTCGTTTAATCGAGCAATTCTGTAAGCGGAGTCCAAATGTCAAGTCCAAGCCAGTAAAACTTTCCAGCAGCGAGAGAACGGGACTGAGGGCAATCGGACAGACAGCCGGATCGATTTTGGTTTTGGCGGCTAACGGCGAAAATCGGCTGGAATTGGCCGATCGCATTACTGTTACTACGGGCGCAAAATCCGCCTTTCACTCAACAACACCCTTTGGCTTTTTCGAGCAAGAAGTGATGCTGTTTTGGCCGCTGCTAATTCAGTTGCTGGAGTTGAAGACTCAATTTCCGCTGCGGCTGCAACCGGAAACAGAATTGGAACTCGCCGCCAGACTGTGGCAGCCTGAATTGGAAGAAGGCATTTTGCGCCAGCCCGGAGTCAGTCCAAACCGCATGGTACGCCGAACTTTAGACATATTTCAGCTTGCTGCTGTCAGCGGCACTCCAACAGAAGAGATTCCCGCGATTCTGGAACAGGGATTTGCAGGGGAAAACGGCAGTTCGAGCTTGTTTGCCAGCATGGGAGAATTGCTTTTAAGATGGCGGGAATGGTGTTTGGCGAGGGGATTTCTGACTTACGGGATAATTTCGGAACTCTACTGGCGGTATTTGTTGAAAGATAGCACTTACCAACAGCGCTTGCTCGATCGCTACCATGCAATAATCGCCGACGATGCAGACGATTATCCGGCCATCTGTCGCGATTTGTTCGAGTTGATGCTCGATCGAGGTTGTGCGGGCGCGTTTTCCTACAATCCAGATGGCGGCGCGCGATCGGGCTTGGGGGCAGATCCCGAGTATATCGCCGGATTGGCCGCCCGGTGTAAGCGAGTGGAAAGGTTGGAAGGACAAACAGGTTTAGCCGAAGAAGTCGGGGAATTAGCGATAAATTTAGCGGTTAATTCTTATATTTTTTATCCCTTAAATTTGAGTATGCCGGAGTCCGTGCGATCGGTCTCCACAACATCCCGCGCCCAACTGCTGCGAGAAACTGCCGAAATCATTGCCGAAGCAGTCAAATCAAAAACCGTACAGCCGCAGGAAATCGCCGTAATAGCCCCCGGTATGGATGCGATCGCCCGTTATAGTTTGACAGAAATTCTCGCTCGCGATGGCATTGCTGCCGAACCCCTCAACGATCAGCGCCCGCTGTCTAGCAGTCCCACGATTCGATCGTTGCTCACCTTGCTAGCGCTAGTGTATCCCGGACTCGGCCGCTTGGCAGACAGAGATGCCGTAGCCGAAATGCTGGTAGTATTGGGCAGCCAGAAATACCAAGAATTAGAAGACTCAGAAGACATCGAATCGCCGTTCAACCGACAATCCTCAACCGACAATCCTCAACCGACAATCCTCAACCGACAATCCAAAATCCAAAATCCAATCAATCTAAAATCTAAAATCCAAAATCTAAAATCGATCGATCCTGTGAGGGCGGGTTTGATTGCGGATTGTTGTTTTTGTCCCGATGTCGAGAAACCCCAATTGTTACCAATTACCGCCTTTCCCCGGTGGGATAGAGTGGGACACCGGGCCGCAGCCGCCTACGAACAAATCGTCGCCTGGATCGAAGACCAGCGATCGCAACAGCAGCAGAGGCTCCTACCAAGTCCGCTATCGCTGCTCGATCGAGCGATCCAAAAATTTCTGATTTCCGACAGATACCTCCCCTACGACCAACTAGCAGCTTTGCGCGAGTTAATGGAAACCGCCACCCACTACTGGCAGATCGACGCGCGAATGCAGCGCCTGGAACCAAACACCGGAGGCGACTCAGAGGCGATCGCCCGATTCATCCAGCTATTGCGCCGGGGAACCGTCACCGCCAACCCCTTTCCAGTGCGCCCCGACGGATCGGCCAGCAAAGCCGTTACCCTTGCCAACATATTTCAGTATCGCAGCAGCCGCCGCGCCCACAAATGGCACTTTTGGTTGGATGCTGGTTCGCCTCTCTGGCTGAGTGGCGGGGCCGCGACTTTATTTGGCGCGCCCTTATTTTTGCAGTCGCAATTGGGGCGTCCCTGGCAAACCGAAGATGAAACAGCAGCAGGGGAAGAGCGCCTGCGGCGAATTCTGCTAGATTTGTTAAGTCGTTGCGAAGCACTCTACCTTTGTCACAGCGAGCTAGCCACCAACGGACAAGAACAAACCGGACCTTTGTTGCCCCTGATTCACAGTTCCAAGCTCCTGCGGATCTAGGGAGAGTGGGAGAGTGGGAGAGTGGGAGAGTGGGAGAGGGGAGTGGGAGAATTCCCAATTACCAATTACCAATTCCCAATTCCCAATTCCCAATTCCCAACTGTTCTCCGATCGAAACAGGCCAATTTTTAAGTATACCCAGAAAGCACTTAAAAATATGCAAGTATTCACATTTTTAGAGGTCACGATGCCGAGGTGAAAAAATAACAGCAGGCAGCATGGCAATTTCGATCGAGTGTGTTAAAAATGATCGGGATTATTAATCAATTTACAGCCGAATTTGCGGCACAAAACTGATACTAATCAGTTCTAAAAGTCAATAGGGATCGTCAGTTAAAGGAGCAAAAATTATGCCCGGTGCAGTGCCACCAGAATTTCTCGGAAGCGGGCCGATTTTCATCATAGGCGATGAAACGATCGGACCGACGCCGACGCCAGCGCCGACACCAGCGCCGCCAACGCCGACACCGACACCAACGCCGACACCGACGCCAACGCCGACACCGACACCGACACCGACGCCGACACCGACACCGAGACCGGGCGGTGACGACACGGTGGGCGGCATAGACGATACCTTAGGTGGCGGCACAGGTACTCGACCGTCAATTATCGGTGGCATCGTCCGGGGGACGGAATCAAACGACTCTCTAGTAGGCAGCCTCGGTCCCGACGTAATTTCCGGGCTGCAAGCCAACGACACTTTGCGGGGAGAAGCAGGCGACGACGAAATTAGAGGCGACGATGACGACGACGTACTCTTCGGCAACACGGGCAACGATACCCTAGACGGCGGTGCTGGCTCCGATACGCTGTACGGAGGCAAAGGCAGCGACTCCCTAGAAGGCAACAATAACCCCGACCAACTTTTTGGGAACGACGGTAACGACACGGTAATCGGAGGCGAAGGCAGAGACACCTCTTTCGGCGGTAAAAATAACGACAGCTTGCGGGGCGGACTCGGCGACGATTGCCTTTCGGGCGATCGAGGCGCAGACATCCTGTGGGGCGATCAAGGGAACGACTCGCTCTTGGGCGGTGCTGACGCAGATCAGCTCTTCGGCGGCGAAGGTGGCGACTGGCTGTTCGGCAACGACGCCCCCGATACAATTTTTGCCAATGAAGGCGACGACATCGTGTTCGCCGGTGCTGGCGACGACATTATTTCCGGCGATGCAGGCAACGACGTGCTGTGGGGAGAAGCAGGAAAAGACATCGTTACCGGAGGTGAAGGCAAAGATGTCTTCGTTATCGGTGGCGTCAGCGCTCCTAACGGAGGCAGCGGCACGAATCCAGCATTCACTACCAGCGGAGGCCCGGACATCGCCGACGCGGACATTTTCACCGATTTTCGAGTTGGCGAAGATTTCATCGGTTTGAGCGGCGACTTGAAATTTGAAGATTTAGTAATCTTCCAAAGTTCCGATGCTAAAGCCGGCAGCACGATTATTCGCAACGGCGTCAGCGGCGACTTTTTAGCAGTATTGCCCGGAGTAGACAGCAGGACACTAGGCAGAAGCACTTTTGTCATCGCTCCCACCATCCCCGGCAGCGCCACCCCGCCGCCCCTGCCCACCCCGACCCCAGATCCGACGCCGACGCCGAGTCCGACGCCGACGCCAACAGACAGCCCGACACCGACGCCAACAGACAGCCCGACACCAACGCCGACGGCCAGTCCAACACCAAGTCCGACACCGCAGTTTCCAACGCCGACGGCAAGTCCGAGTCCTACTCCTACTCCAACGCCAACGCCGACAAGTTCCATTCCTTTCCCGAATCAGTTTCCCACAGCAGTCAACGACAACTTCACCACCGTTGCAGGACAACCGCTTAGCCTCAACGTCCTTTTAAACGACTTCGATCCAGACAAAAACTCGCTGACAGTTACCACCTTTACGGCCACAGCCAACGGGCAATTGGTTGCCTCCGGCCCGCCCGGAACCTTCCAATACACTCCGAATCCCGGCTTTGCAGGGACTGACAGTTTCAGCTACTCGATTTCAGACGGTCAAGGTGGTTCCGGTCAAGCGATCGCAAGCATCAACGTCAGCAGCCCGCCCAAGGTAGTAATCAACGAAGGCGTTATCGTAGCTAAAAGCAATCCCACCCAAACAATTACTGCTGCGGAGTTGTTAGCCACAGATCCCGACAACTCGCCCAGGGAAGTCACTTATACGATTACCAAAGCCCCCAGCGCCACTCAAGGCTTCGTGCAAAGGGGCAGCACCTTCCTGAATGTCGGCGACACATTTACTCAAGACGACATCAACAACAACATCGTCAAATACAACTTGCTAGCGACGGGCAGCAACGATAGTTTTTCGTTTACTGTCTCCGACGGATTTGGTAAAGTCGGTCCGAACTCCTTCAGCATCACTGTGGTAGACAATATTGTCGATCGCACGGGCTTGCCGGCCAGCAGCTTTACAGGCAGCAACCTCAGCGACTATATCGTCGGCGGTTCGGGCGACGACAGCCTGTTCGGTGGCGACGGCAACGACATCATCGACGGCAGGGCTGGCAACGACCAAGTATCCGGTCAAGCAGGCAGCGACTCGCTGCTCGGTTTCACGGGCAACGACACCCTCGACGGCGGTGAAGGTGCCGATAGCATCAATGGCGAGGACGGTGCAGACTCCGTAAGCGGCGGGCTGGGCAACGATACAGTGTCCGGCGGCGCTGACAGCGACACCGTACTCGGCAACGATGGCGATGACTCCCTACTCGGAGAAGCCGGTCTCGACCTCCTCCAAGGCGGAACGGGTTCGGATTCCCTCGACGGCGGTGCTGCAGAAGACACCCTCGACGGCGGTCTCGGCCCAGATTTGCTCGACGGCGGTATCAATAACGACTCCCTGTTAGGCAACGACAACGATGACACCATTTTGGGCGGAGACGGCAGCGATACGGCACTTGGAGGTTCGGGCAACGATTACGTGTTGGGCGAAACCGGTAGTGATTCGATTTTGGGCGAAGCCGGAGACGACACGTTAGATGGCGGCATCGGCAGCGACAATCTAGTCGGCGGTTTCGGCAACGATTTAGTGTTGGGCGGCGATGACAACGATTCAGTTTCCGGCGGTGCGGGCAACGACATTGTGGGCGGCGGCGCTGGCTCCGACTTACTGACCGGCGATGCTGGCGATGATTTCTTCTACTACGAAACTCCCAGCGAAGGCGTGGACGTGATTGTTGACTTCAACACCGGCACTAGCGGCAGAGACAGGCTCTTGTTCCGGTCTGCTAATTTCTCTGGTTTGACCAACTCCGGCACTACTAACGATTTCACCAGTTTTATCGTCAGAAATATCGGCAGCAGCGGAGATAACATCAGCAAGCAAGAAGTGATTCTGTTTGAATCGACTTTTGATAACGCCCAAGGTGTTAATGCTGTGTTGAAAAATCAAAATGGTTCGAGCAAAACGGGAGCTTTCTTCGTGTACCTAAACAATACTTTCAACAAGTACGTTCTCGGCTTCGATCCGAACGTGGCTGATGACAGTCTCCCGGCTTTCGATTTGGGAGTGTTGACTACTATTCCGACGCTGCCTGGAGCTCTGAGCACTCTCATTACTGCCTCTGACTTTAAGTTTATTTAGTGAGGTCATTCGTTTGCAGGACTTGCGCCCGGACCGATCGGGCGCAACGATTTTGGGTTTTAGATTTTAGGTTGGGGATTGTCGGTTGATGATTGGAGATTAGATCGATCGCCCACCTCTTGACGGAGGATTGAATATCCTACCAAATTTGATTTAGAAATCGGCTCGATCGCGCGACAGCCGCCACACAAAAAAAATCAAAAACCTAACAAAATCAAAAATCGATCGTTTCTCAATCAAAAATCTTCAATCAAAAATCAAAAATCGAAAATCGATCGTGCAAGTCCTAAATTTATTGTTTGAGTAGCGTCGCAAGGAGGCGGAACAATGCCAGCAGCAGTACCAATAGGTTTCTTTGAAGGGGGAGCGCCCTTCGTCTTCCGGGATGAAAGAGGCAACATCACGGATATTATCGGCACGGTGCCGTCCCCAACACCTGCGGGGACGACGACAAGTACGACGGGTACGACAACGGGTACAACGGGTACGACAACGGGTACAACGGGTACGACCACAAGTACGACAGGAACTCGCCCGACTACAACAGGGACGACAACGGGTACAACGGGTACGACGACGGGTACAACGGGGACGACGACGGGTACGACGGGTACGACTGCGAGCCCGGCACCAACCAGTACGGGGCCTGGGGTGATAGTAACGCCGGTGCCGCGACCGACTCCCGTTCCTCCCGAACCGCCTCCCCCGCCAGTGTTTGTTGACGGAGTAGCTGTAGGTACCGATGCCCGCAACTACTTAATTGGCGGCCCGTTTAATGACACGATTTCCGGGCGCGGGGCTGACGACACGCTTCTGGGTCAAGGTGGCGATGATGTGCTCAGGGGCGAAATCGGTCTCGATGTCCTCAACGGCGGACCGGGGCAAGATTTGGTTGACGGCGGTGCGGATGATGATACCGCACGCGGGGGCAAGGATAACGATTTAGTTATTGGCGATCGCGGCG
The DNA here is from genome assembly GCA_012034575.1 of Richelia sp. CSU_2_1. Taxonomy (GTDB): domain Bacteria; phylum Cyanobacteriota; class Cyanobacteriia; order Cyanobacteriales; family Microcoleaceae; genus Microcoleus. The sequence goes on along the minus strand of JAAUPF010000127.1, from coordinate 9,513 downwards.
GTGACGATCTGTTTGGCGACGCGGGGAACGATACTGTTCTGGGCACTGAAGGCAACGATCTGCTGTTTGGCGGTAAGGGCAATGACAGCGTGCTCGGCGGTGCGGAAGACGATATTGTTTCTGGGGACAAGGGCAATGATTTTGTATTTGGCGATACAGGCAACGATACCGTTCTCGGCGCTCGCGGCAATGATGTGCTGTTTGGCGGAGAGGGTGGAGATACTGTCCTCGGGGGCGCTGGCAGCGATACGGGCGACGGCGGTGAAGGCGATGACCTGATGTTCGGGGGCGATGAAGCCGATAGCTTGTCCGGCGGTGCGGGAGACGATATCCTTTCGGGCGATCGCGGGGCTGATACTCTGACTGGGGGCGACGGAGATGATATTTTTGTCCTCGGTAGGGTGGGTACTTCTGTCGGCGGCACTGGCTTTCAGACTACTGGCGGCCCGGAACTGGGGGATGCCGATCGAATCAGAGACTTTAATAATGGGGATTTAATTGCACTGGCTGGAGGTTTAAACTTTACAGACTTGGAAATCTCCCAGGGTGTAGGCGTGAATTCCAGCAATACAATTATTCGCGATCGCGGACTGGAGAAGTTTTGGCGATCGTGGCTGATGTCAGGGCTGGTGCTTTAGATGAGTCTAGATTCACGACAACTCAAATACCGCGCGTCGATGAAAATCCGTTTGTAATTCAAGGAACAAGACCTTCAGGGACTGGAACATCTCCTTCGGGGACAACTCCTTCGACGGGGACTAGGCCTGCAGGGACAACCGCCAGCCCAACTCCTTCGACGGGGACGAGACCTTCGGGAACAACTGCCAGCCCAACTCCTTCACCAGGCACAACTGCTAGTCCGGCACCAACTTCAAGTCCGGCACCGACTTCGAGTCCGGCACCAACTCCTTCACCAGGAACAACTCCTTCACCAGCACCGACTTCAAGTCCAGCACCGACTTCAAGTCCGGCACCGACTTCAAGTCCGGCACCGGGAACGACTCCAAGCCCGACTCCAGGGACTGGACCGACGCTGATAACGACTCCGACTCCGGCTCCGAGTCCAAGCCCGAGTCCTTCGATCGTCCCGACTCCAGGTTTGCCGAGTCCGACTCCGCCTGCTTTTCCGACTCCAGGGGTCAACGAACCGCCGATCGTGGAAAGTGGCAAGACGCTGACGGCTTTGCAGAATTTGCCCCTATCGCTGAGCATTTCGGCACCCAGCGACCCTGAGGGTTCTGAACTCTCGATCGCGGTAACTCTGTTGCCCAATCCGGCTTTAGGTCAAGTCGTACAGGGTACAACTCCGGTGGCAATCAACCAAAAGCTGACCGTTCAGGAATTGACGGGCTTGACTTTTCAACCTGTTGCTGATAAGGTCGGCAGCGCCGGATCGTTCAGCTACAGCGTGGCTGACCCCGAGGGAGGTACGGTGGCGGGTTTAGTTGCCATCAACATCAATTCTTTCAACACTTCGGCAACTGCCCCTGCCAACCCAGCGCCGATCGCGGCTGATGACGGTATCGTATTTACGAGTGCGGGTAACTTGCTGCCGACATTCATTGACGTGCGATCGAACGATACCAGCCCGCAAGGACGGCCGCTGAACATTATTAATGTCGGCACGCCAAAACTGGGCATAGCTGTGAATTTGGGCGATCGGGTGCAGTTCATCGCCGGCAGCGCTCCCGGCAGCACTGTTTTCACCTACAGCGTCAGCGACGGGCTCGGGACTGTTCCGGGCACGGCTAATGTTTCGGTTCAGGTACTGCCGGCCGATGGCGGAGCAAACAATCTAATTGGTGGCTCTTTGCCCGATAATTTGAACGGTTTGGCGGGCAGCGATACTGTTGACGGCAGAGATGCTAACGATACTCTCAACGGCGGCCCCGACAATGATGTCATCATCGGCGGACTTGGGGTTGACTCGATGACTGGAGGCGGAGGTAACAATCAATTCCGCTACGGCAGTCCAGCAGAGGGCGGGCCGGTGTTTGATGCGGCTTCTGCCGGGGCGATTAATTCCGCGATCGCGGCGGGCGGATACGATGCCATTACTGATTTTACCGGTCTGGGTGTGCCGATCTCCGATCAGTTTAGTTTTGCGCCGGGATTCCCGAATCTTGCCAACGGCAGCCAAGTGTTGCTGCCGGTGCAAACAACAGTTTCTTCTAATATTTTGGGCGGAACTGCTTTCTTGTTTGCTTACGATTCCGGCGGCAATACTTACATCATTTACGATGGTAATGGTAACAATACTATCGGTAGCGATTCGCGCATTTTGGCGAAGTTAAATGGTGTAACTGGGGTAACAACTCTTTCTGGATTTGACTTTACGTTTATCTAAAAAGATACAGGATACCCAAGGACACGGCACTGCCGTGTCCCTACATCCGGTGTCGATAGCAGATTTCACGCCGATCGAGGACACCTAAGGACACGGCAGTGCCGTGTCCCTACTTTCTCAGGAATATTCTGTTTCAACCGCGAATGAACGCAGATCGACAAAAGCAGATTCCTGCGAGCGTTATTGCTTCTTGTTTTGTCAGTTTTCGATCGCGGATAGTTTGGGGACTGATTTGGGCCTGAGTTCACCTCGTTATCAGGCAATTACCCATAAACTAGGACAGCGATCGCATCCGGCTGCGCCTGCAAAGCCAAGGAAAAGCTTTGCTGGCGGCTAGTCGCTGGCAACAGTGATATAGTAAAAATATCAGCGCAATATCAGTTCTGGACGCAACTGACACAAAGTGACAAAAACACAGTGACAAAAACACAGTGACAAAATTAGTAGGGTGCTTCAGTTGGTAAAACCTTTGTTTTTCCTATTAGCTCTAAGAATGACGAACCTTAGAAGTGAATAGAATTGTGCAGTTGCGCGAGTTCTAAATATATTGACTCTTCCAAAAAATAAGTCTTGAGCAAGTGAAATTTGCCTCGTAACACAAATGATTCTATCTAATACTTCTACTGACAAATCCTTACCCTCAAATTCTGATTCTCACCACCACCACAGTGACTGCGCCCACCCCCACGTTCACGACGAAGAATCGCTGCGGCGGTTGGTCAATCGCCTGTCTCGGATTGAGGGACACATTCGCGGTATCAAAACAATGGTGCAAGAAAACCGCCCCTGTCCTGAAGTTTTAGTGCAGGTTGCAGCCGTGCGAGGAGCGCTCGATCGGGTGGCGAGAATCATTCTTGACGAACATTTAACTGAGTGCATTGCCAGAGCTGCGAAAGAAGGCAATATCGATAGCGAAATTGAAGAGTTGAAATCGGCTTTGGATCGGTTTTTGCCATAAAAAATTGCCATAAAAAATTGCCCGATCGAATAGCACTAAAATCCTGTCTGACAGATTACTGCAAACCAATTAAGACAGGAATTGCGCATCCGATCGGGTTCGATCGACTACCAGCAATCAAAACCGATCGAGCGTGTAAACTTTAGTCCGCTCTTTTTGGGGAAGAAAGTTCACAAGGTCTAGATTTTAAGTAAAATTTCTCTTTTACTGCTCCTGAAAGACGCAACATAGGAGTTTTCAAGTAAATGAGGTGCGCTCTTCTAGAGCGATTGCCAATTACTAATTGCCGATCGCGAGGGCGCACCTCATGTTACAGCAGAATTGCTACATACAAGCAGATGCTTTCTATCAGTCCCGTTCTACCAATTCGATCGATTTTATGGGTTTCGATCGAGCGAACGAAATACCCATTACCTAACCTTTCGTCAGCTTAGCTTTGAGTTGATATCTAACTGTGGCGTAAACAGCTTTGTAAGATGCCTCGATATTATATTCCTGCTGCAACCACTCTTGAATTTCTCCGTAGCTTCTGAAGCCTTTTTGCGGGTCGCTGAGTCGCACTGCGAGACTGGCGCGGGCCAGGGGAGGGATGGCGGGCTTGCGGCCGCCGCTGTGTTTTGTTTCTAAAAGCCCTTCGAGTCCTTGAGCTCGATACTTTCTCAGCCACCTTTGCACGGTGATTCGATTTACCCCGATCGTCAGTGCCAATTCTTTAACTGTCTTAACTTGACAAATTTTGAACAAGTACAGTGCTTGAATTTTTTGAAAGCCGCTAGCCGTTTTTTGTTCGGTTAACAAGCCTTTTAATTCATCAATTGTCTCTGCAATGTTAAGTCTACATACTCCAGCCATATCAATTACCTCACGGGGTTTCGCACTCTGCAATAGTTTTGTTGGCAAGGAAGCTATATTTACTCCAAGCCTGGGTTTGTATTTTCACTTGAAGAGCGGCCAACAAATAAAAAAGATTGGATTAACTGCGTGACGATTTAAGCATGACGATTTAAGCCTCATTGCTAACACCGATATTAGTTAATAAAGTAACTAATTAGTAACTAATTCATTAACTAATTTATTAACTCGGCTTTTAGCAGCAACCCTTAGCGGCAACCATTTCGCTTTGAAGGAAAACCGTTGATTTAATTTATCTAAGATTATCTTAGATATAAATCCGGCTTTCCTGCGAGTTCTTAATAATTTTTGCTAATTTATTAGCAGTTGTTAGTCATTAGTTGCTGCCACCAAAGAGGTTATATCTATCAAGAAAATGTCGCTGGCAATTCGATATTAATCGGCAATTACTAGCACAGATTTTTACACATTTTCTACTGCTCGCCTGCTGCACTTCTGCAGTCTGCTGTTTCATAAATTATTAGATAGCACCACTTTTGCCACTACAGCTTGAAGGTCGAGTCAGATTTAGTCGAGTCAGATTTAGTCGAGTCAGATTTAGTCGAGTCAGATTTAGTCGAGTCAGATTTAACCCTGTAATTTTACTCTGTAATTTTGCGAACCACAAATATCGGTGAAATTACAGGGCGATCGCAAACTTTAGTAAAGCACGTAGGAAGTGGCATTGTCAATTCTTCAACAGTACAGTACCACTATCGGCTATTTTTTCGCGTGTGCCGTGATCGAAACATCTCGTTCTATGTGATAACACTAACATTTGTTAGTGACCTTTGTCACAGCAGAAATCAGTATACTCAACTATACACGAAAAAGTCACACCTATTTTTAACCGAACAATCTCCAGGAATGAAGACGTTCTCAAAATTTAAGAAGTTTGAATTCTTAACAAAGCGAAAACAAAGTGAAAGCAAAAGGTTTAAAGACCCAAAATAATTTGTTGTTTGATTCCTCCCAAACAGACTAATTTCTCCTCCTATCTCAAAAATAGGGAGAAGTCGATCGCCCAGCTAGTTTAGAGTTATAGCTGAATGCAGAAGGAAGAAGGCAGAAGGACTCAGAGTAACGCTTTGAATGTCCTAACTGTCTTGGCGGTTGCTATATCTAAAATCCCGTAACTTCCGGTGCAGTGAGATTACTTACAGTATTCTTTATTCAAAAGGTTTAGAGAAGCCAAAATGAACGTTGACGAACTACTCAAGCTATACGCAACAGGAGAAAAAAATTTTAGCGGGATCTACCTGCATGAGGTATTCCTCTACGAAGCAGAATTGATTGGAGTCAATCTGTACGAAGCCGATTTGATCGGTGCAAATCTCAACAAAGCCAAGCTCAATAGAGCCAACTTGAGCAAAGCCAATATGTCCAAAATCAACTTGAGCCGAGCTGACTTAGGTGGGGCGGATTTGACTGAGGCACTTTTGGCTGAAGCGAACCTGCATCAAGCTGAGTTAATCGGGGCCAATCTTAGCAAAGCAGACTTGAGCGGAGCTTTTCTGACACAAGCCAATCTAATTGGCTGCAATCTATCCAGGGCAATGCTTACCCGTGCAGACTTGCACGGAGTCAATCTCTATGGAGTAAACTTGCGCAGGGCCGTGCTGACTGAAGCAGACCTGATTGGAGCCAACTTGAGTAGGGTAGACCTCAGCGGAGCCGACTTAATGGGAGCAAGTTTAATTAGAGCTGATTTGACGGAAGCAGTTTTAAGCGCATCAGACCTGAGCGGGGCCAACTTGCTAGGAGCAAACTTGACAGGGGTAAACTTGAGTGGAGTATATCTTAAGGGCGCGACCATGCCTGACGGCACGATCCACGACTAATTTATTAGCTAGCAACCTCAATAAAAGCTATTTTAGGTTTGAGATTGTGGATTTTTGATGCTTAAGAATGAAACTTAGAATTCTACTGGCTCTAACGCTGCTGAGTTCGATCGCCCCGATCGTACCTGCAACGGCCGAAAACATACAGCACACGCAGCAGCTACTCGCCACCCGCCAGTGCCCCAACTGCGATCTGAGCGGTGCAGGTTTGGTTTTAGCAAACTTAGCAGGAGCCAATCTCAAAGGTGCTAACTTGAGCGGTGCCAACCTCAGCCGTGCCAACCTCAGCGGTGCCGACCTCAGCGGTGCCAACCTCAGCGGCACGAGTTTGTTCGGCGTCAACCTTACCGGGGCGAACCTTAACGGGGCTAACCTTAGCGGTGCCGACTTGAGAAGTGCTTTTCTGAGCGGTGCCAATTTGCTGACGGCGAATTTGACTGGCGCGCAACTGCTGGGAGTGCAGGGAATGCCCGATAATATCGGCACGGCTGAAGACTTCTATCGATTGGGAGTGTTTGAGGCTCGGGCCGGAAATTACAGAAATGCTGTAGATTATTACGATCGAGCCCTCAATCTGAAACCGGATCTAGCAGCAGTTTATTTTGCTCGCAGTATGTCTCGCGCCGACTTGGGAGACTTTGCCGGCGCAAGTGTTGACGCCCAGCGAGCGCAGCAACTGTTCGCTACTCAAGGAAATCCCGAGGGCGAGGAACTGTCAAAGGAGTTGGGCAAAGCAATTGTAGCGCGCCAAAAACCAACGGAACCCCGCAAGGGAGGCGGCGACTTTGGCAGCCTTCTAGGTTCTCTAGGTTCCGTGCTGCTGCGATTGTTGTTTTAAAATTCCTGGAGGAAAACCTGCGGGCTTGTTTTCCCGGCCTGCGGACCCAGGCGGCCCCCTTTTTTCAGGGGGGTGAAAATCTGTTTTAGATTTGAGATTTGAGATTTGAGATTGGTAAATTATTCGATTTTGGATTTTAGATTTTAGCTTGGGAGATTGAAGATTGGGGGATTGGGAAAACTGTCAACTGTCAATTACCAATTACCAATTACCAATTACCAATTCCCAATTCCCAATTCCCAACTGTCAACTGTCAACTGTCAACTGTTCCCTACATTTCTTGCATCAGGCGCAAATAATTTTGTCTCATCTGCGTCATATTTTCCATCATTCTATTAGCCATATCTTTTTCAACATCGCTCATTTGCTGCCAAAATAAGGCAGATCGGCGAGCCATAATTGCTTCTTGCCACAGTATCTCCAACAGTTGCGCCGCCATCGGATTTTCAGCATCTATAATCGCGCACAATTGCTCGAAGGCTCGGTTGGCTTCGACGTGACTGCCAACATCCTGAGCTAGCGTCAGGCATTTTTTGAGCTGCAAGATCGGATTTTCAGAAGAGTAAGCCATTTGTTTGACAGAGATAAGCGACAAGGTTTACACAAATACTTTTGACATTACTAGAGTTTAGACACCGCTGCACAGTTCCCCAGATACCAACGCCAAGGCAAATCGATTCCTTTGGTGATGCCGATGCGGGTAGTTTGGACTATATTAGTTGCACCGGAGTCGATCGCGCGTTGAAATTCTGGGCTGCGGTGTTCCAAGCGCAGGGGTTGACCCGCACCCAAGGACAAACCGTTTAAAGTTTTATCTATTTTCAATACTTTGCACAGTTTACCGGGCCCGGCTGCGAGGCGAATTTGCTTGGCGGGGGGTGTAGCTGCAAATTCTGCGGGAATCGCTTCTAATTGCAAGGCCCTAAGGAGCACGGCGCTACCAACTCCCTCTAAATCCGTCACCACGTTCAAACAGTGGTACATTCCGTAAATGAGGTAGACGTAGCTGGTGTTCGCAGGGCCGAACATCACTTTGCTGCGGGGAGTCAGGCCCGTGTAAGCGTGACAAGCGGGATCTCCCGGGCCGTAAGCTTCTGTTTCGACGATGGTTCCCCGAATTACTCCGCCGTCTGGAAACTGCCGCACTAGAGTGCAGCCGATTAAATCCGGCGCTACGCTGGTAGACGATCGCGCCAGCCAAAAATATTCTACAATCTGAGTATTTTCACTCACTCAACAGGAGGCAGTAATGATTGACGTTAAGTTAGTTTTAGCAGTGCTGACAGCAGTTTTCACCGTTTGCTGTTTGTTTTTCGGCACAAAAAATGGATTTTACGATACTGACAAGTATCACGGTAACGGTTCGGCTCACTAATTTTGCTGTCTGGAGTTCCTTCGCATCTCTCTGAATCGGGGGGACTTCGATCGGGCTTTTGCTCTCGTCTTAATTTGTGTTGAAAAACCGCTGCTTCTCATCCAGGCGGCGGTTTTGTTTTGTTCGATCGATCGAGCGCATAGAAAAGCTTAAATTGATTATTGTTGTAGGGTAATTCTCGCGGGAGTCACAAATTTTTAACCCCACCCCAACCCTCCCCTTACTAAGGGGAGGGAGTAAGAATGCGGTGAATCAGTTTTGTTACTGTTTTCAAGAACGGCGGATGCTGCCATCTGGCATTTTAGTTTCCTGAAATGTCGCGTTTTCAAAGTCAGCGCATCCGGGCAGGTTTACGCGCATTGTCGCTCCTCGATCGCTCGATTTAACTTTAACACCGGCTGCGGTATTTTCTGGGTTGTTTTTTTCGGGAACAGCACTGACTTTAAAATCTGTATTTATTCCCGTTCCGATCGCATCAATATTGAGACTGATGCCGCTGCAACCTAAGTCAGCTCCTGTCAGATCTGCTCTATCTAATTTAGCATTTTTTAGGTTGGCATTTGCCAATTTGCTTCCCGATAGATCGGCACCTTTTAGGTTGGCTCCCTGCAAGTTAAATCCTTGCAAGTCCATGCCCTTTAGGTTGGCGTTGCTGAGATTGCATTCAGGACATTGTTTGGTTTGCAGCAATTGCTTGACTTGGTTTTGTCGATCGAAAGCAGAGATGTATTTGGTGGCAGCAAAGACAGCGGCGATCGACAAGGTAACGGCAATTATATTTTTGATTTTCATAATAAGTTGTGAAAGCTGCGGTGGCTTTCTTTAGCGGTTAATTATTAATACACCAGCGCGATCGACTTCTCCAGAATTTTAGCAAAACTTTTTCCGGATCTGCTGGATGGGTGTTAAAGCCAGAACGGGCAGAAAATCGTAAATCTCCAAGGGATTGTGCCGCTTGGAATACTGGACTCACTACTTGCGATCGCGATTAAAACCAGCTCTGAAAGAAAATCTAAAATCGCAAATCGTAAATTAAAAATCTAAAATCTAAAATCGATCGAACTCCCTTTGCATATATCTGGGGGCTGACCTGACAAAAATTCTATTTATAACCTTAGCAGGATCGAATCTGAGCCCTGACGGGGTGACAACCCCGTCACAACCCCGATCGAATCAAAGACATAGCCCTCAAACCCCTCTGAAAAAATGGCAGTTTATTAGGTCTAGCTCTCATTAATTCAGCAACAATTTCTTGACAAAACT
>JAAUPF010000355.1 GCA_012034575.1 Richelia sp. CSU_2_1 | reverse complement strand
GTTGGGGGGGCGGGCGCTGGGGATGGAATCGGTGTCGGTTCCGGTGTTGGAGTGGCGGGCGCTGGGGATGGAGTCGGTGTCGGTGCGGGCGTGGGAGTGGGTGCGGGCGGCGCGGGTGGGGGAACCGAGATAATTTGAATGCGATCGCGATTTTGGGATACATTGCGATCCTGCCCGTGAGTGTAAAGATAAGTGCGATCGGGCAAAATTGATTGCAGGGGATTGCTATTTCCTCTGGTGATTGCAGCGGCAGTTCCATTTGTTGCAGAATCGCCGACAATAAAAGGTGTAATTCCTCTGCCTCCGTGGCGGATAATTATCGTACCGCCGCTGCTATCTCCCGGATTTCCCGCAGTGGAAATACTAGCATCAATGCCGTTTCTGTCGGAGAAGAAATTGGGCGATCGAAAAAACCTTTGGGCAACAATCTCTACATCTCCGCCCGTACCTGTACCGAGGCTTTGAGCGTTAATTCGATCTAGAATAAAATTGCCGAAATTGCTGCGATTTATAGCACTGACATCGCCCGCATTTCCTGTAGATGAAGAGTCGATCGAACCTGTAACAATATTGCCGTTACCGTCGAGAAACACATTCCCGCCAGCAGTAAAAGCAGAAGTATTGATATTGCCTGCAGTAATGTTTGTTCCTGCATTGAGCTCAATATTTCCTCCAGTGTTAGGGGAAGTCGAGTTGAGATTGCCTGTCGTAATTTCTCCTTGGATGCTGTACAAGGATATGCCTGCAGTCGAGGTAAGATTTCGGGTAGTAATATTATTAGTTGCAGTAATGTCGATCGACTCTAAACTGTTGGGAATATCATCGAGAATGTTGATGCTGTTGAGAGGATTTTCGCCGCCGATCGCCCCGCCAAACCGCACGATTCCCGCATCGCGATCGACCGTTAAATTATATGCTCCATTAACAGTAGCATTAAAATTAATGTCCCCCGTCCCGGAAATTTTCACGAACAAATCATCAGCCAAGATTACCGGAGCGCCAAATGCAATATTATTGCGGTTAGTTTCAATATTTCCGCTAAGGGCGATCGAATTATTTGCTTGAATATCGATATTGCCTCCAGGATTAGCAATATTTGTCGAAAAAGTGCGAGAATTAATATCCGATGTCGCCACAGAACCTTTAGCATCTATAGTAACATTTCCGCCCCTGCCGCTGCCGGCCGCAGTAACGATCGGGCCGGCACTCGTGTTAATATTACCGCCGCTTTGAATGCGCAGATTCCCGCTGTTGCCATTGAATCCACTTAATAAAAAAGCTCCAATTCCGGCAGTAATAATATTGCTGCCAGCTTCGAGGGAAATATTGCCGCCGCTGTTACCGCCGATCGCATTGATAATTCCGGCAGTAGTGTCGATCGAGCCGCCGCTTTTCAAGGTAATTGAACCGCCGTCTTGAATGCCAGTTGCTTGAATGTCACGAGCAGTAATGTTACCACCCGTAGCAGTAATATTAATATTCCCACCTTGCAGTCTTCCACTTGAATTGACATTACCTATCTGAATATCTCCATTGGTGGTAGATAGGGTAATGTTGCCACCATTTCCATTAGGAGAACGAGTCGATAATAAATCTAAGTTATATCCTGGTATTTCACTTGGTGTTGCTATGCCATTTTTAGCTTGGATGTTGATATTGCCAGCATTGCCACTGATATTAGCTTCAGTATTGAGAAGGCCTGTGCTAATTTTACCATTCATGCTAGTGAGGTTAATGTTACCGCCACCTGTATCGCCTGGTATGTATATACCCGAGATACTGAGAAGGTTAATATCGCCATTAGCCAAAATGGTTACATTACCACCAGTGCCATTACTCTCAGATCGGGCATCTATGGAGGGAGCTACTGAGTTTAGAGATCCAATAGAGATTGCACCTCCACTGGAAAGAAAAATGCTGCCAGCAGTATTACCAATCGTATCGATCTGACCTGGAACTCTAATATCACCATTGGTAGTTTTGAGGCTAACATTTCCACCCATTGGGCATTTAGGACAACCAACACTGATGCCAAACCTAGTAAAAGTAATTCCAGTACCAGCCTCCATATTTATATTACCACTAGCACTCGTGGTAGAATCAGATACAATACCTCCTAGCAAAATAATACTTTTATCAGCAATAAAAATTACCGATCCACTTTTGACATCAGCAGTTCCCGATAATATATTAATACCTTCTCCTACAACGATATCCCCATTTTTTACTTTAGTATCTGAATCAGTTAATTCTACTTGCCCTTGACTGTTGACTGTCACCCCCGTTGCACTTCCCCCGCCACCTGTCAACAACTGCGGCAAAGATACAACAGGCAATACCCAATTTTGAGGCAAACTTCCAGCAGCAGATTGCGGCTGAACCTCCAAACTCAACAAATTTCCCGGCTGGCTAATTCTGACTAAATTCTCACCTGGTACCGCCGCCACAGTAATATTACCTCCCGGTGCAGAAAGTTGCCCGGTACTCAAAATCGTGCCGCCCAATAAAGTTAAATTTTGCCCTTCTCTCACTGCCAAATTTCCCAGATTGACAATGCCTCCAGGTTGTGTATTTGTAAACGCAAAACTATTCGGATTTCCGACTAATTGAGCGTAATTATTATCCCCAGCCGCACTAAACCAATTATTGTTAAAACCGATGCCCGTCGCAGTAGTCGCGGTGAAAGCAGCAGGCACGTTTAAACGAGAATTTGTACCGAAAACAATCCCCGCCGGATTCATTAAAAATAAATTGGAATTACCGCCAGTTACTTGAATTAATCCATTAATTATGGAAGCATCGCCGCCGACAACGCGCCCTAAAATATTGCGAAGATTGGGATTTGAAATAAAATTAGCAGTTTGCCCTTGAGTCAAACCGAATTGTTGGAAACTGTGAAAAAGATTTGCGCCGTCGCCGGATTGTCGGCCGCCATTGATGTTAAATACGTTGCCGTTGGGAGTAATTTGAGTATTAGTGCCATCCGGTGCCGGGTTAATTTGGGCTGTGGCTATTTGGGATGGGTTGACAATTCCCAATTCCCAGATTGTCGGGGTGGTAAATGCAAGGAATGTGAGAAAAAAGCGAGTTTTTTTGTATTTTAATTTCATAGTTTTTGTGATTATTTTTTCTGCCGAATCCCGTAGGGGCGGGTTCTCTTAAATATACGACACCTAACGACGAATCTCAAAAACCCGCCCCAATCACACCAAAAAACTAACAATAGATTGAATTTAAACGCGCGATCGAACTGTTTAATGTAGGAAATATCATATTTTATCACATCCCGTAGGGGCGGGTTCTCTTAAATATACGACACCTAACGACGAATCTCAAAAACCCGCCCCCACCACACGAAAAGACTAACAATACATTGAATTTAAACGCGCGATCGAACTGTTT